>NZ_POUB01000223.1 GCF_003236335.1 Micromonospora deserti
GTTCGGGCGGCGGCGCCGGTCACCGCGCCGCCGCCCGAACCGCCGCCCCGCCCCCGGATCGACTTCCAGGTGGTCCGCGAGCTGCGCCGGGAACTCAGCGAACGGCTCACCGGCTGGCAGCGCGGGCGGGAGTTCACCCCCGACGAGGAGGACGTCGAGCGGGCCCGGCTCGCCGTGGCGGTGGTCGCCGGGTACGCCGACACGGTCCGCCGGGCCGGCACCCCGATGGCGGCCGGCGAGGAGCGGCTGCTGCTCGACCAGGTGACCGCCGAACTGGCCGGGCTCGGCCGGCTACAGACCCTGCTGGTCGACGAGACCATCGAGGAGGTGCACATCCTCGGCTGCGACCAGGTGCGCATCACCCGGCACGGCGGCGGCGTCGAGTGGGCCGAGCCGATCGCCGACAGCGACGACGAGCTGGTGGAGATCCTCCAGGCGGCCGCCCGGCGGGCCGGGGCCACCGAACGCTCGCTGTCCACGTCCAAGCCCACCCTCGACCTGCAACTGCCCGACGGCAGCCGGCTCGCCGCCGTGTTCCTGGTCAGCCACCGCCCGTACGCGGTGATCCGCAAGCACAACACCCTCGACGTGAGCCTGGACGACCTCGCCGGCGGCCGGGCCGACCTGGACGAGATGATCGACCCGCTGCTGCGCGACTTCCTCCGCGCCTCGATGCGGGCCGGGCTGAACATCATGGTCGCCGGACTGGCCGGGGCCGGGAAGACCACCGTGATCCGGGCCCTGATGGCCGAGATCCCGGCCGACGAACCGTACGTGCTGCTGGAGGAGAGCCGGGAGCTGCTGCCGGCCCGCCGGCGGCTGCGGCACCGGGCGGTGATGAGCTTCGAGGCCCGGGAGGGGCACGGCGAGCGCGGACCGGACGGCCGCCCCGCCGGCGAGGTGAGCATCGCCGACCTGATCCCCGTCTCGCTGCGGATGGGCGTGCTGCGGATCATCGTCGGCGAGGTTCGCTCCCGGGAGATCGTGCCGATGCTCCAGGCGATGACGACCAGCCGGGGCTCGATGTGCACCATCCACGCGCGTAACCCCGCCGGGGTGAGCGAGCGGATCATCGAGCTGGCGCTGGCCCACGGCCGGGAGATGACCGTCGACCAGGCCCGCCGGATGGCCGGCAACGCTCTCGACCTGATCGTCTACGTCACCGTCGAGGACGAGACCGCGATCGGCGGGCGCAAGCACCGCTTCGTCTCGCACGTCGAGGAGGTGATCGGGGTCGGCGACGGCAACCGGATCACCACTACCGAGGTGTTCGGGCCCGGGCCGGACGGGCGGGCAGTACCCCGGCACCTGCCCGAGCGGGTCCGCGACGAACTGCTCCGGGTCGGCTACGACGCCCGGCTGCTGAGCCGGTGGGTCGAGGCCGGCACGGGAGCCTGGCGGCGGCCCCGGCAGACCCGGCTGGGCCGGCGGTGACCCCGGTGCCCGGGAACGTCGAACTCGTCGCGGTGGCCTCCGGCGCGGCCTGCGTGGCCGGGCTGCTGCTGGCCGTCGTGGCGCTGGTCGGCACCCGCCGCCCGCCGGGCCCCGGCCCGGGCGCGGGCCGAGGGCTCGCCCGGCTGTGGAAGGGCTCCGGCGCCACCGCGCGCGACCAGCGGGCGCACCAGGCCCTGCTGGTCGCCGCGCTGGTCGCCGGGGCGCTGGCCTTCCTGGTCACCGGCCTGCCGGTGGTCGGCCTGCTGGTGGCGGTGGCGGTGCCGGGCGCCCCGTGGCTCTTCTCCGTCGGCCGGGCCGAGCAGCGCGCGATCGCCCGGATCGAGGCGGTCGGCGAGTGGACCCGGCGGCTCAAGGACGTCTCCGCCACCGGCCAGGGACTCCAGCAGGCGATCATCGGCACGGTCGCCACCGCCCCCGAGGAGATCCAGGAGGAGGTACGGCTGCTCGCCGCCCGACTCCAGGCCGGCTGGTTGGCCCGCCCCGCGCTGCTCGCCTTCGCCGACGAGATCGGCGACCCGGTCTGCGACCAGGTGGTGGCGGCGCTGATCCTGCACCTGACGGACCGGGGGGAACGCCTCGGCGACGTGCTCGCCTCGATCGCCGGCGCGGCCTCGGCTGAGGTCGCCACCCGCCGGGAGGTCGAGGCGAAGCGTACCCAGCCCCGGTTCGCGGTCCGCTTCCTCACCGGGATGACCCTGGCCACCATCGCGTACGGGCTGCTCAACACCGAGTACATCCGCCCCTACGGCACCCCGTTCGGGCAGCTGGTGATGGCGGTACTCGGCGCGGCCTTCATCGCCCTGCTGGCCTGGGTGCGGTCGATGAGCCAGCCGCGGCGGCCGGCGCGTTTCCTGCCGCCACCCGACCTGCAGGAGGCGATCGCGTGATCCTCAACTGGCAGCTCGCCATCGCGGTCTGCGGCGGGGCCACAATCGGGCTCGGCCTGTTCCTGGTGGTCCGCGAGTTGGTGCCGGCGGCTCCGGCGCTCGGACCCGCGCTGCGCCGGCTGCACCAGCCGCCGGGCACGGGCCCGCTCGCCGCGCCCGCCCCGCCGCGGCTGGAGTGGCTCACCGGGCTGTCCCGCTGGCTGCGGCCACCGCACCGGCAGCTCGCCCTGATCGACCGAACCCCGGAGCAGTACACCCTCTCGCTGCTGCTCTCCGCGCTGGTCGGGCTCGCCGCGCCGACGCTGCTCAGCGTCAGCCTGCTCGCCGTGGGCGTCCGGCTGCCGGTGGCCGTACCGGTGCTCGGCAGCCTCGGCCTGGCGCTGCTCTGCGCCCTGCTCGCGCACCGGGCCGTGCTGGCCAAGGCGGAGGACGCCCGGGACGAGTTCCGGCAGGCCGTCTGCACCTATCTGGACCTGGTGGCGCTGCAGCTGAGCGCCGCGCACGGGCCGGTGCAGTCGCTGGAGCGGGCGGCGGCCGTGTGCGACGGCTGGGTCTTCGACCGGATCTCCGAGGCGCTGCGGATCGCCCAGATGCAGATGCACTCGCCCTGGGACGAGCTGCGTGAGTTGGCCGACCGGCTCGGCATCCCGGAGCTGGGCGACGTCGGCGCGATCATGCGCACCTCGGGCAGCGAGGGGGCGCAGGTGCACGAGACCCTGAGCAGCCGCGCCGACTCGCTGCGCGACCAGATCCGCACCGACAACCTGGCCCGGGCGGAGGGCGTCACCGGCCGGCTGGACATCCCTGGTGCGCTGCTGGTCTTCGTCCTGCTCGGCTTCGCCATGTACCCGTTCATCGCCCGCCTGTGACACCGACCCCGAGAAGGAGTACGCCATGTCCGTCCTCACGTACCTGCACGTCGTGGCGACCACACGCCTGACCGAGCTGCGCCGCGACGGCGAGCGGGGCGACAGCCCGGTACCCACCGCGGTGATCATCTTCGGTCTGGTCGCCGCCGCGCTCGCGGTCACCGTCCTAGTGAAGTCCCGGGCCGAGAACTGGATGAACGCCGTCCCGACCGCGCCGTGAGCCCGCGACCGTGACCCGACACCCGAGCGCCGGCGACCGCCGGGCGGCCACCCCCGTCCGAGGCCGGCGCCTGCCCGCGACCTACCGAGGCGGCGGTGGGGATCGGGGCGCAAACCCGGTGGAGCTGGCCGTGGTGATGCCGCTGATCCTGGTGCTGATCTTCGCGTCGATCCAGGTGGCGGCCTGGTTCGTGGCCCGCTCGACGGCGCTGAACGCGGCGCAGAGCGCGGTCAACGCGCAACGGCTGTACCAGGCGCCCGACGGTGCCGGGGAGGCTCGCGCCACCCGCTTCCTCCGCGCCGCCGGCGGCTGGCTGGTCGGCTGGGACGACCCCGGCCCGAGCTGCGTCACCAACGCGACCGAGGTGAGCTGCACCGTGCGCGGTCGCTCCCTGTCGGTGGTGCCCGGGGTCAGTTTCCCGGTGCGGCAGACCGCGCACGGGACGGTGGAACGGTGGACCGTCCCGTGACCCGGGCCACCGAGCGGGGTTCGGTCTCCGTCGAGGCGGCCGTGCTCGCCCCCGCGTTCATCGCCCTGATCGTGCTGGCCGGGGTGGCGGGGCGGACCGCCGTGGCGGCGGAGGCGGTCGAGGCCGCCGCCCACGACGCGGCCCGCGCGGCGTCGATCTCCCGGGACGCCGGGGACGCCCGGACGCGGGCCCGCGACGCCGTTCGCCAGCAACTCGACTGGCGCGCGCTGAACTGTGCCGGCACCCCGGAGGTCACCTTCAGCGGCTCGGTGGGCGGCCGGGCCACCAGCTTCGACGAGGCGTTCCGCAGCCCGCCCGGGCAGGACGCCACGGTCACCGTCCGAATCGCCTGCACCGTCTCCTACCGGGATCTGCGGCTGCCCGCCCTGCCCCGGATGCCCGCCGGTGACCGGGTGTCGGCGAGCTTCACCTCCCCGCTGGACCGTTACCGGAGCCGGGGATGACCGCCGTCCCCGGCGGCCGCCCGCCGGTCCGCCGCGCCCAACCCCCCGGTGCGGTGGACCGGCGGGACGCCGGTCGGGTCAGCGTCTTCCTCGCGGTGGCGATGCTCGGCGTCCTCGCCGTCATCGGTCTCTCCTTCGACGGCGCCGGGCAGCTGCGCACCCTGCAACGGGCCGACAACCTCGCCGCCGAGGCAGCCCGGGCGGGCGGCCAGGCCATCGACCGGGCCACCGCCATCGAAGGCGGACCGAAACGGATCGACCAACCCGAGGCCCGCCGGGCCGTCGCCGGCTACCTCGCGGCGGCCGGCGTCACCGGTCACACGGTCAGTTTCCCGGTGGTCGACGGCGAGGCCCTCGTCCAGGTCCGGGTCACGATCACCTACCGGCGGTCCCTGCTCGGCCTCTTCGGTTTCGACGACACCGTCACCGTCTCCGGTGAGGCGACCGCGCGGCCGCTGACCGGGGCACCGTAGGAAGGAAGGCAGCCATGGCCGCATCGAGTCGTTCCGTCGTCCGGCGGACCGGACGGGTCCTCACCGGGTTCGGCGCGCTCGCCGTGCTCTGCGGGGTGCTGGTCGGCGCGCCGCTGGCGCTGCTCGGCCTCGCCGGCAACCCGCTGCCCGACCACCTGCCCACCATCGCGGAGGTGGGCGCGGTGCTGACCAGCCGCGACGACGGCCGGCTGTTCCTGCGCGCGCTGGCGCTGGCCGGCTGGTTCGGCTGGGCGACGTTCGCCCTCTCCGTCCTCGTCGAGCTCGGCGCGCAGGCGCTGCGCCGCCCGGCGCCCCGGCTGCCGGGGATGAGCCGGCAGCAGCGGGTGGCGGCGGCGCTGGTCGGGTCGGTGGCGCTGATCGTGGCGGCCAGCCCGGCGGCGAGCGCCGCGACGGCGGCGGCCACCCCCGCGTACGCGCCAGCGCCGGGCGCTACCGCGCCGCTGGTCACGGCGGCGGACGGCGGCACGACACCGGTCTACCGGGCGGCGAAGGGCGACTACCTCGGCGAGGTGGCCGAGCGGTACCTGGACGAGTTCGGCGACTACCGCAGATTGGCCACCCTCAACCGGCTGGCGGACCCGGACCGGATCCGCCCCGGGCAACTGATCCGGTTGCCCGACGAGGCCCGCGACCGGGGTACCCGCCCGCACGCCACCGGTCGCCTCGTCGCCCGCCCGGCGGCGTCCACCCCGGGCCGGACCACCCCGGCCGTGCCGGAGCAGGCCGTTCCGGCGGCCCCGGAGCAGGGCGGCCCGGAGCAGGGCGGCCCGGAAGTGCCAGAGCAGGCCGCGCCGTCCGTCCCGGAGCGGATGGCGCCTCCGGCGGCCGAGGCGCCGGACGGCGGGGCGCCGCCGATGACCGTGGGCGCGGCCCGGGCCGGCGAGCCGGACCGGGTGAACCGCCCGCTGGCGGTCTCCGCCGTCCTGGCGGTGGCGAGCATCGTCGGCGCGCAGATCGGGGCGGTACTCGGCCTCCGCCGCCGCCCGGCCGCCGTCCAGGCGGGCAGCCGCCCGGCCGCGACCGGCCGCCACCGGCGGGACTGACGACGGCACCGGGGCACGGCAGCTCGGGCAGGCCGGCCCGGACGGGGCAGCGGCGTCAGGGCAGGCGGGTCTCCAGCACGCCGGCCCGCACGCGGGTCGGCAGCACCTGCTGGTCGTTGCCGGACGGCCCGTGCACCACCTCGCCGCCGTTGAGCCGGAACGCGCTGCCGTGCCACGGGCAGACCACGCAGGCGTGCCCGTTGATCTCCTGCACTTCGCCCTGGCCGAGCGGGCCGCTCTGGTGCGGGCAGCGCTCCAGCATCACGGTGACGTCGTCGCCGTGCCGATAGAGGATCACCGACACGTCGTCGACCTCACGGGTGACCAGTTGCCGCTGCGGCAGGGCCGCCATGTCGGCCAGCGGATGCCACCCGCCGCTCATCCGGTGCAGCTCCGAGATGCTCTGGTTGACCTGCGCGCCCTGCTTGTACGCCAGGTGCCCGCCCAGGTACGCCCCGGCGCTCGCGGCACCGAGCCCGAGCCAGCCGAGCGTCCGGCCGAGCCGGTGCCGGCCGGTGAACCGCGCCGCCAGCGAACCGGCGTAGAACGCCAACCCGACGCTGTTCGACGCGGCGTGCACCAGGCCGATCCGGCGCTGGTCCCGGGAGAGCGCCGCCCAGTCGTTGAGCCCGGCGACCGCCGACGGCAGGGCGCTGGCCGTGCCGACCGCGGTCAGCGTGGTGGCGGCCCGGCGCTGCCCGGGCAGCAGGTCCAGGATCGCCGCGCTGATCCAGGCGCCGACCGGCACCTGCACCATCGCCGGGTGCAGCGGGTGCCCCAGCGGGACGCCGTGCAGCAGGTCCCGGACCCGCTGCGGACGCAGGGTCGCCTGGACGGCCCGCTGCAACCGGTCGCCGACCCGGTCCAGCCTCGAAGCCTGCTCGATCTTCGTCAACAGTGCTCGCACAGGTACCGACTTCCCGGCAGGCGTGGTCGCAAACCGGTCGGAGGTGACGGATCGGCCGCCGTACGTGCGGAAGGCCCCGCTGGAGGCGAACCGGGCGGGCGGCTTACGTATCAGACCTGACTCAGTCGTCGGTCGCACCCCAGCGGTCGCTGTGCACCGCGTGGGCGAGCGGTCGCGGCTGCCGCCAGCCGTGCCGGGCCAGGTCGGGGACGGACTCCAGGTGGGTGACCGGCCCGAGGCAGAGCCAGGCCACCGGGCGGACGCCGGCCGGGATGCCGAGCAGCCCGGCCAGCCACGGTTCCCGGTAGAACGACACCCAGCCGACGCCGAGCCCTTCGGCGGTGGCGGCCAGCCAGAGGTTCTGGATGGCCAGGCAGACCGAGTAGAGGCCGGTGTCGGCGATGGCGTGCCGGCCGAGCACCGTGGCCCCGCCCCGGGCCGGGTCGTAGGTGACCACCACCGACAGGGTCGACTCCAGCACTCCGTCGATCTTGATGCGGGCGAACCGCTCAGCCGCCGCCCCGTCGAGGGTGGCCGCGAAGGTGTCCCGCTCGGCGCGGACGTGCTCGTGGAAGCGCCGCCGCAGTTCCGGGTCGCGGACCAGGATGAAGTCCCACGGCTGGGAGTAGCCGACGCTGGGTGCGGCGTGCGCCGCGTCCAGCACCCGGTGCAGCGCCTCCTCGGGCACCGGCGCCCCGGTGAACTGGGCGCGTACGTCCCGACGGCGATGGATGGCGTGGTAGAGATCCACAGGCAGGCTCCCGCTGCGCTCGGCCCACGCCGCAGGCGTGGGCACCGGACGCGAGGCCGGTCTTCGGACTCCCGGATCGACGCCTGCCGTCCGCCTTCCCAGCCCATGGCGGGCCAGTGGCTGCGCGTCGCGCGTGGACGGTGGCTCCCCGGTCACCGCGGCGGGCCCGTGCCGGATTCGCACCGGCTTCCCGATTCTCCCCGCTCGCGCGGGGCACCTCACATGATCGTGCCGACAGGCATGCTAGCGCCCGGAGCACCGGCGGGCGGAAAACCGGTGGCCGGCCGGGCGGCCCCCGGCCACCGTGGTCCGGGTGTACGCACTCGCCTCCCGCCCGCTGCCGGCCGGCCACCCGGCCAGGCTGACCGCCGCTCTCGGCCGGCCCCGGGCCGTACCGCCACCGCTGCTGATGCTGCTCGGCATGCTCTCCACCCAGGTCGGGGCGGCGGTCGCCAAGCAGCTCTTCGGCAGCACCAGCCCGGGCGGCACCACAACCCTGCGGCTCGGTTTCGCCGCGCTGATCCTGCTCGCCCTCACCCGGCCCGGGCTGCGGCTCGGCTGGCGTGCCGCCGGGCTGGTCGGGGCGTTCGGGCTGGCCCTGGCGCTGATGAATCTCGCCTTCTACGCGGCCCTGCACCGGGTGCCGCTCGGCGTCGCCGTCACCATCGGATTCGCCGGGCCGCTGCTGGTCTCGCTCGCCGGCAGCCGCCGGCTCACCGACGTGGCGTGGGCGGTCCTGGCCGGCGGCGGGGTGCTGCTGATCGGCGGGTTCGGCGGCGCTGGCGTCGACCCGGTCGGCCTGCTGCTCTGCGCCGCGATCGCGGCCGGCTGGGCGGGCTACGTGCTGCTCGGCAAGGCGGTCAGCGAGCGGGTGCCGGGCACCCGGGGCCTCGCCCTGGGGATGGCGGTGGCCGCGCTGGCCGTGCTGCCGCTCGGGGTCGCCGGCAGCGGCGGGGCGCTGCTCGACCCGTGGACGCTGGCGCTGGGCGTGGCCGTCGCGCTGCTGTCGTCGGTGCTGCCGTACTCGGCGGAGCTGTCCGCGTTGCGCCGGATGCCGGCCCGGGTCTTCGCGGTCCTGCTCAGCCTGGAACCGGCGATCGGTGCGCTGGTCGGGCTGCTGCTGCTCGGCGAGGTGCTGGCCGGGTGGCAGGCGGTGGGGGTGGCCTGCGTGGTGGGCGCGGCGCTCGGCGCCACCCTGGTCCGGCCGAACCGCGCGGCCCGCCGCTGACCGGGCGGCCCTGGCGCGCGGCACCGTCGCCGGGCATGCTGTCCCGATGGGGGTACGCGTCGAGCGCGCCGCGGCGGTAACCACGGTGATCCTGGACCGGCCGGCGGCCCGCAACGCCGTCGACGGGCCGACCGCCAGGGCGTTGGCCGACGCGTTCCGCGCCTTCGACGCCGACCCCGCCGCGGCGGTGGCCGTGCTCTGGGGCGCGGGCGGCACGTTCTGCGCCGGGGCCGACCTGAAGGCGATCGGCACGCCGAGCGGCAACCGGGTCGAGGCGGAGGGCGACGGCCCGATGGGCCCGACCCGGATGACGCTGGGCAAGCCGGTGATCGCCGCGATCTCCGGGTACGCCGTGGCCGGCGGCCTGGAGCTGGCGCTCTGGTGCGACCTGCGGGTCGCCGAGTCCGACGCGGTGCTCGGGGTGTTCTGCCGGCGCTGGGGGGTGCCGCTGATCGACGGGGGCACGGTGCGGCTGCCCCGGCTGATCGGCGAGAGCCGGGCGATGGACCTGATCCTCACCGGCCGGCCGGTGCCGGCCGAGGAGGCGTACGCCATGGGGTTGGTGAACCGGCTGGTCGCGCCGGGGCAGGCCCGGGCGGCGGCCGAGCGGCTGGCCGCCGAGATCGCCCGGCACCCGCAGACCTGCCTGCGCAACGACCGGGCGTCGGTGCTGGCCACGGCGGGCCTGCCGGAGCCGGCGGCGCTGGCCACCGAGCTGGCGTACGGCATGCATTCGCTGGCCACCGACGCGCTGCCCGGCGCGGCCCGGTTCGCCGCCGGCGCCGGCCGGCACGGCGCCGGCGCGGACTGACCCGCCGGAGCCGGCGGGCGCCGCCGGGTCCCCCCGCGGCGCCGTCAGGATCGCTACCTCAGGTTGCGCAGGGCGACCTCGATGGCGCGGTGGAACGTGGGGTACGCATAGATCATGTGCCGCAGCTGGCCGAGCGGAACGGCCGCGTGCACCGCCACCACCAGCCCGGAGAGCACCTCGCCGCCAGCCGGGCCGACCGAGGTCGCCCCGATCAGCACCCCCCGGTCGGCGTCCGCGACGACCTTGATGAAACCCTCGTTGCCGACCTTGTGGATCCAGCCCCGCGCCGACGACGGCAGCTCGGTGAACCCGACCTGCACGTTGATGCCCCGCTGCCGGGCCTGCTGCTCGGTGAGCCCGACCGCGCCGACCTCCGGGTCGGTGAAGGTGACCCTGGGCAGCGCCCGGTAGTCGGCGCGCGGCACGGTGCCGGCCGACCCGCTCGACCCGCTGGCCCCCAGCAGACTGGCCACCCC
>NZ_POUB01000224.1 GCF_003236335.1 Micromonospora deserti
CCCGCCGCCCCGTCGCCCCTCGCTCAGGCCGGTCCGCAGCGCCGCCTCTCCACCGTGGCCGGCGACCAGCTCACCGCCCGCCCCACCGGCGAACCCGAGCAGGAAGCCCTCGCCGCCGACGACGGCCCCGGTGCCGACCGCGGTCATGCCGGTGGCGAGCAGGCCGGTCGCGCCGGTCCCGGCGACGCCGGCCGCGACCACCGGGGCGGCGAGGATCGCACCGATGGACAGCGCCACCGCGAACGCCAGGTTCCGGGTGATGGTCAGCCCGGTGACGATCGAACCGGCCGCCGCGATCGCCCGGTCGATGCCCTCGAGCACGATGGTCTGCGCCTGGTCGGCCTTCTCCACGGCGGTGAAGACGGCGTCCGCCATCTCGGTCAGCGAGCCGCGTCGCTGGGCGTTGCGGTAGCGGCTGAGCGCGATGTTGGAGTCCGCCATCGGGTCGAGCATGCGCCGCTGGACGTCGACCGGCTCCTCGCCGCTGACGACGCTGACGACGAAGCCGACGACGTACTGGTCCTCATAGTTCAGTCGCATGTGCTCGCGCATGCGGTATTCGGTGCTGTCGTTCATGTCCCGCGCCCGGCGCGCTGCCTCCTGCAGGGCGGCGGTGACCTCGGCGCGGACCCGGTCGGCGAGTTCCTGCGGGAAGACGAGCACCTCGCCGTCGTGCATGACGTACGCCATGCCCGGCTGCTCCTGGTAGGGCCGGATCGACTCGATCAGCCGGATGTTCGCGAGCACGCCGGACCGGTCCGTGCCCGCCGCCGGGGACAGGGCGCGAGCCAGTCGCTGCTGCTGCCGCTGGGCGCTCGCCTGGCCGAGTTCCGCGCCGAGGCCGGGCTCCAGCGCCGCGAGCTCCTGCCGCAGGATCCACCGGGTGTCCCGGCTCAGGTCCGGGCGCTGCAACCAGGCGGTGATCAGGTCCACCTCGGCCCGGATCTCGGCCGGGTCGGTGAGCTGCCTGCTGTTCCGCTCCCGCAGGATGCGCGGCATCTCGGTCTGCTCGGGCAGCTCCGGCTGGGCGGGCGTCTGCCCCGCCCTGCCGCGACCACGGCGTCGCGGTGGCGGCCGGTCGGCGGCCCGGATGGCGGCCTGCCGGCGGGCGATTTCCGCCTGCAGGGCCTCCTTGGCCTCCATCATCCGGTCGGTCTCCTGCGAGCCCACGATCTGCCGGTTGAGCCACTCGTCGACGGCGCGCAGCTCGTCCACCAGCTCGGTGAACCCGTAGTGCCGAACATCCGGGGTCGTGTGCAGCCAGTCCTCGGGCGCGAACGCGACGCACGACGTGCCGGTGGTGCGCAGCGACCCAAGCGCGTCAAGGTCGTGCGCGGCGTGGTGCGCCTGCGCCTCCGCGTCGTCGGGTGCGGCATCCCCGTCGCCGGACTGCTGGGCGGCGTGGATCAGCTCGTGGGTGAGTAACACGTCGGGGACCGCCTGCCCCGGCCCGACCGCGATCCCGATGTCCCGCCCGACGGTGAACGCGGCGGCGCGGGCGGCCCGGGCCGCCGTCCGCACGTGCGGGCCGGTGTGCACCCGTACGCCGGCCAGCGACACGCCGGTTGCGGCCTCGACGGACGCGCGGACCGCGCCGTGGACGGGCCGGGCCGGGTCGGCGAACGCCCGCTCGAACGCGACCCGGCCGAACTCGGACCCGTTGGCCGGCCGAGGCGACGCGGACGGGCGCTGGTCGGTGGTCGGAACGGTCTTCGCCGCGGGCGGTGCGGCGCTCGGGGCGGCAATGGCATGGGCTTGGCTCACCGCAACTCCATCCGTCCCTGCCCATCATGCCGGCGCGCCGACGGTCGAACAAGGACCGTTCGGGCTGGTGAGCATCACCGCGCCAGCGGAGCCGGCGGGACGTACACGCGGCTCGAAACGGGCCGGGCCAGCTCACGGCAACGACACGAGTTTTGGCACGGTACAGGCATCGCCCAACGACGCTGGCGATACCGAGGCGGCCAGCACCCCGGACCTCCTCGGCGGATTAAGGACATCGACATGGACGGCACGCGCAACCTGGGCCCAGCCAGCGCCCGCATGCTCGCGGCCATCGGCATCGACACCGCCGCCGACCTCGATGCCATCGGCGCCGCCGGGGTCTACCGGCACCTGCGCGACGCCGGCACGCCTGGCCTGACTCGAAACCTGCTGTGGGCCATGGAAGCCGCTCCTCAGGGCGTCATGGCGTCGCGGACCTTGGCCGTGTCGACGAACTGTTCGAACCGCACGATGCGCCCGCCGCGTACGACGAAGTGGTGGGCGACGCGGACGTTGATCGGCTTGCCGGTGGCCTTGTTGGTGGCGGTGTAGCGGGCCAGTACCACGACTTTCTCCCCGTCGACGACGTAGGTGTCGTCGTGGACGATCCAGTCGTCCCAGCCGGCGGCGAGCTTCTCCATCACGTTGGCGGTGACGCCTGCCGGGGTGCGGTACGTGCCGGCTAGGGGGAAGCCGGCCATCTCGGTCCACTCCACGTCGGGGGCGAGGGTGGTACGTAGGGCTTCGAGATCACCGGTGGCGGAGGCGAGGTACTGGCGGCGGACCACGTCGGCGGGGGCGGTGGAGGTGGTGAAGTCGCTCATCGTTACCCCCACGTCATCTCGCCGGTGGCGACCTTGGCACCGATCTGGGCGGCGATGAGCATGCCGTGGTCGGGGTAGCGGCTGGTGAGCGCCTCGGTGAGGGCGGCGCCGTCGGCGGTTCGGGCCAGTTCCTCCTCGAAGGTGACCAGGTATTCGCGGGTGCTGGTGATGGCGGTGGCGTCGGCGGGTGCGTCGGGCAGCCGGTGACCGGGCACGACCAGCTGCGGGTCGAGGGCGGTCATCTCGTCGAGCAGGGCGATGGAGGCGGCGCGCTGCTCGGGCTTCGGGGTGTCGGCGACCCACACGTGCTGGCGCTGGAAGAGCAGGACGCCGCCGAGGATGGCGCGGTGCTCGGCCTGCCACAGATAGTGGCGGTCGGGCAGCGTGGCCGGCCCGCCGCGCAGTTCGAACCGGTGGCCTTCCAAGGTGAGGTCGCCGTTCAGCGGGGTCAGCTCGACCAGCCGGGTGGGCAGGTTCGCGCCGAGGGCGGCCCAGGCCTTGAGCTTGCCTTCGTACGAGTGGTGAATGTGCGCGATGGTCTGCGGGGTGGCGAGGAAGGCCGCGTCGGGGAAGGCATCGGCCACCACCTCCGCGCCGAAGTAGAAGTCGGGGTCCCCGTGACTGATGAACACAGTGGTCAACCGCTTGCCGGAGTCCAGGATCTCGGCGACCAGCCGGTGCCCGTCGGCGCGGGTGAACCCGGCGTCGACCAGCAGCGCGTCGGAGTCCCCGGTGACCAGGGTGGCGGTCTTGTTCTTGCTGCCGGCGGGGAAGTCCAGGTCGAGAACGGTGAAGTCGAGCGTGCTCATGAGTCCTCCTCGTGAAGTAGAGATGGTCTGGTGGATCCGGTCAGCGCGGTGAGCCGGTCGTTATGGCGGCCAAGCGCTGGTCGACCTGGTCGGCGGCGGCGTGTCCCCGGACCAGGGGGATGACCCGGTCGCCCACGATGGCGAGCAGCGTCGGGTACGCGTCGACACCCAGCTCGGCGGCGCGGCGGAAGTCGGCCTTGGCGGCTGCCTGCGCGGCAGGCGCCTGGAATGCGGCGACGACCGCGTCGGCGTCGAGTCCGGCGGCTTGGGCGACCCTGCGGTAGGTGTCCGACGTGGACAGGCTGTGTCCGCCGACGAAGAAGGCGCGCTGCAGCGCCACGGCCAGCTCGACCGCCCGGTCGGGGGCGGCTTGCCGCAGGGCGGCCATGCCGCGGGCGGCGGCCTCGGAGTCCATCACGAACGAGCCGTCGGCGATCAGCCGCTGGTAGCCGTCGCCGAACTCGGCGCCGGTCCGCTCGCTGATCTTCGCGTTCGCGTTCTGCACGTACCCGAAGGCGCGGATGGGTTGCCGGCGCGCGCCGGTGAACAGGCCGCCCGAGACGACCTCCACCGGCAGGTCCGGATGTCTCGCCGCGACCTGCGACAGGGTGGTGGAGAACCCGTGCGACCAGCCGCAGTACGCGTCGAAGACGTAGCAGAGCTTCATGGAGACCCCTGGTTGTCCGGCGCTCGCCCGGCGCGAGCATCTACCTGACTAAACAGAGTCTTCCACATCAGGTATTTCTGTCGCTGGTCCTGGGTGGTGTGATCTGGGTCGCTCTGGCGTCAGCGAAGGCGGGGCAGCACGTCCCGGGCCGCGTGGCTCAGAATCCGCAGGTCTTCCATGAAGCGCTCGCGGTGGGAGTCGGGAAGCGGTTCGAGGAAGTGCCGCTTGATGTTCTCCAAGTGCAGATTGGAGGCGCGTACGACGGTCTCCTCGCCCAGCGGAGTCAGGCGCACCAGCCGGCCGCGCCGGTCGCCTGGATCTTCGGTGCGCTCCACCAGTCCGGCGGCCTCCATCCGATCGACCAGCCGGGTGACGCCCCCCGTGGTGAGCACCTGCTCCCGGCTGATCGCCCCCATGGACAGCCCGGGCTCGCCCGCCCTTCCCAGGATCAACAGCACCTCGAACATCAGATGGCTGATGCCGCACTCTTGTTCGACCGCCCGCCCGAGGATGTACTCCAGCCTGTTGGCCGCCCCCTGCAGCCGGCCGAAAGCCAGGATCAGCTCATGGTCCGCGGCCTCCTTCGCGGTAGAAATTTCGGGATTCTCCTCCACGGCGGCGACACTCCTCGGATCTCGGCATCCAATGCTCCGATGATGCCCGGACGCCTGGCCGGCGATGGCGACACCCCGCCGGAGCGTTTCTCCGGGGTCGACCGGGTGCGCGTTGACGCCAGGAGGGGGTCGGCAGTATTTTCTACGGGCATAGAAAAACGGGTCCTCGGCGCCTCCCCCTGATCCCGGCGTGGCGACGGTGAGCGTGAACCAGGAGGAGAGGCGACGTGGTGACGGCATCACAGACCGCATCCCGGCTGCTGCGCAGCGGCCCGGCCGGCGCCGCGGAGCTCGGCGAGCAACTGCAGGCCGCCGTCGCGGAGATGGCTGGCTGGATGGACGAGTACGGCGACTTCAGCCCGCACCCGTCCCTGGACGTCGAGGTCGGCGCGCTGGAGCGGGCCGCCGACGAACTGCGCACCCGGTTGCGGGAGAACTATCCGTTCTTCCACCCCCGCTACATCGGGCAGATGTTGAAGCCGCCACACCCGGTAGCGGTCATCGGCTACGTCACCGCGATGTTGGTCAACCCGAACAACCACGCCCTGGACGGCGGCCCCGCGACGGCGCGGATGGAGAAGGAGGTGGTGTCCCAGCTGGCAGCCATGTTCGGCTTCGACCAGCACCTGGGACACCTGACCAGCAGCGGCACCATCGCCAACCTCGAGGCGCTGTTCGTAGCCCGTGAGACCCACCCGGGCAAGGTGGTGGCCTACAGCGCCGACGCGCACTACACGCACGCCCGGATGTGCCGGCTGCTGGGCGTGGACGGCAGGGCGGTGCGCACGGTGGCTGACGGCACGATGGACCTGCAGGCCCTCAAGGAACTGCTGCGTACCGGAGCGGTCGGCACCGTGGTGGCCACCACGGGCACCACCGGGCTGGGCGCGGTCGACCCCGTCCACCAGATCGTCGCGCTGTGCCGGCGCTACGGGGCACGGGTGCACGTCGACGCCGCCTACGGCGGGTTCTTCCGCCTGATCGCCGACGACGGCGCCGATGGCGTGGCCGCCGCACCCTTCACCGCCATCGCTGACTGCGACTCGGTCGTCATCGACCCGCACAAGCACGGCCTGCAGCCCTACGGCTGCGGCGCGGTGCTGTTCAAGGACCCCGGTGTGGCGAGGCACTACCTACACGACTCGCCCTACACCTACTTCACCTCGGACGAGCTGCACCTGGGCGAGATCTCCCTAGAGTGCTCGCGGGCGGGCGCGGCAGCCGCCGCCCTGTGGTTGACACTGCGGCTGCTGCCGCTGACGCCGGAGGGACTGGGCGCGGTGCTGCGCCCCGGCCGGCGCGCCGCGCTGGCCTGGTCGCGGCACATCGCCGCCAGCGAGCAACTGAGCCTGTACCAGCACCCGCAGCTCGACATTCTCACCTACTACCCGACCCGGGACCGGTTGTCGCAAGTGGACCGCGCCAGCGCTCACCTGCTGGCCAGAGGCATGCAGCTGCCCCCGGCGCAGTCGCTGTTCGTGGCCACCTACAGCGTCGACGCCGCCGCCCTGGCCGCGCGTGGACACCGGCTGGTCGCCGACGTACCGCACGGCCGGATCCTGCGCAGTGTGCTGATGAAGCCCGAAACCGAGCAGCACATACCCTCGCTGCACCAGCAGGTTCTCGACCTGCTCGGGGACAGCCAGGGGTAGCGGCGGCGGGTCGGGAGGGGGACAGCCGTGCCGAAGGTCGTCGACCACGACCAACGCCGGGTGGAGATCATCGAGGCAGCGTGGCGCACGATCGCCCGCACCGGGTGGGACTCCGCCACCATGGCGGCGATCGCCGCCGAAGCCGGCTTCGCCAACGGCGCGCTCAAACCGTACTTCGCGACCAAGGACGACCTGCTCGCCGCCGCCTTCGACCACATCTACGTCCAGACCGGCCGCCGCATGGTCGCCGCCACCGCCGGCAAGCACGGCCTGGCGGCCCTGCGCGCCTACTGCCGGGAGATCCTGCCGCTGGACGAGACGACCCGGGACGAGGCCCGGGTCGTCCTGCCCTTCTGGCACAAGGCGCTCACCACGGCCCACCTCGCCGCGCGGCACGAGCGCGCCATGCGCGAGTGGCGCACACAACTGCAGCGCCACCTCAGCGAAGCCCGCGACGCCGGGGAGGTGCGCACCCCGATCCCGGACGAGGACATCGTCGGACACCTGCTCACCGCGCTGCTCGGGGCGCAGATCACCGCGACTCTCATGCCCGACCTGGAAACCGCCCAGACCCTCACCACACAACTCGACGCTTTCCTGGAGCTACTCCGCGGCCCCGCAGGCACATCCTGTGGGTAGTGCGGTGCCCGCTCGCGTTCCCGCCACCACAGCATCCGTTCGTAGTCCCCGAAGCCCAGCTGACCGGTTGTCCACCGGCCGGCCGGGTCAGGCGACGATCCGCACGGCGTGGCCGGTCACGCGTACGCGGGGGTCGACAGGGTCGATTCCGACGAGCAGCTCACTGGGGCGGCCCATGTCCACGCCCTGGTGAATGACGATACTGGTGGCCTCCGACACCAGGCCGAGCTGACGAAGGTAGCCGCCGAATGCGGCTGCGGCCGCGCCGGTAGCGGGGTCTTCGACGATGCCGCCGATCGGGAACGGGTCGCGGGCGTGGAAGGTGTTCGGGCTCTGGCGCCACACCAGGTGCACGGTCGTGTAACCGTAACGCTGCATCACCCCGGCAAGGGCGTCGAAGTCGTACGCGAGGTCTGCCAATCGGTGCCGGCTGCCGGCTGCCAACACCAGATGGTGGTTGCCGGCGAAGGCGACGTGCGGCGGCAGCGCCGTATCGAGGTCAGTTCGCCGCCAGTTCAGTGCGGTGAGCGCCGCGTCCAGCTCCGCGTCCTCGGCCGGGCGGGAGTGGGTGGCGACGCTGATGAGCGCGGCTTGAATGAGCCCATCGGCATCGCGGACGGTGACGACCGGGACCTCGCCCACGGCGGTGTCGAAGACCAGTTCGCCCGGGCCGCCGCGCTCGGCCAGGGCGACAGCCGTGGCGACCGTGGCGTGGCCGCAGAACGCCACCTCGGCGAGGGGACTGAAGTAGCGCAGTGAGAACCGGCGTTGCCCAGCATCGCCGGCGGTGACGAACGCGGTCTCCGAATAGCCGACCTCCGCGGCGACCGCGCGCATGCGTACCTCGTTGAGCGTCGATGCGTCGAGCACGACACCGGCTGGGTTGCCGCCTTCGGGGTGCGCGCTGAAGGCGGAGTAACGCAGCACCTCGGTGTGGGTTTCTGTGGTCACGCCGGCCACTCTGCCAGCTGCCACCCATCGAGACAAACGATGGATATTCATGGCTGATATCGGGTTTTCCGATGGCTGGCCTATCGTCGGCGCGTGGATACCCGTTTGCTCCGGACCTTCAGAACGCGGTTGGCCGCCCTTCGAGACCAGTCTCGACAGCTACGCGCCCGCAAGGCACAACTCGAACTCGACCAGCCACCCGCCGCACCAACGCCGGCCGACCTGCCAAAATCCACGCTCGTATCCGCGATGTCCTAGACCACGGCAACCACATCGCCAGGAAAGCCCTCTTCGAAGCCCTGATCCACGAAATCGTCATCAACTCCGACGACAGCCTCACGCCGATCTTCAAGATCCCCGTCGCCACAGACAGACAAGGGCCGGACCTAGAAGGCCCAGCCCTTGATCAAATACGATCCGCTGATGCGGTTCGCGCACTGCTACCTATGGTGGGCGATACTGGGATCGAACCAGTGACCTCTTCGGTGTGAACGTCAATCTCGTCTGCCATAACCGGTCAACCCGTGCCTTCTGTTGCCGTTGGCTCCTGGCTGAGCAGCGTTGCAGGCCGCTTAGTGGCAGGCGCTGCCAGACCTCTCGCTGACTTCTTGCTGACGTAGCACCTTAGCCGGCTAGCCGGTCCCGGCTCAGCAGCTTCAAGCAGCCATCCCTAGCTAGCGCTCTAAAGTGGAGCCGGTCTCAGCAGCCGATCCTTCCAAAGCCCGCCGACCCGAAACAAGCATTGCATGAATTGCAGCAGGGGCAATGTTGATTGACTCTTCACCTCTGCGTCGAACAATCGATATAAAGGAACCTTCAGCCCTTCCCTCCACGATTGCACCGTGGACAAGGAAGGGCTTATCATGCTCCGCCTGGGATGGCACATCAATTATGATGGCTGCCCGATCCCCCACGAGTATCTGCTCAATAAAGAGTCCCCTGACAGCCGGATACACCCGCGCATCGATTACACTCCTATACCGCTCTGGAGTTCGATCATCTGGCTCCAGAAGTGATGTCTTTACAATGACGTCCCTACCTCCCCGTCTCCGAGTACGTAACCCAAGAGCCACAAATCCACCAGCCTCAGAGTTCGCAAAGCGCGCTACGTCTCGGGCCAGCTCGATACGTCCGATCTCAGAATCTAGGTCGTATCCCTGACTCTTCGCGTCCATCCAAGCGCACTCGGCCATTCCGACAAGCGCCTCCGGCCTGCCGGCCAGCAAGAGTCCACGAGCGATCTGCCGGCTCCGAAGATCCCCCCCTACGGGTACCGGTATGAATGCAACAGTGCAAAGCTCGTCCACAAATCGCGAGAGGTCAGCAAGCGTCAGGTAATCCCCGGGGATATGCAGGGCCACCGACCACCCCTCGCCCGCTGGAAGATGAGAGAGTATCGAAAACCCCCATCTGTCCAACATGCCGGCGATCCTGAATTCAAATTCTTCATCCTCCATGGATTCCGTCAGTCCATAAATCAGATACTCCAGCACGATTCGGCCAATCACATCTTCGCCTACGCGGAAGAGCTGGGCGCTAGTCTCGACCGCAATGCTTGCTACAAGCGCGTCCGAATACTCCTCAGGAGTCGCAAATCGAGAAAATCGATTCAGCGACTCTCCCCCGATCCGCGGAGTGCCGAGCTCGCGGATCGCCGGCATAATCTCGCAGAGTTTTAGCCACTCAGCTCCACGGAAGTCGTAAACAAAGTCTTCCGGAGAAACCTGGTATTCTTCTGGCTCAAAATGAATGATCGGGCGTATTTCAAGATCGTTCGCGACCTTCAGTCGAAAGGTGCTCGCAGAGTACAATTCAGCGCCGGACATTCCCTGATGATGACAGGGCGCTGCCAGCACCACCACATCCATTGCGCCATCCCGTCTGCCGCCGACCCACACACCGTGGAGCGGGCCAGGGGCCAGGGTGACAAGGTGGAGCGCCCTACTGGACGTACGACCTTGTCACCCTGGCCCCTGGTCTGCTCGGCTTGCCTGGGTCGGTGGCTGGCGGGATGGCATCTCACCCCAACCACCCACGGACCCGGAAGCGTTCGGCAACTCCATCCTGGAGTCGTCTGGCCCCCGCCGGAGGAAGCAGTAACCTCAACCC
>NZ_POUB01000225.1 GCF_003236335.1 Micromonospora deserti
ACCACCGGGAACGCGGAAGCCCCCGGTCGCCGGGGCGGCCAGGGGCTCCGGGGGTGCGGGTCAGCGGCGTGACTCGGCGGGTTCGTCGGGGCCGACGAAGGCCTCGCTGCGGGCGTCGCCGTCGTCGCTGCCCCCGAAGAGGCGGGCGTCGTCGGGCAGCTCGCCGTCGGTGCGCCGTGCCGGCCGCCGGGGCTGGACCCACTGCCAGGGCAGGTTGCTGCCGGCGTCGCCGATCTCGGCGCGCATCCGCGGCATCGCGGTCGGGCGCTGGTCCCGGACCCAGGCCACCAGGTGCTCGCGGACCAGGCAGCGCAGGTCCCACAGGCTGCCGGCGTCGGCCGCGCTGACCAGGGCCCGTACCCGGATCATGCCGCCGGTCGCGTCGGTCACCTGGAGCACGCAGACCCGGCCGTCCCACAGCTCGCTGCTCTCCACCCGGCGGCGCAGCTCCTCCCGCATGGCCTGCACCGGGATCGCCCAGTCGACGTCGAACTCCGCGGTGCCCAGCACCGCCGCCTCGGTGCGGGTCCAGTTCTGGAAGGGCTTGGTGGTGAAGTACGAGGTGGGCAGGATCAGCCGCCGGTCGTCCCAGATCTGGACCACCACGTAGCTGAGCGTCAGCTCCTCGATCCGGCCCCACTCGCCCTCGACGACGACCACGTCGCCGAGGCGTACCGCGTCGCTGAAGGCGAGCTGGAGACCGGCGAAGACGTTGCCGAGCACGCTCTGCGCGGCCAGCGCGGCCACCACACCGACGACACCGGCGCTGGTCAGCACGCCCGCGCCGATGCCGCGCACGGCGGGAAAGGTCATCAGCATCACGCCGACCGTGAGGACGACGATCACCGCGATGGTCAGCCGGCGCAGCATCACCACCTGGGTGCGCACCCGCCGGGCGTGCCGGTTGTCCGGCACGTCGACCCGGAACCGGGCCAGGGCGGTGTCCTCGACCACCACCAGCAGCGAGGCGACGAGCCAGGCCACGCTCGCGATCACGGCGAGCACCAGCAGGTGCAGCAGCACCCGCCGCCACGGCATGCCGACGGCGTATCCGGTGCTGAACCGCACGGCGAACTGGACGGCGAGGACGGTCGCGGCGACCTGGAACGAGCGGTGGGCGTGCTCGGTGAGCTCCGTCATCAGCTGCGAGTGTCGGCCGAGCCGCCGGATGACCCGGTGCGCGACCTCGACCACGAACACGGCGGTCGCCGCCGCGACGAGCGCGGCGACGATCGTCCCGAGGTAGCTCTGCACTTCTCTCCTCCTGGCGGGGGTGCGTCGGGCAGGGGGCCAATCCTGCCCGGCGTCTCCGGAATCGGCCAGCTCAGACCTTGCGGTACTGGAGGAGACAGAAGAGACCGAAGGCGGCGATGCCGAGGGCCACCACGGTGAGCTGCCCGTGGGTCTGCGCGGGCAGCGTGGCGTCCAGGCCGCGGGCCTGCTCCGGGTCGTAGTTCACCGCGGCCGCCACGACCAGCAGCCCGGCGATGCCGTAGCCGACGAAGCCGGACCGGGCGAGTGGTTCGAGCCACCGGCTGTTCGCCGTGCGGGCGGCGGTGGCTTCGGCGTTCCGGGTGAGAGCCATGGCCTCAGTCTCCGGACGCGAAGAGCTCCGAACGTCGTCCACCGCCGCCCGTACGGGCGTCAGCTGCCGGGATTCCGCGCAACGCGGATCTTGACCTCCTGGTCGGTGACGCTGTCCAGGGTGACCGCGAGACCACCGACGTCGGCGGCCTGCTGGCCGACGGTGAGCGAGAGCTGCTCCCCAGCCACCTCGACGGTGACCTGGTCGCCCTGCGCGCCGATCAGCTTGGCCTCGACGCCGAGGATGGTGGCGCTCGCCTCCACGCCCCGGTCGAAGGTGACCGTGCAGGCGTCGAGCCCGCAGTCGGTGGAGGCGCCCTCGGAGCTGCAGCCGGCGAGCACGGCGACGCCGAGCGCCAGGCCGGCCAGGAGGCCGGCGGCCCGGCGGGTGGGGGTCAGCGGGGAGTCAACGGGTCGGTTCGTCACGCGGCCAAGGGTACGAGACGGCCGCGACGCCGGCACCGGCCGGTGATCATCGATGCGGTGTGGGGCCGGTGTCCGGGCGGTGTCGTCCACGGGTGGCCGGCGGCGGGGCAGAATGGCCGGGTGAGCACCCTGGTCGAGGACAATCCCGCCAAGAACCGTTTCGAGATCCTGGTCGACGACGCGCTGGCCGGGTTCACCGCGTACCTGCCCCGCGGCGAGGTGTTGGTCTTCACCCACACCGAGGTGGACCCGAAGTTCCAGAACATGGGCGTGGGCTCGGCCCTGATCCGGGCCACCCTCGACCAGCTGCGCGAGCGGGGCACCCGGGTGGTGCCCCGCTGCCCCTTCGTGGCCGCGTTCATCGACCGCCACCCCGAGTACGCCGACATGGTCACCGCCCAGCCCTGACGCCCTGGGCGTGGTCACCGGCCGGTGAGGTGCCCGGCGGCGGCGTGGGCGGCGGCCCGGGTGGCGCCGTGGGTGGCGATGTGCACCGCGCCGGCGACCAGGGCGGGCACGCCCAGCTCGACCACGACCGCGTCGGGACGGGCGGCCAGGGCTCGCGCCACCGCCGCCCGCATCCAGTCGTGCCGGTGCAGGTCCCGGACCACCAGCACCACCGGGCGGCCGGCGGCGCCGGCGGTCGGGTCGGCGGGGACGCCGGTCTCGGCGTAGCGGGCGGTGGTGGTGCCGGGGAGCAGGTCGGCCAGCGGCACGGCGAGGCCCCACGGGGTTTCCGGCCCGATCGCGATGTTGCGCGGCGGCTCGAACTCCACCACGTGCACCGGGCCGGTCAGCGGCAGCGCCGGCGCGCCGGCCGGCGCGGTGGTGACCCGTAGCGCGCGGCGGGCGGCGGCCAGCCCGACCGGGGAGCCGTCGGCCGGAATGCCGGCCCGGTGCGGGCGGTGCGCGCGGGCGGCGACGGTCCAGGCGGCAAGCTGGCCCACCCGCTTGGCCGCCTCGGCGAGCCGCTCCTCGGGCAGCTCGCCGGCGATGACCGCGGCGACGATCGCGTCCCGCAGCTGCCGGGCGGACTCCTCGTCGGCCCGCTCCCCGCCGATGCAGATCGCGTCCGCGCCGGCCGCGAGGGCCCGGACCGCCGCGCCGGCGAAGCCGTACCGGTCGGCGACCGCCCGCATCTCGACCGCGTCGGTCACCACCACCCCGGAGAAGCCCAGCTGGTCACGGAGCAGCCCGCTCAGGATCGGGCCGCTGAGGGTGGCCGGCAGCTCCGGGTCCAGCGCCGGCACCAGCAGGTGGCCGGTCATCACCGCCTGCACGCCGGCGGCGACGGCGGCGCGGAACGGGGCCAGCTCGACGGCGTCCAGCCGGGCCCGGTCGGCGGTGATCCGGGGCAGGTCGTGATGCGAGTCGACCCGGGTGTCGCCGTGGCCGGGGAAGTGCTTGGCGCAGGCGGCGACGCCGCCGGACTGCAACCCGCGGATCCAGGCGGCGGTGTGCCGGGCGACCAGCGCCGGCTCCGCGCCGAAGGCGCGTACCCCGATCACCGGGTTGTCCGGGTTGGAGTTGACGTCGGCGTCCGGGGCGTAGTTGAGGGTGACGCCGAGGTCGGCGAGTTCGGCGCCGAGGTCGCGGGCGACCTCCTCGGTGAGCGCCGGGTCGTCGACCGCGCCGAGGGCGAGGTTGCCCGGCCGGCTGCTGCCCCGGGCGGACTCGATCCGGGTGACGTCGCCGGCCTCCTCGTCGATCGCCACGATGACGTCCGGGCGTTCCGCGTGCAGGGTGGCGGTGAGTTCCGCCAGCTGCGCCGGCTCGACCACGTTGCGGGCGAAGAGCACCACCGAGCCGAGCCCTTCGCCGAGCCAGCGGCGGATCCAGGGGGGTGGGGTGGTGCCGACGAAGCCGGGCTGCAGGACGGCGGCGGCCAGTGGGTCCAGGTCGTCCGTCGGTGCGCTCATGCGGTCCCGCCCTCGCCGTGGCTGGTGAATCGCTCACTCATGCGGTCGTCGTCCCCCCCGTCTCCTCCGCGCCCGGCGGCCCGCCACCGGCGGCGGTGCTGACATGGTCACACCGCGCGATGAAATAGTCAATAAACCTTACAGTTGCGCCGGGACGCGGACGTGGGACAGTGCGGGGATGGATCCCGTGTTGCTGACCGACGCGACGAGCCCGGCCGACGTCCCCGGCGTACGCCTGCTCGGCGTGGTGGTTGGCGGCCTGCTGCTGCTGGCCGCGATCCGGGCCGTATTCCGCCGCTGAGCCCGCCCGCCGGTGTGGACGGCACCCACCGGGGTACCGCCTGCCTCGTCGACCAGGTGCAGACGGCGAGGGGGAAACATGAAGATCGGCTATTTCCTGTCCAGCGAGGAGTTCACTCCGGCCGAGTTGCTGGCGCAGGCGCGCGGCGCCGAGCAGGCCGGCTTCGAGGCGCTGTGGATCTCCGACCACTACCACCCGTGGACCGAGCCCCAGGGCCAGAGCCCCTTCGTCTGGTCGACGATCGGCGCGCTCAGCCAGGTCTGCCGGCTGCCGGTCACCACCGCGGTCACCTGCCCGACCTTCCGCATCCACCCGGCGGTGATCGCCCAGGCCGCGGCGACCAGTGCCGTGCTGCACGACGGCCGGTTCACCCTCGGCGTGGGCACCGGCGAGGCGCTCAACGAGCACATCCTCGGCGACGCCTGGCCGCAGACCGACGTCCGGCTGGAGATGCTGGAGGAGGCGGTCGCGGTGATCCGCGAGCTGTGGCGCGGCGGGTTCGTCAACCACCACGGCCGGCACTACACCGTCCAGCACGCCCGGGTGTACACGCTGCCGGACAGCCCACCGCCCATCCACGTCTCGGGCTTCGGCCCGAAGTCGATCGACCTCGCCGCCCGGATCGGCGACGGGTACATCAACACCGCCCCGAACGCGGAGATGGTCCGCCGGTTCCGCGAGGGCGGCGGGGGCGACAAGCCGTGCCAGGCCGGCTTCAAGGCCGCGTACGCGCGCACCGAGGAGGACGGGATGCGGATCGCGTACGAGCGCTGGCCCAACTCCGGGGTGCCCGGTGAGCTGTCCCAGGTGCTCCCCTCGCCGCGCCACTTCGAGCAGGCCGCCCAACTGGTCCGGCCGGAGATGATGAAGGAGGTGCACGTCTGCGGCAGCGACGCCGACGCGCACCTGGCGAAGATCGAGCAGTACGCGAAGGCCGGCTTCGACGAGGTCTACGTGGCCAACATCGGCCCCGACTGGCAGGGCCTGTTCGACCTCTACCAGCGCGAGGTGCTCCCCCGGCTGCGCTGACAGCGGTGTGCACCCAAGACGCCGGCGCGGCGGTTGGCGGATCGGGCGACAGCCATCGAATCCGGGGCGGCGGTTGGCGGATTCGGGACCGGCGGTGGGCCGGGCGGCGCCGGTCAGTCGCCGGGCGGGGCGATGCCGTGCAGCAGGGTGGTGACCAGGTCGTCGACGGCCCCCGGCGACAGCTCGGCCGGCGCCGGCGCCGCCGGGTCGAGCAGGTGGCTGAGCACCAGGTCGTGGCAGACCCCGACGACCAGGGCCGCGACCGCGTCCACCCGGGCCCGCGCGGCGACCCGGCCGAGCCGCTGCTCGGCCCGCAGTGGCCGGAACCCGCACCGGACCGGTCGCCGGTTTCGCCACTGATCAACCGGGTACCTCCGGCCCGCGATGAAGCTGCCCACGCACTCGACGACGTTGCGCCGCGCGGCGCGGAGTCTCTTCGGCTGGACCGCGCTGCGGCCCGACCAACTGGCCGCCATGCGGGCGGTGATGAAGCGCCGGGACGCCCTCGTGGTGCTCCCCACCGGCGCCGGCAAGTCGGCGATCTACCAGATCCCGGCCAGCCTGCTCCCCGGCCCGACCGTGGTGATCTCCCCGCTGCTCGCCCTGCAGCAGGACCAGATCGCGGCGCTCAACGAGCGGCAGCGGTCCGAACTGCGCGCGGTGCGGATCAGCTCGAACGAGTCACCCGCCCAGCAGGCCGAGGCGATCGCCGAGGTGCGAGCGGGCCTGGCCGAGCTCCTCTTCATCACCCCCGAGCAGCTCAGCGACCCCGACCGGCTGGCCGAGGTGCGCTCGCTGGGGCCGGCGCTGGTGGCGGTCGACGAGGCGCACTGCATCTCCGCCTGGGGGCACGACTTCCGCCCCGACTACCTGGCGCTGGGCCACCTCATCGAGGGCATCGGCCGGCCGCCGGTGGTCGCGCTGACCGCCACCGCCTCCCCGCCGGTCCGCGACGACATCGTCGCCCGGCTGCGGCTGCGCGACCCGGAGGTGGTGGTGTCCGGGCTGGACCGGCCGAACCTGTTCCTGGAGGTCACGCACTGCCCGACCGAGGACTACCGGTGGCGCCGGCTGATCGCCCTGCTCGGCGACGGCACGGGGCCGGGCATCAGTTACGTGCCCACCCGCCGCGCCGCCGAGGACCTGGCGGCCCGGCTCACCGACGCCGGATTCCCGTCGACGTACTACCACGGTGGCATGGCGGCCGGCGCGCGCGCGGAGCTGCACGAGGCGTTCCTCTCCAACCAGGTGCCGGTCATGGTCGCCACCTCCGCGTTCGGCATGGGCATCGACAAGCCGAACATCGCCTGGGTGGTCCACATGGCACTGCCGGACTCGCCGGACAGCTACCTCCAGGAGATCGGGCGAGCCGGCCGGGACGGCGGGCCGGCCCGGGTACTGCTGCTCTGGCAGGCCGAGGACATCGGGCTGCGGCGCTTCTTCACCGGCGGTCTGCCGGACGTCGACGAGCTGCGGGACCTCTCCGCGTTGCTGCGCCGCAGGGCCAGCAGCAAGAAGGAGCTGCGCGAGCTGACCGGTCTCGGCCCGCGCAAGCTCGGCCGGTACCTGGCCCTGCTGGAGCAGGTCGGTGCGGCCGAGCCGCGGGCGAAGCAGCGCATGGGCGCGCCCCGCTACTCGCCGACGCCGGTCGACGCGGCTACGGCGGCCCTCGCCGAGGCGGAGCGGCAGCGGAGCGTCACCCGGTCCCGGACGGACATGATGCGGGCATTCGCCGAGACCACCGCCTGCCGGGGGCAGACGCTGCTGGCCTACTTCGGCGAGCAGATGACCCAGGTCTGCGGGCACTGCGACAACTGCCACGCCGGCACCAGCACCCCCGACGACGGCGCGGTCGGACCGTTCCCGGTGCACAGCCAGGTCCGGCACCCGGAGTGGGGGCCCGGCCTGGTGCTCAGCTACGAGGAGGACCGGATGACGGTTCTCTTCGACGAGGTGGGGTACAAGACGCTGTCCGTCAGCGTGGTGTCCGAACAGGGCCTGTTGACCCTGGACTAACCTGAGCCCGGCGCCGCTGGCGGGGCCGAGGTGGATGACGAGCGGGAGGGCGTTGCCGTGATCGAGCAGCCGGCGTACACCGGGTTCGGTTTCTCCGACGAGGAGTGGGGGCTGCTGGTCGGCCTGCCCCAGTCGGTGCTGACCGCGGCGAGCGCCGCCGAGTCCGACGGGACCCGGCGCACGATGGCCGAGAACGCGGCCGGGCTGGAGACCATCTCCGCCGGCCGGGAGTCGGCCAGCCCGCTGGTCGCCGCGGTGGCGGGGGAGGTCGTGACCCGGGTGGGCGACCCGGAGGCGGGAGCGGAGCTGCCGGTCATCGAGCCGGCCGACCCGCGCGCGCTGGTCGAGGACGTGCTGGGCCGGGCCAGGGCCGCCGCGGCGCTGCTGGCGGTCAAGGTGAACGAGGGCGAGGCCGGGGCGTACAAGCACTGGCTGGTGGAGGTCGCCGAGCAGGTGGTGGGCGCCGCGTCCAGCGGCGGCATCCTCGGCATCGGCGGGGACGTGGTCAGCGACTCCGAGCGGCACTTCCGCGACCGCCTCGCCCAGGTGCTCGACGACTGAGGCGCGCGGCGGTGGTGCCCCCAGCCGGGGGCACCACCGCCGTTCCCGCCGGCCGACGGGCCGGGCGGTCAGGCGATCCGGCGGCGGAAGAGCACCGCGGCCACGACCATCGAAATGACCAGGATGCCGAGACACCAGGCCACCGCGTGGGCCGGCGCCGAGCCCGCCGGGGTGTCCAGCAGCAGCGCCCGCAGCGTCTCGATGACCGGCGTGACCGGCTGGTGGTCGGCGAAGCCGCGCAGCCAGGTCGGCATGGTCTCCACCGGCACGAACGCGCTGCTCGGATAGGGCAGGAACATCGCCAGGAAGGTGAACCCGTTGGCCGCCTCCGGGGTGCGGGCCAGCAGGCCGAAGGCGGCCGAGAGCCACGACACGGCGAGCAGGAAGAGCAGCAGCACCCCGGCCGCGGCCAGCCAGCGCGGCGGGTCGACGGCCGGCCGGAACCCGATGGCGACGGCGACCGCCAGCACCAGGACCGTGGCGACGGCGTTGCGCACGACGCTGGCGACGACGTGCCCGGCGAGGATCGCGGTTCCGCCGACGTCCATCGTGCGGAACCGCTCGATCACCCCGGTGGCCAGGTCGGTGGTGACGCTGACCGCCGTGCTGGCCGCGCCGAAGCCGGCGCAGAGCAGCAGCACGCCGGGGACGACGTAGGTGACGTACGCGCTCCCGGTGTCGATCGCGCCGCCGAACAGGTAGACGAAGAGCAGCATCAGGATCACCGGCAGCAGCAGCGAGGTCAGCAACGCGTCGACGTTGCGGCGGGACAGCCGTACGCAGCGCCCCACCATGACCAGCGCGTCGGCCGGCCGGGCGGTCAGCTCAGACACCGGCCACCTCCCGCCGCCCGGCCGCCATCGGCCGGCTGGTGAGGGTGAGGAAGACGTCGTCCAGGGTTGCGCCGCGGACGGTGAACCGGGCGATCCCGCGCCGGTCCGGATCGGCCTCGTCGAGCAGGTCGCGGACCTGCGTCCCGCTGCCGTCGGTGGTCACGGCCAGCTCCAGCCGGACCGGGTCCCGGTGGGTGACCCGGTCGCCGAGCCGGACGGCCGCGTCGGCGAAGCTGGTCGTGTCGTGCATCGTCAACTCCAGGCGGTGCGCGCCGAACCGCCGCTTGAGCTCGCTCGGGGTGCCCTCGGCGGCGAGCCCCCCGCCGTGCAGCACCGCGATCCGGTCGGCCAGCCGATCCGCCTCCTCCAGGTACTGCGTGGTGAGCAGTACGGTGACCCCGGCACCGGCCAGCTCGCCGACCACCTCCCAGAGCCCCTGCCGGCTGCGCGGATCGAGCCCGGTGGTCGGCTCGTCGAGGAAGATCACCGACGGCTCGCCGACCAGGCTGGCGGCCAGGTCGAGGCGGCGGCGCATCCCGCCGGAGTACGTGGCCACCCGCCGCCCCGCTGGCGCCACCAGGTCGAAGCGCTCCAGCAGCTCGGCGGCGCGACGCCGGGCCGCCGAGCGGGTCAGCCCGGCCAGCCGGGCCATCATCTCCAGGTTCTCCCGCCCGGTCTGCGCGTCGTCCAGGGCCGCGTGCTGACCGGCGAGGCTGATCGACCGGCGCACCCGACGCCGGTCACGGACCACGTCGTGACCGTCCACCCGGGCGGCGCCGCCGTCGGGGGCGGTGAGCGTGGCCAGGATGCGCACGGTCGTGGTCTTGCCCGCGCCGTTCGGGCCCAGCAGGGCGTGGACGCTGCCCCGGGCGACCCGCAGGGTCAGGCCGTCGAGCACGACGACCCCGCCGTAGGACTTGCGTAGCTCGACGGTCTCCACCGCCGGGGGTGCTGTCGCCATCCGCCTCTCACTCTCCGTGTTCTGCGTATGTCATACGCTTTACTGTGTGCACCATACGCAGAAGCTAGGATGACGGTCAAGACCGGACCGAGAGGTGAGGATGAGCGACCCGGACATCGACCTGCCGGAGAGCGTCGAGATCGCGTGGGGCCTGCGGGAACGCCCCGGAAAGGGCCCGCGGCGCAGCCTGACCCTGGAGCAGGTGGTGGCCGCCGGCATCCGGGTCGCGGAGACCGAGGGGCTGCCCGCGGTGTCGATGAGCCGGGTGGCCGGCGAGCTTGGCGTGGCGACCATGTCGCTCTACCGCTACGTGTCCGCCAAGAGCGACCTGCTCGAACTGATGGCCGACGCCGCGTACGGGGACCCACCCGCCC
>NZ_POUB01000226.1 GCF_003236335.1 Micromonospora deserti
ACCGTGTGCTGCCCGCCACCGGACGGGTGCCACCCGGCCGGGCAGGCGGCTGCGCCGCCCGCGCCGGACGCGCCGAGGGCCACCCCGAGTTGGCAACCGTTCGCCGGCTCGGCTAAAGTTCTCATCCGTCACCGGGAACGCCGGGGGCATGCGGACGTAGCGCAGTTGGTAGCGCATCACCTTGCCAAGGTGAGGGTCGCGGGTTCGAGTCCCGTCGTCCGCTCGGAGATGCCGCCACGCATGACGGGGGCAACCTCGGTGGGGTGGCCGAGAGGCGAGGCAACGGCCTGCAAAGCCGTGTACGCGGGTTCAAATCCCGTCCCCACCTCGGCACGATAGCGAGGGCGATTGGCGCAGTGGGAGCGCGCTTCCTTGACACGGAAGAGGTCACTGGTTCAAACCCAGTATCGCCCACCAGCAACGAAGGCCCGTCACCGGTCGGTGGCGGGCCTTCGTCGTCCCGCCCACCGGCCGTCCCGCCCACCGGCCGTTTCGCCCACCGGCGGTCGGCCTGACGGCGGTCAGGCCGACGCGGCCAGCAGCGCCTCGGCGATCTCGGTCCGGACGCTCAGCAGGGCCCGGCCCTGCCGGTGGGTGGTCACCAGGCCGGCGGCGCGCAGCGCGGTGATGTGCTGTGACACCCCCGCCGGCGACATGCCGGTACGCCGGGCGAGCTCCAGGCCGCAGGTGGGCGCGGCCAGTTCGGCCAGCAGCCGGGCGCGTCCCCGCCCGAGCACCGCGGCCAGCGCCCCGGGAGCCGCCGCCCGGCGTTCCCACAGTGCACCGACCCCGCGGGCCGGGTACGCCAGCTGCGGGGCGTCCCCGGCCGCGATGCTGAGCACCGATGGCCACACGAAGACCGATGGGACCAGGACGAGCGCCCTACCCTCGGGCACGTCGGGTGCGGCGCAGTGCCGCTGGGCGATCAGCAGCGTGTCGCCCTCCCACCGGACCCGCTCGTGCAGGTCGTTGAGCAGGCCGGCGGCGCCGTTCTCGGCCAACCGCCGGGACCGGGCGAACACCTCGGCGTCGAGCAGCGCGCCGATCCGCGGCCACTCCGGGGCCAGGGCGATCCGCCAGTACGCCTCGATCTCCTCGGCCAGCCGGCGCAGCCCGGCCTCCGGGTCGGCGTACAGCGCGGCCACTGCGGGCGGGCGGCCGGCGGGGCAGAGGTCGAGGTGGGCGCGGACGGTCGCGGTCGGGGTGGCCCGGAGGACCGCCAGTTCGGCGCCGAGGTCGGCGGTGAGGCCGCCCGGAGGCGGGGTGAGGAAGTCGGCGAGGTAGCCGGGGGCCGGCGGCACCAGGTGCCAGAGCAGCCCGGCCTCCGGCCCGACCAACCCGGCGTCGACCAGGTGGGGGCGGACCCGGCGTGCCCAGGGCAGGTGGACCGCGTGCTCGCCGTGGTCACGCAGCACCCGGACGCTCGCCACTACCTCCCACAGGCAGGAGACGGCGAAGCGGATCCGTGCCACGCCGTGCGCCGACAGCCCGATGGCGACCACGCGTCCTCCCTGTCCGATTCAGCTGGGACTGAAACGATACTGATGGCGGCGGGGTTCGCCCAGACTGGCCGGGTGAATGATCAACACCTTCGCGCCGAGCTGTTCCGTTCCCTGCACACCGCCGGATCCCCGCTGGTCCTGGTCAACGCCTGGGACGTGGGGAGTGCCCGGATCGTGGCCGCCGCCGGAGCGCGGGCGGTCGCCACCACCAGCGCCGGCGTGGCGTGGAGTCGGGGCGTCCCGGACGGGGACGCCCTCGGCCGGGAGGCCGCCGTCGACCTGGTGGGCCGGGTCGCCGCCGCGGTCCCGGTGCCGGTGACCGCGGACATCGAGTCCGGGTACGGCGCGACCCCGGCCGAGGTGGGCGACACGGTGCGGGCCGTGATCGCGGCCGGCGCGGTCGGCGTGAACGTCGAGGACGCCCGGCACGACGGCGGAGCGCCGCTGCGGGACCTCGACGACCAGTGCGCCCGGATCGCCGCGGTACGGGCAGCCGCCGACGCCGCCGGCGTTCCGGTGTTCGTCAACGCCCGGATCGACACCGTCCTGCGAGGCGCCGGTGGGATCGCGGCGACGGTCGAGCGGGCGACGGCCTACCTGGCCGCCGGCGCCGACGGGGTGTTCGTGCCGGGGCTGGCCGGCCCGGAGGCCATCCGTGACTTGGTCTCGGCGGTGCCGGCGCCGGTGAACGTCATGGCGGGTCCGGGCGCCCCGACGGTGCCGGACCTGGCCCGACTCGGGGTGGCGCGGGTGAGCCTGGGTTCGGCGGTCGCGCAGTCCGCGTACGCGGCGGCCCGGCGGGCGGCCGACGAGGTGTTCGGCGCCGGGACGTACCGGACGCTGGGGGACGCGCTCGACTACGGCACGCTCAACGGGCTGATGAGCTGACCGGGCCGGCACGCGGCGTGCCGGCCACCGTCCTGCGGTGGCCGGCACGATGTCGCGCTGCGACTCCGGCTCCTCGGAGCAGGCCAGCCGTTGCGGTGCCGGTCAGACCAGCGGTGCCGGTCAGAGCGGCGGGGCGACGTCCCGCCGCTCCTCAACCCGCCGGTACTCCACCGGCTCGTCGGCCCGCCGGTACTCCACGGGCTCGTCAGCGGCGACCACCCGGCGGCGGCGTCCCCAGATGAGCGTCGTCATGATCAGCCCGAGCACGCCGGCCGCCATCAGGATCCAGCCGACCACATCGAGGTTGATGCCGCCCAGACTCATGTCCAGGGCGAAGGTGAGGATCGCGCCGACCGCGATCAGGAAGATACTGGTGCCGATACCCACGACAGCCTCCTTGTCAGGGGATGTGTGTGCTGTCGAGGGTCTTCAGTACCCCGTCGCTGACCTGCACAACCATTGGTGGCCGGGCGGCCGCGGTGGGTCGGCGGGCCAGGCGATCTTGTCATCGGGTACAGTTTGTCCGTCGCCGAGGAACGCTGGCGGCACGCGGACGTAGCGCAGCTGGTAGCGCATCACCTTGCCAAGGTGAGGGTCGCGGGTTCGAATCCCGTCGTCCGCTCGCGATCCGCCCCCGGCGGCCCGGTCCGCCGGTCCGGGCGGCGAGCACGGGCGATTGGCGCAGCGGGAGCGCGCTTCCTTGACACGGAAGAGGTCACTGGTTCAAACCCAGTATCGCCCACACATACGTGGGTGCGAACGCCCCGGAACGCGGAGGCAGACGCGGGAGGAACGCCGCGCGGGCGCGCGGTCCTTAGACGGTGTGAACCGCGAGCTGCTCGGGCGACGCGTTGGTCTCAGCAACGGCCGGTCGGGCCTCCTCGTCGGCCTTGGCCCGTGCTCTCGCGGGCCGGGCATTAGGTGGCCACCCCGCCGGCTGTTGGAGCGCCCACATGGTCCAAGGCGGCAAGGATTAGTCGATTTAGTCGCCTTCTTGGCGGAGGTTAGCGTGGCATAGCCACGGGGCCCAGATCTCGGACGGTTTGGGCGAGAGCCCGGATGAGGTCGTTTTCGGTATCGCTGCGCCATACCAGCGCCCATCGCAGTGTCCAGGAATCGCGTAGGGGCAGGTAGACGATGTCGGGACGGGCGTGGTAGTGGGCGGCATGGGATCCGAGCAGTGAGATCGACTCGCCGGTGCCGACGACGGTGAAGAGATCGTCCAACGCTGTGTGGAAGGTGGTATCGCGCTCGATGCGGCGACCGCGGGGCGTCTGGAAGGGGGCAAAACCCTCTTCCCAGTAGTCGGGCATGCCCGTAGAGGTCTACGACGGCGCGGACAACCCCGAGGCCCGGGCCCGGTCCTCCAACGTGGACATCGCGGACCGGCTGGTGGGCAAGCTGCTGCTCATCCACGGCGGCATGGACGACCAAGTCCACCCGGACCACACGCTGCGGCTGGCCGACCGGCTCATCGCCGCCGACAAGGACTTCGAGCTGCTCATCGTGCCCGGGGCCGAGCACTTGTTCATCGACTGCCTGCACTACGTCCGCAAGCGTGGCTGGGACTTCCTGGTGCGCGAGCTGATGGGCACGCAGCCACCGGCCTACCGCCCCGCTCCCATCCCCATCGACGAGTTGCTCGGCGAGCTGTTCGCCTGAGCGCGACACTGGAGACGAGGAAAGGTGAAACCTGGGTACAGGGTGGCGCCCGAGGTCGCAGGACGCGGGTACGCGACGGAGGCGCTGCGGGGTCTGCTGGTATGGGCGTTCGGCACGGGCCGGGTGAAGCGGCCCGTCGCGGACACCACGCACGACAATGTCGGTTCCCAGCGGGTGATGGAGAGGGCGGGAATGCGCCGTACGGGTGCGGACGAGCGCCTGTACCACTAGAACCACGACGGTTCTGCCGTCGGCAGATCCGCTGACCGTGAACATCCGGCCGCGCCGCCACCCGGTGCCGGCACAGTGGAGCGCATGAGACTGCTGGTGCTGGGCGGTACGGGATTCGTGGGCGGCGCGACGGTCGCGGAGGCGGTGCGCCGGGGCTGGTCGGTGACGGTGTTCAACCGCGGGCTGCACGGCGCGACGCCGCCGGGCGTACACCGGTTGCGGGGTGACCGGACCGTGCCCGGCGGGCTGGCCGCGCTGGCCGGCGGCGAGTGGGACGTGGTGGTGGACACCTGGGACGGCGCGCCGCGGGCGGCCGGCGACGCGGCGCGGGCCCTGGTCGCCGCCGTCGGCCACTACGTCTACGTCTCCAGCGGCTCGGTCTACGCGGAACCGGTCGAGCCGGGCTCGGCCGAGGACGCCCCGGTGGTCGACGCCGCCCCGGACGCCGCCGACGGCGACTACCCGCGGAACAAGGCCGGTGCCGAGCGGGCGGTACGGCAGGTGTTCGGGGAGCGCGCGCTGATCGCCCGCGCCGGGCTGATCCTCGGGCCCGGGGAGGACATCGGCCGGCTGCCCTGGTGGCTGACCCGCATCGCCCGGGGCGGTGAGGTGCTGGCGCCCGGACCGGCCGACCTGCCGCTGCAGTACGTCGACGTGCGGGACCTGGCGGCCTGGCTGCTGGACGCCGGCGCACGGCGCCTCGGCGGCACCGTCAACGTGGTCGGCCGGACCGGGCACGCCACGATGGGGGAGCTGCTGCACGCCTGTGTCGCGGCGACCGACGCCGACGCCCGGCTGCGCTGGACCGATCCGGAGCCGATCCTGGCGGCCGGCGTGGTGCCCTGGAACGACCTGCCGATCTGGGTTCCGGCCGGGCACGAGTACCGGTGGTTGCAGGAGCGCGACGTCAGCCGGGCGTACGCGGCGGGGTTGACCTGCCGGCCGGTGGCCGAGACGGTCACCGACACCTGGGCGTGGCTGCGCGTGGTCGGCACGGTGCCGCCGCGGGCCGGGCGCCCGCAGCGGGCCCCGGTGGGGCTGGACCCGGCCCGCGAGGCGGCGTTGCTGGCAGCGGGGACGGGAGAGCAGGTGCCGTCGGCCTGACAAGCCCCATCGTGCCCCTACCCCGGCGGCGCCCCGGGCGGGGTTTGCCGCTCCACCCTGCGACACCCGCCGGCCGGTCGCCCGGGACGCGGGTCGTCGACTCAGCGTTCCCGGACCACCGCCACCGGGCAGTACGCGTGCTGGATGAGCTGCTGGCTGACCGAGCCGAGCAGCATCCCGCGCAGCTCCCCCCGGCCCCGGCTGCCGACCACCAGCAGCGCGGCGCTGCGGCTGGCCTCCACCAGCAGGGACGCGGCACCGCCGGCGGCCACCTGCACCGTCACCTCGACGTCGGGGAACGTCCCGGACCACCGGGCCAGTGGCTCGTCCAGCTCGGCCCGGTCGGCTGCCGCCGCCTCCCGTGCCTCCGGCCCCGACGGCGGGCGCTGCCCGATGGGCGGCTGCCAGGCCCGCAGCACGTGCAGCGGCACCCGCCGCGCCGCGGCCTGCTGGTAGGCGAAGCCGAGTGCCAGCAGCGAGTGCTCCGAGCCGTCCACCCCGACCGCCACCCGCCCGGCCCGCGCGCCCCGCGCCGCCGTCTCCCGGACGACCACCACCGGGCAGTGGGCGTGCGCGGTGACCGTCACCGCGGTCGAGCCGGCGAGCAGCCCGCCGAACCCGCCGTGGCCGCGGCTGCCCAGCACCAGCAGGGCGGCCCGCGCGGAGCGTTCCTGCAACATCACCGCGGGCGGGCCGTCGACGACCTCACTGGTGACGGTCAACCCTGGGTGCGCGGCGGCGGCGTCCGCCGCCGCCTTGCCGACCAGCTCCTCGACCTGCCGCCGCGCCGTATCGTCCGGCCAGACGCCCGGCGCGACGCCCGGACCCAGCCAGCCGGCCACGGTGAACCATTCGAAGACGTACGCCAGCCGCACCGGCCGTCCGCTGCGCTCCGCCTCGTCCAGCGCCCACTCCAGCGCGGCCGAGGCGTCGGGGGACGCGTCGTAGCCGACCAGGATCTCGTCTCCACCCGCCGGCCCGTTCCTCGCGCTCACGGACTGCCCCGCAGTCCTGGGTCGCTCTCCCGGAACCAGCGCCACTCCACCACCCGGGGGTCGTCCTCGCCGTGCTCACGGGTGTAGTCCCGGCAGGACTGGCGGGCGTCGACCATCTCCTGGCGCAGGTGCGCGGCCCGGGCGGCCAGCCCCGGCACCCGGTCGATCACGTCGGTGACCAGGTGGAACCGGTCCAGGTCGTTGAGCATCACCATGTCGAACGGGGTGGTGGTGGTGCCCTCCTCCTTGTAGCCGCGTACGTGCAGGTTGTCGTGGTTGGTCCGGCGGTAGGTGAGCCGGTGGATCAGCCACGGGTAGCCGTGGTAGGCGAAGATGACCGGCTTGTCCCGGGTGAAGATGGTGTCGAACTCGTTGTCCGGCAGGCCGTGCGGGTGCTCCGACGGGGGTTGCAGGCGCATCAGGTCGACCACGTTGACCACCCGCACCTTCAGCTCCGGCAGGTGCCGGTGCAGCAGGTCCGCCGCGGCCAGGGTCTCCAGCGTCGGCACGTCCCCGGCGCAGGCGAGCACCACGTCCGGCTCGCTGCCGATGTCGGTGCTGGCCCACTCCCAGATGCCCACCCCCCGCCGGCAGTGCTGGATCGCCTCCTGCATCGACAGCCAGTTCGGCGCGGGCTGCTTGCCGGCCACCACGACGTTGATGTAGTGCCGGCTGCGCAGGCAGTGGTCCATGGTGGAGAGCAAGGTGTTGGCATCCGGCGGCAGGTAGACCCGGACCACCTCGGCCTTCTTGTTCATCACGTGGTCGATGAACCCCGGGTCCTGGTGCGAGAAGCCGTTGTGGTCCTGCTGCCACACGTGGCTGGACAGCAGGTAGTTCAGCGACGCCACCGGCTGCCGCCAGGGGATGCCCCGGGTCACCTTCAACCACTTGGCGTGCTGGTTGACCATCGAGTCGACGATGTGGATGAACGCCTCGTAGCTGGTGAAGATGCCGTGCCGACCGGTCAGCAGGTAGCCCTCCAGCCAGCCCTGGCACAGGTGCTCGGAGAGGACCTCCATCACCCGCCCGTCGGGGGAGAGGTGGTCGTCGCCCGGCACCGTGCCGGCGAGCCAGGCCCGGTCGGTGACCTCGAACACCGCCTTGAGCCGGTTCGAGGCGACCTCGTCGGGGCCGAACAGGCGGAACGTCTGCGGGTTGGCGGCGATCACGTCGCGGATCCACTTGCCCAGCTCCGCGGTGGCGCCGGTGATCGTCGTGCCGGGGCGCGGCACGTCGACGGCGTAGTCGCGGAAGTCTGGCAGGGTCAGGTCGCGCAGCACCAGGCCGCCGTTGGTCACCGGGTTGGCGCTCATCCGCCGGTCGCCCCTGGGCGGCAGTTCGGCCAGCTCGGCGACGGGGGCGCCGGTGGCGTCGAAGAGCTCCTCCGGCCGGTAGCTGCGCAGCCAGCGCTCCAGCTCGGCCAGGTGCGCCGGGTTGGTGCGTACCTCCGCCAGCGGCACCTGGTGCGCGTGGAAGGTGCCCTCCACCTGCTTGCCGTCGACGTTGCGGGGGCCGGTCCAGCCCTTCGGCGTCCGCAGGACGATCACCGGCCAGCGGGGGCGCTCGACGGTCCCGCCGGAGCGGGCCCGCCGCTGGATGGCGGTGATCTCGTCCAGCGCCCCGTCCAGCGCCGCGGCGAGCGCCTGGTGCACGGTCGGTGGGTCGTCGCCCGCGACGACGTACGGCTGGTAGCCGAACCCGCGGATCATGCCGAGCAGGTCGTCGGCGGGGATCCGGTCCAGCACCGTCGGGCTGGCGATCTTGTAGCCGTTGAGGTGCAGGATCGGCAGCACCGCCCCGTCGCGCGCCGGGTTGAGGAAGGCGTTGGACAGCCAACTGCCGGCCAGCGGCCCGGCCTCCGCCTCACCGTCGCCGATCACGCAGGCGACCAGCAGGTCCGGGTTGTCGAACGCGGCGCCGTAGGCGTGGCTCAGCGCGTACCCCAGCTCGCCGCCCTCGTGGATCGAACCCGGCACCTCCGCCGCCACGTGACTCGGGATGCCGCCGGGGAAGGAGAACTGGCGGAACAGCCGGGCCATGCCGGCCTCGTCGCGGCCGACGCCGTGGTACCGCTCGCTCCAGGTGCCCTCGAGCCAGGTGTTGGCGACGATCGCCGGCCCGCCGTGGCCGGGACCGGTGATGAACATGGCACGCAGGTCACGGGCGACGACGACCCGGTTGAGGTGGGCGTAAAGCAGGTTCAGGCCGGGGCCGGTGCCCCAGTGGCCGAGCAGCCGCGGTTTGACGTGCTCCGGGGTCAGCGGCTCGCGGAGCAGCGGATTGTCCAGCAGGTAGATCTGCCCGACGGTGAGGTAGTTCGCCGCCCGCCAGTAGGCGTCAAGCCGGCGCAGCTCGTCCTCGGTCAAAGGGCTGTGCAGGTCGAGAGCGGTGTCCATACTGCCTGAGCCTCTCGCGGGTAGGGAGCGGTCGGGTGTGGATCAGAGCCCTTGGCTTCGCGCCGGGTGCGCGTTACGCCCCATCCAGCGGCGCCTCGGCGACCCCGCGCACCACGATCACCGGCGCCGGTGAGTGGTAGAGCAGGGACTGACTCACCGCGCCGAGCATGCCCCGCCACGGCTCGTCGCCCCGCGCGGCGACCAGCGCGACCTGCGCCGACCGGGACTGCTCGACCAGAATGGTGCCGGGGTCGCCGCGAATCGTGTGGCACTCCGCGGACACCGACGGATGCCGGCTGGCGCACCGGGCCACGATCCCGGTGAGCAGGCCCGGATCCTCGGTGCCCGACTCGACGGCCCGGACGGCGAGCAGCCGCGCCTTCCGCCTGGCGGCGCAGTCGAACGCCCAGGCCAGCGCGAACTGGGAGCTGGTCGAGCCGTCCACGCCGACCAGCACCGGGCCCTGCGGCGGCGGCTCCGGGCGGACCACCAGCACCGGACAGTTGGCCTGGGCGGCCAACTTGACCGCCGGCGAGTCGGCCGGCACGCAGTCGCCGCAGGTTACGCCGCCGTCGCCGACGGCGACCAGGAACGCCGTCTCCGACCGGCGGATCAGGCCGGCGACCAGTGCCCCCTCGACGATCTCGCCGGTCACCGGCAGCTCCGGCTCGACCTCGCCGGCCACCGCGGCGGCCTCCGAGATCAGCGCCTCGGCGTCGGCGCGGGGCCCGGCGACCGATTCGGCCTCCAGCGCTGCCGCCCAGTCGAACACGTGCAGCAGATACAGCGGCCGGTCGTGCGTGGCGGCCTCCTGGGCGGCCAGCCGGACGACCGGCAGGTCACGCTCCGAACCGAGACCGACCAGCACCGCCGCGTCGGTGGCTGCGGCCATCCGACATCACCTCCGCAGGCGTCGAGCCCGGCCCCGTTCTGAGGCTAGTCGTGACGGTACGGCGGCGGGGCGGGATCCCCGCACCGCCGTCCCGGGTGCGGGATTGCGGCGTTGGGGGTGTCGCCGATGTGGTGTGAGTCGGTGTCCGGTGTCGGTCGTGGGAGGGTGGCTGGCGGCCGTCTGTCTGATGGCTGCCTGGATGTCGGGTTTCGGGGTGTGACCGGGGGCATTCGGGGTTTGGAATCGTGG
>NZ_POUB01000227.1 GCF_003236335.1 Micromonospora deserti
GCCGGGTGGGGTGGCGGTGGTGGTACTGGACGACATCGTCACCACCGGGGCCACCCTCGCCGCGGTGAGCCGGACGCTGGCCGCGACCGGTGCGTCACCGACCGTCGCCGCGGTCCTCGCGGCCACCGAGAAACGGCACCTGTCGTAACCGTTCGTGTTTCCGTTTCACCCGTTGGTGTATGAGCTGTGAAAATTCCCGAGCGGTCTCGGCAACCAGGGGTGACTGCCGGGCAAACACGAGTTAGCGTTTGCCTGTCGGGGGTAGGAGGTCTTCCCACCCGCCCCCGGCGGTGAAAGGAGGCGTAGCCGTACTGACCGGTCGACGCCGAGTGGGACCCCTCCCCGAGGGCGCGCGACCGGAGTTCCGGATCGAACGACCGTCCGAACTAGGGAGGTCACGTGGACATCGTGGTCAAGGGCCGTAACGTCGAAGTGCCGGACCATTACCGGGTGCACGTAGCCGAGAAACTCGCCAAAATTGAGCGCTACGACCACAAACTCATTCGTGTCGATGTCGAGCTGTTTCACGAGCGGAATCCACGTCAGGCGGACCACTGCCAGCGGGTGGAGATCACCTGCGTGTCCCGGGGCCCGGTGATCCGGGCCGAAGCCTGCACGAACGATTTCTACAGCGCCCTCGACGCGGCCATCGCGAAGCTCGACACCCGGTTGCGCCGGGCGGCGGACCGCCGCCGGGTCCACCGCGGCCGCCACGCGCCGCTCTCCGTCGCCGCCGCCACCGCCGGCCTGCCGGTCGCCGACCTCGACGGGCCGCTCGGCGCGTCCGTTGACGGCGCCGGCGCAAGCACGGCCACCGTGGTCGCCGAACGTCCCGACGAGGAGTACGACGACCAGCCCTGGCACCTCGCGCGGGAGAAGGTCCATCCCGCCGAGCCGATGACGGTCGACGACGCGTTGTTCCAGATGGAACTCGTCGGCCACGACTTCTACCTGTTCCAGGACAAGGAGTCTGGCCGGCCGAGCGTCGTCTACCGGCGTCACGCCTACGACTACGGGATCATCTCCCTCGCCATCTGAGCCGCCGGGCGGCGGGGCGGCGTACCCGCCGCTCCGCCGCCCGGGTCAGCGCCCCTGCCGCCGTCGCGATCCCGGCGCCTGGGCGCGGGTCAGCGGAGCTCCCCGGGCAGCAGTCCGAAGATCAGGTCGTCGATCCGGGTGCCGTCCAGGCCCGGCAGCCGGCCGCGCAGCAGCCCCTCCCGGCGGAAGCCCACCCGCTCCAGCACCCGGTGCGACGCGGTGTTCTCGGGCATGGTCCCGGCGGCCAGCCGGGCGATGCCGGCCGGCCCGAAGGCCCAGCCGGCGAGGAGCCGTACCGCGCGGGTGGCGGTGCCGCGGCCGCGTGCGGAGGGCAGCAGCGCGTAGCCGATCGTCGCCTCCCCGGCGTCGGGGTCGGAGTACGTCAGCCCGCAGCTGCCCGCCGGTTCGCCGGTGACCGCGTCGAGGATCAGCAGCCGGGCCGCGGCACCCGTCAGCCAGCCACTCTCCGCCAGCCGGCAGCGCCGCTCGACGGCGGCCCGGGTCGGCGGCACCGGCGGTGCCTGGTTCGCCACCACCTCCGGCCGCGTGTGCAGGCGGTACATCAGCTCGACGTCACCCGCCCCGAGCGGGCGCAGCGTCACCACGCCGTCGCTGAGCCGCCCCTCGGGCAGGTCGGGCAGGAGCCGGCGGGTGGGACCCGGCGGGTCGTCGGCGTGGCGTACCCAGGCGACAAGATCCTGCCGGCCCCCGCCGCGGGTCTGGCCGGCCGCCCGGCGTACCCCCTCGTGGCGGAAGCCGGCGGCGAGCGCCACCCGCTGGCTGGCCGGGTTCTCGGCGTGGGTGAGCAGCTCCAGCCGGACGGTCCCGGCGTGGAACGCGACCTCGGCCAGCGCCCGGGCGGCGGCCGTGGCGACGCCGCGCCCGCGTGCCCACGGCGCGACCCAACAGCCCAGCTCCGCCTGCCGACGCGCGGCCACGACCTGGCCGAGGCCCGCGCCGCCGAGCAGCCGGTCGGTGTCGCGGTCGGCGACGGCGTACGCGGCCCCGCCGCCGCGCCAGGCGGCGGGGGCGCCCTCGGCGATCCACCAGCGGGCGTCCGCCTCCGTGTACGGCTCCGGCATGACGGGGTTGAACCGTAGGACGAGCGGGTCGGCGCAACCGGCGGCCAGGTCGTCGACGTCGTCGGGGCGGAACCGCCGCAGCCGGATGCCGCCCGACTCCACCACCTCCGGGGTCACGACAGGTGCGCGGCGAGCAGCCCGGCCATCCACGCGTCCACGCGTCCACCCCGGTGCGCCACGCCGCCCCGGGCGGTGCCCTCGAAGACGAAGCCGGCCTTCTCGGCGACCCGGCGGGAGGCCGTGTTGCCGACGTTCGCCCGCCACTCGATCCGGGCCAGCCCGAGCGTGGCGAAGCCCCAGGTGCTGAGCGCGGTGAGCGCGGCGGGCATGACGCCCCGGCCCCGGCTCGCCGGGCCGGTCATGAAGCCGACGTCGGCCAGCAGCGGGTCGGTGGGGGAGAGCCGCAGGTCGATCGTGCCGGCGTACCGGTCGTCGACGTCGGCGACCACATAGCAGGCGCTGGTGCCGGCTGCCCAGGCGCCACGGGCGTAGCTCAGGTACGACTCGGCGTCGGCGCGGTCGTACGGGTCGGGCACGCTGGTCCAGCGGATGGTGTCGGCGTCGCGGCAGGTGTCCACCACCGCGTCCAGGTCGCGCTCCTCCATCGGGCGCAGCCGCAGCTCGCCGGCGCCCGCCCCGGCGAAGAGGACGGGCTGGGGGCGGCCGAAGACGGCGGCGCGGCGGGCCTGGAGCGTGCCCGGTCCGGCCGGGCCGGTGGTGCCGGGGTCGGGCACCTCACCGGGCAGCAGCGTGCCGATCCAGCCCTCGACGTCGCCCTCGGGGGGCGGGTCGGCGAGCCGCAGGCGGCCCTCGATCCGGAAGCCGCAGCGGAGCGCGACCAGCCGGGAGGCGTGGTTGCCGAGCTCCGCCTGCCAGATCAGCCGCCGCAGCTTCAGCCCGTCGAACGCCCAGCGGGCGACCGCGCGGGCGGCCCGGACGGCGATCCCCCGGCCCCGGGCCCAGGGCGCCGTCCAGTAGCCGATCTCGCCCGAGCCGGAGCCGGTGTCGATGGCGACGAGCCCGCAGGAGCCGAGCAGCTCGCCGGTGGCCGCGTCGCAGACCGCGAAGGGGGCGCCGGTGCCCGTCAACCAGGCCCGGGCGCTGAACTCCGTGACGAACCCGCTGGCGTGTTCCGGCAGGTACGGGCGGGGTACGGCGGTCCAGCGCTGAATGTCCGGGTCCTGGCAGGCGCGGTGCACCGCGTCGGCGTCGGAGGCCCGCCAGGGCCGCAGCAGCAGGCCGTCCTCGATGATCTCCACAGGCTCCACCCGAGCCATCGTGCCCGACCGTTCGCGGACGGCGTAACCGGATTACCGGTGGCCGGCCACCGGTACGTCCGTTATGTCGGTTTAGCCCAGCCGGACCGTCGCCACCAGTGACCATCGCCCCGATGGAGCGCCTACGATGGTTCGAGACTGTCTAGGGGAGCGTTGATCCGTGTCGATTCTGGAAAAGGTCCTCCGCGCTGGCGAGGCTCGCATGGTGCGCCGGCTCAAGGCCATCGCCGCCGCCGTCAACTCGATCGAGGACGACTACGTCAACCTCACCGACGCCGAGCTGCGCGGCATGACCGACCAGTTCAAGGAGCGGTTGGCCGACGGCGAGACCCTCGACGACCTGCTGCCCGAGGCGTTCGCGGTGTGCCGCGAGGCGGCCGCCCGGGTGCTCGGCCAACGCCCGTACGACGTCCAGGTGATGGGCGGCGCGGCGCTGCACTTCGGCAACATCGCCGAGATGAAGACCGGTGAGGGCAAGACTTTGACCTCGGTCATGCCGGTCTACCTCAACGCGCTCTCCGGCGAGGGCGTGCACGTGGTGACGGTCAACGACTACCTCGCCCAGCGCGACGCGGCCTGGATGGGCCGGGTGCACGAGTTCCTCGGCCTCACCGTCGGCGTGGTCCTGCCCAACCGGCCGGCCACCGAGCACCGCGCCGCGTACGAGTGCGACATCACCTACGGCACCAACAACGAGTTCGGCTTCGACTACCTGCGCGACAACATGGCCTGGTCGAGGGAGGAGCTGGTCCAGCGGGGCCACAACTTCGCGGTGGTCGACGAGGTCGACTCGATCCTCATCGACGAGGCCCGCACCCCTCTGATCATCTCCGGCCCGGCGGAGCACTCGGCCCGCTGGTACCAGGAGTTCGCCGGCGTGGTCGCCCGCCTCCAGCTCGGCAAGGACGGCGAGGGCGACTACGAGGTCGACCACGCCAAGCGCACCATCGCGGTCACCGAGCGGGGTGTGGCCAAGGTCGAGGACCGCCTCGGCATCGACAACCTCTACGAGTCGGTCAACACGCCGCTGGTCGGTTACCTGAACAACGCGATCAAGGCCAAGGAGCTCTACAAGCGCGACAAGGACTACATCGTCAGCGACGGCGAGGTCCTGATCGTCGACGAGTTCACGGGCCGGATCCTGCACGGTCGCCGCTACAACGAGGGCATGCACCAGGCGATCGAGGCCAAGGAGGGGGTGGAGATCAAGCAGGAGAACCAGACCCTGGCCACCATCACCCTGCAGAACTACTTCCGCCTCTACGAGAAGCTCTCCGGCATGACCGGTACCGCCCAGACCGAGGCGGGCGAGTTCAACAAGGTCTACCAGGTCGGCGTGGTGACCATCCCGACGCACCGGCCGATGGTCCGGCAGGACCGCCCGGACGTCATCTACAAGACCGAGAAGGCCAAGTTCAACGCCGTCGTGGAGGACATCGCCGAGCGGCACGTGCTGGGCCAGCCGGTGCTCGTCGGCACCGTCTCGGTGGAGAATTCCGAGATCCTCTCCCAGCTGCTGCGCCGCCGCGGCATCCCGCACGCGGTGCTGAACGCGAAGTTCCACGCCCGCGAGGCGGAGATCGTCGCCCAGGCCGGCCGTAAGGGCGCGGTCACCGTCGCCACCAACATGGCCGGCCGGGGCACCGACATCCTGCTCGGTGGCAACCCCGAGTTCCTCGCCGCCAACGAGCTGCGCCAGCGCGGCCTCGACCCGGTGGAGAACGAAGAGGAGTACGCCAAGGCGCTGGAGGAGGTCCTGCCCAACTGGAAGCAGGCCTGCGACGCCGAGGCGGAGGAGGTGGCCGCCGCCGGTGGCCTGTACGTGCTGGGTACCGAGCGGCACGAGTCCCGCCGTATCGACAACCAGCTGCGTGGTCGGTCCGGCCGGCAGGGTGACCCGGGTGAGTCTCGCTTCTACCTGTCCCTGCAGGACGAGCTGATGCGGCGCTTCCGCTCCGGCGCGGTCGAGGCGGTCATGGAGCGCTTCAACATCCCGGAGGACGTGCCCATCGAGTCGAAGATGGTCACCCGCCAGATCAAGAGCGCGCAGGCCCAGATCGAGGGCCAGAACGCCGAGATCCGCAAGACCGTCCTGAAGTACGACGAGGTGCTCAACAAGCAGCGCCAGGTGATCTACGCCGAGCGCCTCCGGGTGCTCAACGGCGAGGACCTCTCCGAGCAGGTCCGCAACATGATCGACGACGTGGTCGAGGCGTATGTGCGGGGCGCCACCTCCGAGGGGTACGCCGAGGACTGGGACCTCGAACAGCTCTGGTCCAGCCTCAAGCAGCTCTACCCGGTCGGCATCACCATCGAGGAGATGGAGGAGGAGGCCGGCGGTTCACGCGCCGGCATCGACGCCGACTTCCTGCTCGCCCGGCTCAAGGAGGACGCGCACGCCGCGTACCACCGGCGCGAGGAGCAGCTCGGCGAGGAGGCGGTACGCCAGCTGGAGCGGATGGTGCTGCTCCAGGTCATCGACCGTAAGTGGCGTGAGCACCTCTACGAGATGGACTACCTCCAGGAGGGCATCAACCTGCGGGCGTACGCCCAGCGCGACCCGGTGGTGGAGTACCAGCGCGAGGGCTTCGACATGTTCGCCACGATGATGGACGGCATCAAGGAGGAGACGGTCGGCTTCCTCTACAACCTGGAGGTTCAGGTCGCCGAGCCGGAGCCGGCGGCTGAAGAGGTCAAGCTGCTCGACAAGCCGGTCGAGATCCGGGCCAAGGGTCTGGCCCGGGCGCCGCAGCGGCAGGGCCTGCAATACTCCGCGCCGACCATCGACGGCGAGGCGGGCGCCGGTGCGGTCGCCGTCGAGCGGGCCGACCAGCAGGCGCCGGCGCTCGGCATCGGGCGGCCGGCGAAGGCTGCCCCGGCGGCGCCGGGCACGACCGCTCCGGCGGCGCCGCAGCGTCCGGCGACCGGGTTGAGTGGCCCGGCGGTCGCGTCGAGCGCCGCCCGGCGGACGGCCCCGGGGCAGGCGGAGGGCAGCAACGGCCCGTCCCGCAACGCCCCGTGCCCGTGCGGGTCCGGCCGCAAGTACAAGCGCTGCCACGGCGCCCCCAACAACGGCGCCTGATCCCGCGCACCGTCGTTGTGCCCTGGCCCCGTCGTCGGCGTACGGCACGGCGGCTGACCGCCGCCCCGATAGCCGGCACCGGGCCGGGGCGCGGCGCCGTCGATGGTGGCGACGGATGAAGACCCGGGACGCCCACCGCCTGAGCCAGGTGGGCACCCCGGGCAGCCAGGGATCGGCCCGAGGCGGCGCGGGTCAGGGCCGGGCCAACGCGAGGAACGCGATGACGGGCCCTCGGCTGACCAGCCGGGCCCGCCGATGCGGTCAGAGGACCTGGAGGGCGGTGCAGAGCCAGGAGCCCCGGCGGCGTTCCAGGCGTAGCGCGGCCGCCCAGGTGTTCCCGGCGCCGCTGGCGAGCACGGCGGCCACCTCCACCGCGCCGGGCCGGGGCTCGCACACCCGTAGCCGGCGCAGCCGTACCGCGGGCCGGGCCGACCGGCGGCGGACCGGGCCGGTGCGGCTGCCGGCCCGGGCCAGCTCGGGCAGCACCCCGGCGGCGCGGGTCGGGTCGAGCAGCGGCCGGAGCTGGCCGGGTGGGCGGTAGCCGTTGAGCACCTCCACCCAGATGCCGAGGAACCGGTGGGCGGCCCGGCTGGCCTCCGGGGTGGCGGTGGCCAGCGCCTCGGGCGGCAACGGGCCCGGTATACGCCGACCGGGCCGGACCGGGGTCGGCCCGACCCGCTGCCGGCGCCCCGGCGGCCGGCCCGGCTCGCGGCAACCGGGATCGAACAGGTCGAGGACGAGCTGACCGTGGCCCGGGACCGGCCAGCGGGCGTCGTCCTCGTCGACGAACGGGGGCTCCGACGACGGGGCGGGCCGTAGCCGGATGGGCGGCCGGGTAGGCCCGGGCCGACGGGTGTCGGTCATCACGTGCCCCCTCAATCCTTACGTTTGCGTTCGTTTGCTTTCGACCACGTGCAATTGTCGGGCATGGCAGAGCCCCCGGTCAATGGCTGTGCGGATCGGTGACGTCACTCAGGGTCGCGGTCGACAAGCGGGTTGCTCCGGACCCACTCGGCGGTCTCCGCGTACTTGCCCTCGATGTACTCCTCAAGCCGGGCGCGCTCCACGCGCCACTGGCCACGCCCGCCGATCTTGATTGCGGGCAGTTCGCCGCTGCGCACCATGTGGTACACCTGCGAGTCCGACACGTTCAGCTCAGCCGCCACGTCGGAGAGCAGCAGGAACCTCGGCTCCACGGAAACTCCCGGGGTTGGCGTCGTTTGCCTCAGTTTGCCATCGGCCGCCGACGTGGCCCAACAACCGACCCGGCGGGGGACACACCGGCGAGGAACTTCCACCGGACGAGTGCGAGGTGTATGACGGTCACGACGTACGGCATGATCGGCGCCCGGAGCCGGCGCGGGCCGGCGAAGGACCTGAGCGGGGGAGACGACCGGTGACCGACGAGCTAGTCCGGGTGTACGTGCCGGCGACCGTCCCGATGCTGGCCATGTTGCGCGAGCAGGGGCTGGCCGCGGCGGAGGCCCACGCGGTGACCCCCGCGTTGCGTGAGTGGTACGCGGAGGGCGACGAGGAGGAGTTGGAGTACGTCGCGTTCACCCGTGCCGCCCAGGACGCGCTGCAGTTGCTGCGGGCGGACCCCGGTGCGCCCCGCCGCCGGGTGGTCGTGTCGGCGGACCTGCCGGCCGCAGCGGTCAGCCGCGGCAACGCCGAGCTCGGCTCCAGCACGGTCAGGCTGAACGCGCCCGTGCCGGTGACCGCCGTGGCCGCGATCCACCTGGACGGCGCGGAGGCGGTCGAGGACGTGGCGGCCGCCGCGAACGTGGTCACCGAGGCGCTCGCCGGCGACCCGGACGCCCAGTTCACCGTCGACGGCGCCGAGGACCACGAGCTGGAGTGGTACGACGTGACCGAGCTGGACCTGCTGCTGCGTTCGGCGTCCTGACCGAGGGGTGTGGGCGTGACGAGTGCGCCGGGAGAAGCGGAGGGCGCCGGGTCAGCGGCCCGGCTCGGCCTCGACAGGTTCCGGCTCGTCGTCGGCGTGGCCCGGGCCGAGGGTGCGGCCGAACGCGATCACCGCGGTCAGCGCGCCCACGAAGAGCACCCAGATGCCGTTGTCCACCCGGGAGGTGCCCAGCGTCGTCTGGGCCACCGCGTCCGCCTCGCTGAGCGCGCCGGCCAGGTCGAGCAGCGAACGCCCGCCGACCCGGATGATCACCTCGGCGAGCAGCAGGAGCAACCCTGGTCCGGCCCCGGCGAGCAGGTACCCGGGCCAGCGCAGGGCCGGCGCCGCTGGATCCCGGCGGAGCGCCCGGCGGCGGGCCCAGGTCAGGTAGCCGAACGCGAGCAGCCCGGCCAGCAGCCCGGCGAGCAGCGACTCGGTTCGTGACACCCACTTCGCCGCGTTGACCAGCGACTCCTGGGTGTCGCCGGCGCCGAACAGGTCGAAGAGCGGGTCCCGGGCCCGGCTGAACGCCACCACGAAGATCAGCGTGCCCAGCGTGGCGGCCACCACCGCGCCGACGACGGGTGCGGTGCGGGCGCCGGCCAGCGCGCCGCCGATGATCGCGGCGGCAGCGGTGGTGCCGGCGATCACGTTGGTGGTGGCGTTGTCGGCGTACGTCAGGTTGATCGCGAACGCGGCGGCCAGCCCGACCAGCAACCCGGTGGCGACCGCGGCCACGAAGCGCAGGGTCACCCGGTCGCTGCCCCGGCGGGCGAGCAGGTCGACCCCGAGCAGCGCGAAGGCGGCGCCGGCGACCAGTGCAGCCGAGATCACCCCCGGCAGCGCGAAGGCGGAGAGGCTGATCGCGGTGATCCCGGCCGCCGCCGAGCTGATCGCCTCGCGGGTCGACCACAGCATCGCGGCCAGCCAGCCGAGCGCCAGCAGCGCGAACACCGCCGCGCCGGGCGCGAGCGCCGGCCCACCCGGGCCAGTGTCGTCGGCGTTCGCGCCGGGCGGATCGCCCGCGTCGGTGTCGGCGCGAGCTGGCTGGGAGGTCGCGCCGGTGTCGCCAGCCGGCTGGTTCGTGGCGGTGGCGGTGGTGCCGTCGGCGCGAGCCGGCTGGTCGATGGTGGCGGTGGTGTCGGCGGCGCGAGCTGACTGCTCCGTCGCCGCGGCGGTCCCGTCGACCGCCGGCACGGGCTGGTCCGACTGCGCGGCGGCGGAGCCGCCGGGCTGCTTGCTCATCGTCTCCCCTTCGACGGGCGCCCGGCGCACGACACCACCGGCCCAGGCGGACACACCACAGCCACCCAGCCTACGCCCCCCACCCCAATCTCCTCT
>NZ_POUB01000228.1 GCF_003236335.1 Micromonospora deserti
ACCCGGACCACTACGCACAGTGGGAACAGCAGGCCGCCGACCTCGTCACCCAGCACTGGAACAGCTGACCCACACCACCAACACCCGCCGGCCGGCACCCCACACGGGGCGCCGGCCAGCGGCATACTCGGACGCCACGGCCCCCGGGCGCCACCGGTGCGGTGGCGGCGGGGGCCGCGGGGCGGTACGGATCAGGTGGCGCTGATGGTGCCGGTCATCAGCAGGGCGAGCACCAGCGTGCCCAGGGCCACCCGGTACAGCACGAAGAGGTACAGCGTGTGGTGGGCGACGTAGCGCAGCAACCAGGCGATGGCCGCGTAGCCGATGCCGAACGCGATGATGGTGGCCACGATCATCTGGGCGATGCTCGGCACCGAGGTGCCGGGCGCGGCCGGCTCGAACACGTCCCCGATGCTGAAGATCCCGGACATCACCACCGCCGGGATGGCCAGCAGGAACGAGTAGCGCGCCGCCGTCTCCCGGGTCAGGTTGAGCAGCAGGCCGGCGGTGAGCGTCCCGCCGGAGCGGGACACGCCGGGGATGAGCGCCATCGCCTGGGCGAAGCCCATCACCACGCCGTCGCGCATCCGGAAGTTCTCCAGGGTGCGGGTCTGCCGACCCCAGTACTCGGCGAACGCGAGCACGAACGCGAAGACGATCAGGGTGGTGGCCACCAGCCACAGGTTGCGGCCGGCGGTGCGGATTTGGTCCTTGAACAGGAAGCCGAACAACCCGATCGGGATCGAGCCGACGATCACGTACCAGCCCATGCGGTAGTCGAGGCTGGACCGGACCGACCTGTCCCTGATCCCGACCAGCCACGTCCGGGTGATCCGCCAGATGTCCTTGGCGAAGTAGATCAGCACCGCCGCCTCGGTGCCCAGCTGGGTCACGGCAGTGAACGACGCGCCGGCGTCCCGGTCGAAGAAGATCGCCGAGGTGATCCGCAGGTGCCCCGACGAGCTGATCGGCAGGAACTCGGTCAGGCCCTGGACGACGCCCAGGACAATGGCCTCGACCCAGGTCACTCGCCGACTCCCGCGAGGTCCAGCGCCTCGGCGACGGTCCGCAGGGTCTGCACGCCGCTGTCCCGGTCCGCCGCGAACAGGGTTACCGACAGCGTGGTGACCCCGGCGGCGGCGTACTCCCGCATCCGCTCGGCGATGCGCTCCTTGGGCCCGAGCAGCGAGGTGCGGTCGATGAACTCCATCGGCACCGCGGCGGCCGCGTCGCGCTGCCGCTTGGCCAGGTAGAGATCCTGGACCTCGCGGGCGGCGTCGCCGTAGCCCATCCGAGTGGCGAGCTGGTTGTAGAAGTTCTGCTGCCGGCTGCCCATTCCGCCGACGTAGAGGGCGGCGTACCAGCGGACCAGCTCGGCGCAGGAGGCGATGTCGTCGCCGACGACCACCGGGACCGACGGGACCACGTCGAAGCCGGCCAGTTCCTTGCCGGCCTTGACCCGGCCGGCGCGCACCGACGCGAGCTGCTCCTCGGCGAACTCGGGGGCGTAGAAGACGCCCAGCCAGCCGTCGGCGATCTCCCCGGCCAGCTCCAGGTTCTTCGGGCCGACCGCGGCCAGGTAGATCGGAATGTGCTCGCGCGGCGGGTGGAAGCCGAGCCGCAGAGCCTTGCCGGGCCCGTCGGGCAGCGGCAGCGTGTAGAACTCGCCGTCGTAGGCGACCTCCTTGCGGGCCACGGCCATCTTCACGATGTCGACGAACTCACGGGTCCGGGCGAGCGGCTTGCCGAACCGTACGCCGTGCCAGCCCTCGGAGACCTGCGGACCGGACACGCCCAGGCCGAGCCGGAACCGGCCGCCGGAGAGCGCGTCGATGGTCGCCGCGGTCATCGCGGTCATCGCCGGGGTGCGGGCGGGGATCTGCATCACCGCACTGCCCAGGTCGATCCGTTCGGTCTGGCCGGCCATCCAGGCGAGCATGCTCGGCGAGTCGGAACCGTAGGCCTCCGCCGCCCACACCACCGAGTAACCGAGCCGGTCCGCCTCCTGGGCCAGGGCCAGGTGATCGGCCGGCGTACTCCACGCCGTCTGGTATCCGAGGCTGAGCCCGAGTCGCACTAGGTCCTCCCCCATCCGCACCACAGGTCGCATCAGGTTACGCAATGCCGGCGCGGGACCCGATCACCGGCTCACCCCAACCGCCGTCCACGACGGCTCCGCGGCGCCCCGCCGGTCCGGCGCGGCGGGCCCGGCAGGCGTGCGGGTCGGCGGGCGCGCGGAAACGCCGACACCCCGGCAGACTTGGCGGTAGCGAGGATATCGGTACGGCCCGGTTGGAAATAAGGTTCACCCATGCAACAGCGACCGCTCGGCCGAAGCGGGCTGGCGGTTTCGCGGCTCGCGCTCGGCACCATGACCTGGGGCCGGGACACCGACGCCGACGATGCGGCCGCCCAGCTGAAGAGTTACCTCGACGCCGGCGGCAACTTGATCGACACCGCCGACGTCTACGGCGACGGTGACGCGGAATCGGTGATCGGTTCGTTGCTGGGCACCCTGGTCCCCCGGGACGAACTGCTGATCGCCACGAAGGCGGGGCTGCGCCCGGGCAGCGGCCGGCGCCGCGACGGCTCGCGCGGGCACCTGCTGCGTACCCTGGACGCCTCGCTGCGCCGGCTCGGCACCGACCACGTCGACCTGTTCCAAATGCACGGGTACGACCCGGACACCCCGCTGGAGGAAACCCTGGCGGCGTTGGACCACGCGGTGGCCAGCGGCCGGGTCCGCTACGTCGGGGTGTCCAACTTCTCCGGCTGGCAGACCGCGCGGGCGGCCGCCTGGCAGGCGGCCTGGCCGGGGCGGGCCCCGGTGGTCGCCGCCCAGGTGGAGTACTCGCTGCTGCAGCGGGGCGTGGAGCGGGAGGTGCTGCCGGCCTGCGCGGCCCTCGGCCTGGGTGTGCTGCCGTGGTCGCCGCTGGGCCGCGGCGTGCTCACCGGCAAGTACCGGCACGGCCGGCCGGCCGACTCGCGGGCGGCGTCGCCGCACTTCGAACGCTTCGTCGCCACCTATCTGGAGCCGCGCTGCTCCAGCATTGTGGAGGCGGTGGCCACCGCCGCCGGTGGCCTCGGGGTCTCCCCGCTGGAGGTGGCGCTGGCCTGGATCCGCGACCGGCCTGGGGTGGTCGCCCCGATCCTCGGCGCCCGCACCGTCGGCCAGTTGCTGGGCGCGCTGCAGGTGGAGCGGATGACCCTGCCGGCGGAGATCGTCACCGCGCTCGACGACGTGTCGGCGGTGGAGGTCGGCTACCCGGAACGCGACGGCTGACCGACGCCGGGCCCGGCGTCCGGCGCGGCACGGCCCGGGGCGTGCCCGGCCGGGGCCGGCAGTGAGCGCGGCGGCGCCGGCCAGGTCAGGGCGTCGGGCGCTGGCCGGGGATGTCGCGTACGGCGGCGAGGAAGCGGGACTGGTCGTCGCGGGTCGCCGGGTTGACGACCCGGATCCAGGACCCGTCGTCGAAGACGATCGTGGACGGGAACTGCATCAGCCGCGCGCCGCCGGCGGAGTCGATCCGGGCGATCCGGTGCCGTTCGACACTCCAGAGCACCTGCGGCCGGCGGCGGTCCGGGCGGCCCTCGTCGGGGCGGCGGCCCATCCGCAGCAGGTGCAGGTGGGTGTCGGTGACCGCGAGCGGAGTGCCGGTGTAGCGCTCCAGGAACAGCAGCAGGCTGCCGGCGAGGGTGGCGAGGTCGCCGCTGAAGACGTACCGCCGCCGGTAGGCGATCTCGGCGAGCTGGTCGGCCAGCGGGCGGTAGCGGCTGAGCCGGAACAGCGTGCGGAACGCCTCCTGCTCCGGGGTCAACGGCAGCGGCTCGCGGGCCTCGGCGGCCGGCTGCGCGGCGGGGCGCTCCGGCTCGGGGCTGGCGGCCTCGGGCAGCCCGGCGGCGACGGCGGCGGCCTTGCCTGGCAGCAGCAGGACACCGGCGGCGATCCGCACCGGCGTCAGCACCGCCTCCACCCAGGCGACCGGGTTGGCGATGTTCAGCAGCCCGAACAGGGCGCGCGGGTCGAGCGCCTCGGCGATCTCCCCGCCCACCCGGTCGGCGAGCTGGCTGCCCGCCCGGTGCGTCTCCGGCGTGCGGACCGGCGCCAGGCCGACGTAGCGGAGTTCCTGGCCGGGCACGAGCGGGCCGACCAGCGCACGTTCCGGCTCGTCGCTGGTGCGGAACTCGTCGCGCAGCTCGCGGGCCTTGTCCCGGGCGGCCCGGGCGCCGCCGAGCACCGCCTCGGTCAGCCGGCCGAGCCGACCCCGTGCTCCGGTCACGCCGTACCTCCTCGATCGGCCGTCACCGGCCGGCCGGTTGCTCCGCGGGCGGCTGCCCGAACACATTCTCGTCGATCCAGTCCGCGCCGTCCTGCACCGCCTGGTCGATCCGGTCGCCGACCTGGTCGGCGCCGGGCACGGACAGGCCGCTGACCACGGCCACCGTGCCCCAGGTGACCCCGTGCACCACGGTGTTGGGCACGTTCCAGGGCAGGTTGGTGGCCCAGTCCCGGCCGATCATCCGCGCCCCGTCGGTGAGGCCGTGGGCGCGCAGCGCGCCCATGCGTTCGAGGGTGCTCATGTCGAACGGCGACCCGGACTTGCCGAGCTTCCAGGTGCCCTTCGCCGGGTCGAGCAACTTGTGGAACCACTTGTCGGCCGCGCCGGCGGCGCGCCGCTTGTCGGCGTACTTCTGGCCGGTGCGCAGCGCCTTCTGCTTGTCGACCAGCTTGTCCAGGTGGTTACGCAACTTGCGCAGGTAGTACAGGACCCGTTGCAGCAGCCTGATGACCTTCTGCAGGTGCGTCGCCAGCGGTCGGATGACCTTGAGCATCCGGGTGAGGGCGATCATGCCCCGGGTGACTCCGAGGGCCACGCCGGCCGCCCAGGACGCACCGGCGGTGAACGGCGCCATCAGCAGCGCGGTCACCAGCGTGACGAGCAGGAAGTTGACGAACTCGACGCAGATGTCGACCAGCACGTCGTGCACGACCTGCAGCGCGTCGGCGACCCCGCGCAGGTACTCGGCGGTGGCCGCGAACTGCTCGGCGACGTCCAGCAACTGCTGCTCGACCTCCGCCAGCCGCTTGCCGTACGCCTCGCCGGCGGGCGACCGCCAGCCGGCCTGCTCGGCCTCGCGGACGCCGCGGTGGCTCATCGCCAGCTCGCGCACCTGGGCGGCGAGCGCATCCCACTCGGTGGCCTTGGCGCGCAGCGCGGCCGGCTCACCGTCGACGAGGTCGACGAGCTGAATGAGCGGCCAGGCCAGGGTACGGCAGACGCTGTCGACCGCGCGGTCCACCCCGGACAGTGCGTTGTCGATGCCGTTCCACAGCTCGACGGCGGTGCCGGCGGGCCCGCTCACCGGGCCATCCCGCTGCCCATGGCGCGGAAGCCCGCGTCGATGTCCTGCTCGTTGCGCTCGTACGCCTCCGCCGTCCCGGCCAGCGCGGTGCCGACCCGCTCGAACGCGTCCTGGCCGGCGCGGAACAGCTCCATCCCGCCGCTGACCTGCTCGGCGTACTTCTCGCGGAGCATGTCGCTGGCGAACGGCAGGTGGCCGAAGGCGTCGTCGGGCAGGTCACCCGCCGACGCGATGCGGCTCTCCAGCGCGCCGAGCGAACCGGCCACCCGCTTCGCCGCCGCCTCCAGCCGCCGCACCGCCTGTACGTCGACGTCGATGTCCGGCATACCGCTCCTCCCCCACTCCTCCGGCCCCCACTACCTTTGGCGCAACGACGATACGATCATGCGGCCGCCGGTCGCCACCCCGGCCGGAGCCGTGCACGGGAAGGTTTCGCATGAGTGACCCGCTGTCCGCGTTCGACGCGCTCGCCGGACGGATCGCCGACATCGAACGCCGCTTCGCCGGGCTCCGGGACGACCTCGCCGAGCTCAGCGGCACCGCCACCGACGACACCGGCCTGGTCACCGCCACGGTGGACGCCGCCGGTGAGCTCACCGGCCTGACCTTCGCGCCCGCCGCGCCGCGGGCGGGCACGGAGGAGCTGGCCGCGATGGTGCTCGCCGCGTACCGGCAGGCCCGGTCGGCGGCGGCCGAGCAGCTCAACGAACGGACGGAGGGCCTGGACGCCACGATCGGCGCGGGTCTCGGCGAGCTCTTCGGCGAACCGGGCGACTTCTCCGCGCTGGGCCGCCTGGAGGAGACCATCGGCCGGCTCGGCCGCCTGGACAGCCGGCTGCCGGGGCCGCCGGCATGACCTCGGGCTGGCCCGACGTGGTCGCCCGGCTGCACGACACGCTGAACCGGTGCGACCGGGACACCGACCTGGAACTCGCCGCCGGCGACCGCCGGCTGCACCTGATGGTGCGCCGGGACACCGTCCGCGGGATCTGCCCGGCGTACGACGATCAGCGCCTGGCCGGCCTCGGGTGGCGGCCACCCCGCGGCGGTGGCGGGTGGTGGTTCGAGACACCCCGCACCCCGCAGGGCCTGCGGTGGTGGAGCGACTTCGCCGCGCGCACCGCGGCGGCGGTGCTCACCGACCGGCCCGACGCGCTCTCCTGCCAGGTGTTGCCGCCCACCGGTCCCCGGGTGCGGCCGGAGCCGACCGTGCCGCCTCCGGGCCGACCGGCCGGCCCGGCCAGGCCGCCGGCGGCGCCCGCCCCGACCAGCCCGGCCAGGCCGCCGGCGACGCACGGGGCGGACGGGCCGCCGGCGACGCACGGGGCGGACGGGCCGCCGGCGACGCACGGGGCGGACGGGCCGCCGGCGACGCACGGGGCGGACGGGCCGCCGGCGACGCACGGGGCGGACGGGCCGCCGGCGGCGGACGGGGCGGACCGGGAGGTCCGGGAGCGCCTGGCGGAGGCGGTGGCCCGCCGGGACCTGGCCGGGTACCTCGGTGTGCTCGCCGGGACCGTGGTGTGCGTACCGCTGGCGGCGGAGCCGTCCCCGCAGCGCGACTTTCCCTGGACGGTGGTCACCGACCCGGCCGGGGCGCCGCTGCTGCCAGTGTTCACCTCGCCGGAGGCGTTGACCGGGTTCGCCGGGCCGGGCGTGCCGTTCCTGGCCGTACCCTGCGCCGAGCTGCTCGCCGACTGGCCAGACGCGGGGTGGGGGCTGGCGGCGGACCCCGGCGCCCCCCAGGCCCTCACGCTGACCGCGCCGGCCCTGGCCGCCCTGCTGGCGGCGAACGATGCCATTGGGTAGCCCGGCGGCCGGGGCGCCGGCACCTGCCGTAGCGGTGTGGGTCACCGCCGGGGGGTGGCGGAGGGTCGCTGGGCTGGGCAGCATAGGGCTTATGGACTACGAATACGCGCCGCTGCGGTTGCCGCCGAACGTCGACCGGTTGACCGCCGCGGCGCAGCTGGCGATCCAGGCGGAGTTCTCCGGATGGGAGCTGGCCCGGGTGCGGCTGTTCCGGGACGGTACGCGGCAGGTGATGCTGCGCCGTCGGCGGGTCAATCAGCCGCAGCCGGGCCTGTCGTACTGAGTCCACCCGCCGGCCGTGCGCCGGCGGGGGACGCCCGCGGCCCCCGGGCCCGGACCGGTCGGCCGGGGCCCGGGGCTCGCCGCCTAGTGGGCGTGGTCGTGCTCCTCGTCGAGTTCCAGGAACGGGTGCTCGTCGAGCCGGCCGACCAGCCGGTCGTCGGCGGCCGGCTGAAACGGGCCGACCGGGTCGTCGTCGTCGAACGACTCCAGGTCGACCGGCGTGCCGACCTCGCTGACCATCACCACCCCGTCGAGCGGCTCGAGTTCCGGGACGTCCAGCGCGGCGAGCGAGCCGTCCCCGCTCTGCAGCAGTTCCAGCACCGCCTCGCCAACCCCCTCGACCGGGGCCGGCTCGTCGTCCTCCGGGGTGCCCTCCCGCCGGGCCACCTCCGCCACCCGGATCAGCGCGGCGACGCTCGGCACCCGGTAGTCCCGGCGCTGGCGCACCGAGATGACCCGCGGGTGCGGGTCGGTGGCCTCCACCCCCTGCGCGGCACCACCGAAACGCTGGTCGGCCTCGTCCGGGTCGATCGAATCGACGTCCCAGGGAGTGACCTCGCCGAAGGCGTCGAGGAGCTGCTCGTCGTAGGCGTAGGAGGCGTTGTTCAGCGCGACGTACGCCCGCCAGACGTCGTCGTCGTCGATGCGACCCTGCGCGGCGCGTACGGCGGCCAGGTGGTGGCGGGCCGCGTCGATCACCCGCTCAAGGGCGGTGTCCAGCTCACCGTGCTGGTCGGTCATGTGGGCTGTCCCTTCACGATGGGGAGGTTCGGTGCGGCACGCCGCGGCAGCGGACACGTGCTAGCAGGTGCGGAGGAACCGGTCGAGAACCCGCACGCCGAACTGTAGCCCGTCCACCGGAACCCGCTCGTCGATGCCGTGGAACAGCGCGGAGAAGTTCAGGTCGGCCGGCAGCCGCAGCGGCGCGAAGCCGAAACAGCGGATGCCCAGCTGCGAGAACGCCTTGGCGTCGGTGCCGCCGGAGAGCATGTACGGCACCGGTCGGGCGCCCGGGTCCTCGCCCCGCAGCGCCGCCGACATCGCGTCCACCAGGTCGCCGTCGAAGGTGGTCTCCAGCGCGGGCTGCCGCTGGATGTACTCGATCGCGATGTCCGGGCCGATCAGCTCGCGCAGCTGCCGCTCGAGCAGCTCGGACTGCCCGGGCAGGCTGCGGCAGTCGATGGTCGCGGTGGCCCGGCCGGGAATCACGTTGTCCTTGTAGCCGGCGGCGAGCCGGGTCGGGTTGGCGGTGTTGCGGATCGTCGCCCCGATGATGTTGGCGATCGGCCCGAGCTTGGCGATCGCGGTCTCCGGGTCGTCGGGGTCGAGCTCGACGCCGAGCAGGTCGGAGATCTCCGCCAGGAACGCTCGCACGGTGTCGGTGACCACCACCGGGAACCGGTGCCGGCCGATCCGGGCCACCGCCTCGGCGAGCGCGGTGACCGCGTTGTCGTCGTGCACCATCGAGCCGTGCCCGGGGCGGCCCCTGGCGTGCAGCCGCAGCCAGTCGATGCCCTTCTCGGCGGTCTCGATCAGGTAGAGCCGCTGGGCGTCGCTGACCGAGTACGAGAAGCCGCCGACCTCGCCGATCGCCTCGGTGCAGCCGTCGAGCAGGTCCCGGTGGCGCTGGACCAGGAAGTGCGCGCCGTAGTCGCTGCCGGCCTCCTCGTCGGCGGTGTACGCGAGCACGATGTCGCGGGGCGGGCGGACCCCCGTGCGCTGCCAGTGCCGCACCACGGCCAGCACCATCGCGTCGAAGTCCTTCATGTCGATCGCGCCCCGGCCCCACAGGTAGCCGTCGCGCAGCTCCCCGGAGAACGGGTGCACCGACCATTCGTCGGCGTCGGCGGGCACCACGTCGAGGTGGCCGTGCACCAGCAACGCGCCACGGGTGGGATCGGTGCCGGGGATGCGCGCCACCAGGTTCGCCCGCCCGGGTGCCGACTCGTGGATGACGGGCTCGACGCCGACCTCGGCCAGCTTCTCCGCCACGTACTCGGCGGCGAGGCGTTCGCCGGCGCTGGTGTCGTTGTCGCCAGTGTTGGTGGTGTCGATGCGCAGCAGATCACGGCAGAGGTCGACGACCTCGTCGGTGGGGTCGGGTCGGGCGGAGGCGGCGTCGCTCGTCATCGCTTCTTCATACCAGCCCGCTGGCCCCGGCCGGACGCCCCGCCCCTGCTC
>NZ_POUB01000229.1 GCF_003236335.1 Micromonospora deserti
CCCCTGACCCGCCCCTCCGGTTGATCATGAAGATGCTGCTGCCGGCATCGACTTCCGAGGGCAACAGCTTCATGATCAACGCCGGGGGAGACGGGCGTGGTCGGGTCAGGAGGTACGCGAGGATTGGAGGGTGGCGAAGGCGATGACGTTGTCGGCGTAGCCGGCGCGGCCGCCGATCCAGTCGCCACCGCAGGTGATCAGGCGCAGGCCGGCGGGCCCTTCGTCGCCGTAGATCCGCTCCGCGGGCAACCGGTCCTTGGGGAAACGCTCCACCGTGTCGACCTTGAACACCACCACCGAGCGGTCGGCCCGGGTCACCTCGATGGTGTCGCCGGGCCGCAGCCGGTGCAGGTCGTAGAAGACCGACGGGCCGTCCTTGGTGTCGACGTGCCCGACGATGACGGCGGGACCCGGCTCACCCGGGGTCGGCCCGCGGTCGTACCAGCCGGTCTCGTGGTGCCGGTCCAGCGGCGGGACGTCGATCGACCCGTCCCGGGCCTGGCCGACCGGTTCCACCGGAGCGGACACCTCGATCGCGGGCACGCTGAGGCGCACCGGCCGGCTGGCCTTCAGCGCTCCGTCGCCGCGGGCCGCCCGGTCGCCGGCGGTCACGGCCCAGTCGAACGGGCCGACCGTGCGGCCCAGCCCCGCGCCGGTGGCGAAGACCCCGACCAGCACCAGCACCACGGCCAGCGGCACCGTCCAGGGCCCGCGCCCGGACGCCCCCGGCCGGCGGGCCGCTGCGGGGGCCGGCTTCGAGGCGGGCGGGGCGACCATGCTCGGGCTCAGCGTCGGGCGGCGCCGCGGACGGTGCGGGGCCGGCGCGACGCGACCACGGCGAGGACCAGGCCGGTGAGGGTCAACGCGAGCCCGCCGGGGAGCAGCAGCCCGCCGGTGGCACCGCCGGCACCCCCGCCGAACCCGGTGGCCGGGCCGCGGCTGGGTTTCACCGCCTTCACCACCTGGAGCATGGTCGAGGCGGTCTCGCCGTCCCGGCACTCCAGCTTGACCCGGTAGTTGCCGGGCCGGGTGCGCTCCCGCACCATCGGCTTGGCAGTGAGCACCCCGCGGTGCGGCTGCGCCTGCACCCGCCCGAAGGCGTCCGAGACCACGATCGCCGGGACGGAGTTGTCCCGGCAGCTGGCTTTGATGCCAACCAGGAAGCCCGGCTCCACGGTGCTCGGGCTCACCTCGACGAACACGTTCGGGCCCGGCACCCCGGGCTGCGGCGCCGCAGCCGCCCGCCACCCGGCCACCGTCGACCCGGTGGCCGCGGCCGGCACGGGTGCGGCGCCGGCCGGGCCCGCCACGAGCGGCGGGCCGGCGATCACGGCCGTGATCGCCAGCGCCAGACCACCGCGGGTCACCGACACCACGCCCCCTCCCGGCGCACAGGGCAGCGCCGGGCAACACCAGACACCCGGTCTGCCGTACGGGATGGATCCTCTCATCCCCGGTCGTACATCACATCCGATGCGGCGCGGTCGTCGCGTACGCTCGGATCGCTGTGACCTTCACCGACTTCCCCGCCGCCGCCCCTACGCCCGCTGCCCGGGCGATCCGTACCTTCCACCCGCGCCGTGGCCGGATGAGCGGCCGCCAGGCGGAGGCGCTGGAGAAGCTCTGGCCGGTCCACGGCCTGCGCGTCCCGGACGATCTCACCGTGCCCGTCGACCCGGCCAGCCTGTTCGGCCGCCAGGCCCCACTGGTCCTTGAGATCGGCTCCGGCATGGGTGAGACCACCGCCGCGATGGCCGCCGCCGACCCGGATCGAGACTATCTGGCGGTCGAGGTGCACACGCCCGGAATCGGTAACCTGCTGGACCTGGTGGACCGGCAGGGGCTGCGCAACGTGCGGGTGGCCCGGGGCGACGCGCTGGAGCTGGTCGACCTGCTGCCGGCCGGCTCGCTGGCCGCGGTGCACGTATTCTTCCCGGACCCTTGGCCCAAGGCCCGGCACCACAAGCGGCGGTTGATCCAGCCGGCACACGTGGCGCTGCTGCGCTCCCGGCTCGCCCCCGGCGGCACCCTGCACTGCGCCACCGACTGGGCCGAGTACGCGGAGTCGATGCGGCAGACCCTGGACGCCGACCCGGGGCTGGTCAACGCCCACGACGGCTTCGCACCCCGCCCCGCGCACCGTCCGGTCACCCGGTTCGAGCGCCGTGCCCTCGCCGCCGGGCGCCCGATCTTCGACCTGACACACCACCGGCGCTGACCCGGCGGGGCGTACCCCTGGGAGGGGCCGCGGGGCGCGCCACCGGGCGGGCCGTCGCGGGGATGGCCGACCGGCGCCGCGCGCCGCCCGGACCCGGGCGGCGGCCGTGGGCCCGGTTGGCGCGCAGGGCCATGATCCAGGCACCATGGACACGCTATGACGCTCACCGCCGCGCTGCCGACCAGCGCCGACCCCGACACCCTCTACGACGCGTTCGCCGGCTGGGCGAAGGAGCGCGGCCTCGACCTCTACCCCCACCAGGAGGAGGCGGTCATCGAGATCGTCTCCGGCGCCAACGTGATCATGAACACGCCGACCGGCTCCGGCAAGAGCCTGGTGGCGGTCGCGGCGCACTTCACGGCCCTGGCCGACGACCGGACCACCTTTTACACCGCGCCGATCAAGGCCCTGGTGTCGGAGAAGTTCTTCGCGCTCTGCGAGGTCTTCGGCGCCGACAACGTCGGCATGCTGACCGGCGACGCGAGCGTCAACGCCGACGCCCCGATCATCTGCTGCACCGCCGAGATCCTGGCCAACCTCGCGCTGCGGGAGGGCGACCGGGCCGACGTCGGCCAGGTGATCATGGATGAGTTCCACTTCTACGCCGAGCCGGACCGTGGCTGGGCGTGGCAGGTCCCGCTGATCGAGCTGCCGCAGGCCCAGTTCGTCCTGATGTCCGCCACGCTCGGCGACACCACCCGCTTCGTCGACGACCTGACCCGGCGCACCGGTCGGCCGACCGCCGTCGTCCGCTCGGCCGAGCGGCCGGTCCCGCTGCTCTTCTCGTACGCGATGACGCCGCTGCACGAGACCCTCGAGGAACTGCTGGAGACGAAGCAGGCCCCGGTCTACGTCGTGCACTTCACCCAGGCCGCCGCACTGGAACGCGCCCAGGCGCTGATGAGCGTCAACGTCTGCACCCGGGCCGAGAAGGACATGATCGCCACGGCGATCGGGAACTTCCGGTTCACCTCCGGCTTCGGCAAGACCCTGTCGCGGCTGGTCCGGCACGGCATCGGCGTGCACCACGCCGGCATGCTGCCCAAGTACCGGCGGCTGGTGGAGACCCTCGCCCAGGCCGGCCTGCTCAAGGTCATCTGCGGCACCGACACCCTCGGCGTCGGCATCAACGTGCCGATCCGCACCGTGCTCTTCACCGGCCTGTCCAAGTACGACGGCACCCGCACCCGCCTGCTCAAGGCCCGCGAGTTCCACCAGATCGCCGGGCGGGCCGGCCGGGCCGGGTTCGACACCGTCGGACGGGTGGTGGTACAGGCCCCCGAGCACGTGATCGACAACGAGAAGGCGCTCGCCAAAGCCGGTGACGATCCGAAGAAGCGGCGCAAGGTGGTCAAGAAGAAGCCGCCGGAGGGCTCGATCGGCTGGGGTCAGCCCACCTTCGAGCGCCTGGTGGCGGCCGAACCGGAGCCGCTCACCTCCAGCTTCCAGGTCAGCCACTCGATGCTGCTCAACGTGATCGGCCGCCCCGGCGACGCGTTCACCGCGATGCGACACCTGCTCACCGACAACCACGAGGACCGCGCCGCCCAGCGGCGGCACATCCGCCGGGCCATCGCGATCTACCGGGCGTTGCGGGCCGGCGGGGTGGTCGAGGAGCTGCCCGAGCCGGACGAGACCGGCCGGCGGGTGCGCCTCACCGTCGACCTCCAGCTCGACTTCGCGCTGAACCAGCCGCTGTCGCCGCTCGCCCTCGCGACGATCGAGCTGCTCGACGTCGAGTCCCCCTCGTACGCCCTCGACGTGCTCTCGGTGGTCGAGTCGATCCTCGACGACCCGCGCCAGGTGCTCTCCGCGCAGCAGTTCAAGGCCCGCGGTGAGGCGGTCGCCGTGATGAAGGCCGAGGGCGTCGAGTACGAGGCACGGCTCGAACTGCTCGACGAGGTGACCTGGCCCAAGCCCCTCGCCGAGCTGCTGGAGTCGGCGTACGAGATGTACCGGCAGGGGCACCCCTGGGTCGCCGACCACCAGCTCTCCCCCAAGTCGGTGGTCCGGGACATGTACGAGCGGGCGATGACCTTCACCGAGTACGTGCAGTTCTACGGGCTGTCTCGCTCGGAGGGCCTGGTGCTGCGGTACCTCGCCGACGCGTTCAAGACGTTGCGGCAGACCGTGCCCGAGGACGCCAAGACCGAGGAGTTGGTCGACCTGATCGAGTGGCTGGGCGAACTGGTCCGCCAGGTCGACTCCAGCCTGATCGACGAGTGGGAGCGGCTGCGCAACCCGTCCGACGTGGCCGAGGTGGCCTCCTCGCTGGACGAGCGGCCGCCGGCGGTGACCCGCAACGCCCGGGCGTTCCGGGTGCTGGTGCGCAACGCGCTGTTCCGCCGCGTCGAACTGGCCGCCCTGCGCCGCTGGGATCTGCTCGGCGAACTCGACGCCCGCGACGGTTGGGACGCCGACGCCTGGGCCGACGCGCTGGACCCGTACTTCGACTCCCACGACTCGATCGGAACCGGGCCGGACGCGCGCGGGCCGGCGCTGCTCATGATCGAGCAGGGCCGGGAGCGCTGGACCGTGCGGCAGATCCTGGACGACCCCGAGGGCGACCATGACTGGGGCATCAGCGCCGAGGTCGACCTCGCCGCCTCTGACGAGGTGGGCGCCGCGGTGGTCCGGATCACCTCGGTCGGGCAGCTGTAGGTCTTTCTTTCCAAGGGCCGCCCGGGATGCCCGGGCGGCCCTTTTTCTTCCCTGGGCGATGTCAGGACCGTCGATTAGAATGTATGTACTAATCGAGCCTCTGACCTGGGAGGACGCCCGTGACCGCGCCCGCCTCCACCCCCCTCACGCCGTACGCGACGCTGCTCGGCTTCACTCGCTACGTCGACCGCACCGGCCCCACCAAGGCCACCTTCGTCGGCGGGCTGCGCAAGCAGCGGGCCAGCCGCTCCGGGTTCAACCCGCACGGCCAGTTCGTCAAGGCGCTCAAGGCCGACATCGCCTTTCACACCGGCGGCACGCACCTCGACCAGGTGGTCGACGTGGTCAAGCCCCGCTGGCGTCCGCTCTACCAGGCGCTGGTGCCGGGCGCGACCGCCTGGCTGCGCTCCCTCGGCGAGCCGAAGGCCGTCGACCTGGCCCAGACCCGCGACGCGCTCGCCATGCTCGGCGACCTGCCCGTCAAGATCAACCCACACTTCGGCGTACGGTACGCCGATGGCCGCGCCGAAGCCGTCCGGCTGCACTTCGACGACACCCCGCCCAGCGAGGAGGCGGTGCTCGCCACCCTGCACCTGATGGCCCGGCACATGGACGCGATCCTCCCGCACGCCGATCCGGTTCTGGTCGACGTGCGCCGGGGCGAGACCCACCGGATGCCCGCCGACGCCCGGCCCGAACAGATCGAGCGTTGGCTGGCCGGCGAGGCGGCCGCCTTCCAGGCGATCTGGGCCACCGCCGCCTGACAACCCCACCCGTCGCACCGACAGTTCGCCGCCACAGCCAGACGCGCCGCCTCCGGCATCACCCAGGGGGCGGCGCGTCGCCGTACGGGAGCCCGTCCGGTCAACAAGTCGACAAAATCTCTCCCGTCAAAAGTTGAGCATTCAACCATCTGTCGGTACCGTGGTCGCCGACGGCACGGATCGGGAGCCCGGCGGACGGAGACCGGGCATCCTGTGCGGCGCTCCGTCGGCTGGTCGCGTCGCGTCCGGCCCATCCGTGACACGGCGCGTCGCCCGACCGCTGGTCGACCGGCCGTTCGGCAACCCAACCAGCATGAGGAGCAGAACCATGACCCTGCCCGCTACCGTCCGTGATGTCGCGATGCTGCTCGCCCGGATCGGCGTCGGCATCGTCTTCTTCGCCCACGGCTGGCAGAAGCTGGTCACCAACGGCGTCGACGGGACCGCCGCCTTCTTCGACCAGGTCGGCGTGCCGCTGCCGACCGTGGCCGCGTGGTTCGCCACGGGGGTCGAGCTGCTCGGCGGCGCGGCGCTGATCCTCGGTGCGGCCGTCCCGATCGCCGGCGTCCTGCTCGCGCTGCACATGCTCGGCGCGTTCATCTTCGTGCACGCCGGCAACGGCCTGTTCGTCGACAAGGGCGGCTACGAGCTGGTCCTCACCCTCGGCGCGGCCAGCCTGCTGCTGGCGGCCGTCGGGGCCGGCCGGTTCAGCGTCGACCACCTGCTGGCCGGCCGCCGCCGAGCCGCCGAGCCGGTCCCCGCCGGCCGGGCCTGACCCGGCAGCAAGTGAGGCCGCACCCGGGAGGGTGCGGCCCCACTGCGGTTCACCCGGTCCCCCGGACCAGGCGGAGGACTTCTCAGGCGGAGAGGTACTTCTCCAGGTCGTCGAGGATCTTGTTGGCGGCGCCGACGCCGATGCCGGTCATCCAGATCTCATCCGAGACGACGTGCGCCTTGCCGGCCTTGACCGCCGACAGGCCCTTCCAGAGCGTTCCCCCGGTGACCTTGGCCTGCTCGGCGGCGGCCTTCTCGCCGTAGGCGGTCACGAAGATGACGTCACCGTCGACCTCGCCGATCCGCTCCGGACTCACCCGGTCCATCCGCCGGTCCTCCTTGCCGGTGAGCAGCTGCCGCTCCGGGCGGCCCAGGCCGGTGTCGCCGATCACGATGCCGGAGAACGAGTCCGGCCCGTACACCCGGATCTCGGTCGGCATGAAGCGGACGATGGAGACCTTGCGGCTGGCGGCGTCGCCGAGCTTGGCGCCGAACTCCCTGGCCCGGGTCTCGTACGCGGCCAGCAGGTCCTTGGCCTGCTGCTCCTTACCGAGCGCATTACCGTCGAGGAGGAAGTTCTCCTTCCAGGTGATGCCCACCTTCTCGGTGAAGACGGTCGGCGCGATGGCCGCCAGCTCGTCGTAGAACTTCTCCTGCCGGAACTTGCTGCCCAGGATGAGGTCCGGCTTCAGGGCGTTGATCGCCTCCAGGTCGGGCTCGGTGAGCACCCCGACCTCCTTGATGCCGGCCAGCTTGTCCTCGCCGAAGTAGGTCGGCCAGCTCCTGGCCGCCGAGGCGGTGGCGGCACCGACCGGCGTGACACCGAGCGAGAGCGCGGTGTCGATCTTGTCGGTGTCGAGCACGACGACCCGCTTCGGCTCGGCTGGCACCTTGGTGGTGCCCATGGCGTGGGTGATCTCCCGGGTCTCCCCGGTGGTGGTGCCGGCGACCGGGTCGCTCTCACCGCAGGCGGTGAGGCCGACGCCGAGGGCGACGGCCGCGGCGAGGGCGGCGACGAGACGACGCATCAGATTCCTTTCGAGGGGTACGAGCCGGCGAGCGGGCTGGTCCCGTCGCCGGCGGAGGGGCGGGCGACCGGAGCGGTCGGACTCGCCGGGGTGGAGCCAGCCGGTTCGGCGGACGCCGCCGGCCCGGCCGGGACGCCGTCGGACGCGCCGGCATCCGCCGGGACGCCGTCGGACGCGCCGGGGGTGGCCGTGACGAGCGACGGCACGGTGAGCGCGGGCACCACCAGCGGCGCCCCGCTCACCGGGCAGGGCACGACGACGCAGTCGAGCCCGAAGACGTCGCGGACCAGGTCCGCGGTGAGGATCTCGCGCGGCGGGCCGGCGGCCACGACCGCGCCGGCCCGCATGGCGATCAGGTGGTCGGCGTAGCGGGCGGCCTGGTTGAGATCGTGCAGCACGGCGACGACGGTGCGGCCCCGCTCGGCGCGCAGCCGGTGCAGCAGGTCGAGCACCTCCACCTGGTGGGCCAGGTCGAGGAAGGTGGTCGGCTCGTCGAGCAGCAGTGCCTCGGTGTCCTGGGCCAGGGTCATGGCGATCCAGACCCGCTGCCGCTGCCCACCCGAGAGGGTGTCCACCGGCCGGTCCGCCAACTCGGCGACGTCGGCCAGGACCATCGCCCGGTCGACCGCGGCGCTGTCCTGCTCCGACCACTGCCGCCACCAGCGCTGGTACGGCTGCCGGCCCCGGCCGACCAGGTCGGCGACGGTGACCCCCTCGGGCACCAGCGGGCTCTGCGGCAGCACGCCGAGCCGCCGGGCGACCTCGCGGGTGGGCAGCTCCCGGATGGCGCTGCCGTCGAGCAGCACCGCGCCCCGGCGCGGAGTGAGCAGGCGGGCCAGGGTGCGCAGCAGGGTCGACTTGCCGCAGGCGTTCGGACCGACGATCACCGTGAAGGCGTCGGCGGGCAGCTCGAGGTCGAGCCCGTCGAGCACTGTCCGCTCGTCGTAACCGGCGACCAGGTCGCGGGTGGAGAGCATCACGCCTCCTTGGCGGGGTCGGCGAACGAGGAACCGACGCCACCCGCGCCCACCAGCTCGGCGGGGAGGCAGCGGCCGGGAAGCGCGGCCGGCGTCACGAGGACCTCCGGCGGCCGCGCAGCAACAGGAACATCAGGTAGGGGCCGCCGATCGCCGCGGTCAGCACGCCGGCGGGCAGCTGGGTGGGGGCGAAGAGCCGCCGGCCGGCCAGGTCGGCCAGCACCAGCAGCACCGCCCCGAGCAGTGCGGCGCAGACCAGCGGCGGGCGTTCGGCCCGGACCAGCCGCCGGGCCAGCTGCGGCGCGACGAGGGCGACGAAGTCGACCGCGCCGACCTGGGCGGTGACCATCGCGGCGACGAGCACGCCGGTGCCGGCGAGCCCGATCCGGCGGGCCACCGGGCGCAGCCCGATGCCGCGGGCGGTGTCGTCGTCCAGCGCCGAGCTGTTCAGCGCCCAGCCGGCCCAGGCCAGCACCGGCAGGAGCGCGAGCAGGGTGATGGCGATCCAGAGAGTCTCGGTCCAGCCCTTGCCGGCGAGGGTGCCGATCAGCCAGATCTGCGCCCGCAGCCCGTCGATCGGGTCGGCGGTGAGCATGACCACCTCGGTGAGCGCCCGCAACGCGAAGGCGACCGCCACGCCGGCGAGCACGAACCGCTGCGCGGCCAGCCCGTGCCGGGCGCCGAGGGCGAACAGCAGCGCCGCGGCCACCAGCGCGCCGACCAGCGCCGCGGGGGCCACCAGCACCGCGGCCACCCCACTGGTCAGCCCCACCGTCGCGGCGAGGCCCGCGCCCTGCGTGACGCCGATGACGTCGGGACTGGCCAGCGGGTTGCGGGCCACGCTCTGGATCAGCGTGCCGGCGACCCCGAACGCCGCGCCCGCCGCGGCGGCCAGCACCAGCCGGGGCAGCCGCAGGTCGAGCACCACCCGGTCGTACGGGGTGCCGGCGCCGGAGAGCGCGTTGAGCACGTCGGCCGGGGCGACGTAGGGGGTGCCGAGGGAGAGGCTGAGCACCCCGGCGACCAGCAGCAGCGTGACCAGGACGGCGGCGACCAGCACCGAGCGGCGGCGGATCTGCACGCTGGCCGGACCGAGCCGCAGCAGCGACCGTCCGGGCAGGGCGGCCACCCCGCTCCCGCCGATCGGACCGGACGCGACCGGCGTGGCGGTGGCCGGGACGGTGGTGCCC
>NZ_POUB01000022.1 GCF_003236335.1 Micromonospora deserti
GGCGGGGGCCGTGACGCGGGTGGTGGATCCGGCGAGCGGGGAGGTCGTGGCGGTCGTGGCGGAGACGTCGGTGGCGGAGACCGACGCCGCGATCGGGCGGGCGGCGGTGGCGTACGAGCGGTGGCGCGGGATGGCGCCGGGTGAGCGGGCGCGGGTGCTGCGGCGGTTCGCCGCCGTGGTGGACGCGCACCTGGAGGAACTGGCCCAGCTGGAGGTACGCAACAGCGGGCACACCGTCGGCGACGCCCGCGGTGAGGCCGGCAACGTGCGCGACGTGCTCGACTACTACGCGGGCGCACCGGAGCGGCTGACCGGCCGGCAGATCCCGGTGCCCGGCGGGCTGGACGTCACCTTCCACGAGCCGCTCGGCGTGGTCGGGGTGATCGTGCCGTGGAACTTCCCGATGCCGATCGCCGCCTGGGGCTTCGCGCCGGCCCTCGCCGCCGGCAACACCGTGGTGCTCAAGCCGGCCGAGCTGACCCCGCTGACCGCGCTGCGCCTGGCCGAGCTGGGCCGCGAGGCGGGGCTGCCGGAGGACGTGTTCACGGTGCTGCCCGGGCGGGGCGACGTGGTGGGCGAGCGCTTCGTCAGCCACCCGGCGGTGCGCAAGGTCTGCTTCACCGGCTCCACCGAGGTCGGCACCCGGATCATGGCCGGCTGCGCCGCCCAGGTGAAGCGGGTGACCTTGGAGCTGGGCGGCAAGAGCGCGAACCTGGTCTTCGCCGACGCCGACCTGGCGAAGGCGGCGGCGACCGCGCCGTACGCGGTCTTCGACAACGCCGGGCAGGACTGCTGCGCCCGGTCGCGGATCCTGGTCCAGCGGCCGGTGTACGACCGGTTCCTGGAGCTGCTCGAACCGGCGGTCCGGGCCTTCCGGGTGGAGGACCCGGCCGCCGAGACCGCCGAGATGGGCCCGCTGATCTCCGCCGCCCACCGGGACCGGGTGGCCGGCTACGTCGACGGATCCACGGTCGCCTTCGCCGGCTCCCGCCCCGCCGGTCCCGGCTTCTGGTACGCCCCCACGGTGCTGCTCGCCGACTCGCCCGCCGACCGACACTGGCGGGAGGAGATCTTCGGCCCGGTGGTCTCGGTGCTCCCGTTCGACGACGAGGCCGACGCGGTCCGGCTCGCCAACGACACCGAGTACGGCCTCTCCGGTTCCATCTGGACCCGAGACGTCGGCCGGGCGGTCCGGGTGGCCCGCGCCGTCGAATCCGGCAACCTCAGCGTCAACTCGCACTCCTCGGTGCGTTACTGGACGCCGTTCGGCGGGATGAAGCGCTCCGGGCTGGGCCGGGAACTGGGCCCGGACGCGTTGCACGCCTTCACCGACGTCAAGAACGTCTTCATCGCTACGGAGGAGTGACCGTGCAGGGTCGGTTGCGGGACCGGGTGGCCGTGGTCACCGGAGCGGGCAGCGGGATCGGGCTGGCCACCGTGCGGCGGTTCGCCGCCGAGGGGGCCCGGGTGGTCTGCGTGGACGTCGACGCGGAGACCGGCCAACGGGCCGCCGACGAGGTCGGGGGCGAGTTCGCCGCCTGTGACGTCGCCGACGAGGCGGCGGTGCGCGACCTCTTCGACGGGGTGGCCGCGCGGCACGGGCGGGTGGACGTCGCGTTCAACAACGCCGGCATCTCGCCGCCCGAGGACGACTCCATCCTGGAGACCGGGCTGGACGCCTGGGAGCGGGTGCTGCGAGTCAACACCACCAGCGTCTACCTCTGCTGCAAGTACGTCATCCCGCACATGCGCCGGCAGGGCAAGGGATCGATCATCAACACCGCCTCGTTCGTGGCGTTGATGGGGGCGGCCACCTCGCAGATCGCGTACACGGCGAGCAAGGGCGGGGTGCTGGCGATGACCCGGGAACTGGGCGTGCAGTTCGCCCGGGACGGCATCCGGGTCAACGCGCTCTGCCCCGGCCCGGTGGCCACCCCGCTGCTGCTGGAGCTCTTCGCCGCGGACCCGGAGCGGGCCGCCCGCAGGCTGGTGCACGTGCCGATGGGGCGGTTCGGCAGGCCGGACGAGATCGCCGCCGCGGTGGCCTTCCTGGCCAGCGACGACGCCTCGTTCATGACCGCCGCGCAGTTCGTCGTCGACGGCGGCATCACCGGCGCGTACGTCACGCCGCTGTGACCGGCCGCTGACGGGTCAGCCGGTACGTCGAGCCAGCGGGGCCGACCCGCCGGGCGTGCCGGGTGTCGCTCAGGCGCGGCCCAGCCAGTCCTGTTCGGCCAGGCCGGAGATCTCCAGCACCCGGTTGACCTGCCGGGAGGGCAGCACGGTGAGGGTGCCGGAGAACTGCCGGGCCAGGCGTACCACGGCGTGGATCGCCGCCGAGTCGAAAAAGGTGACCGCGCGCAGGTCGAGAGTCAGCCGCCCGGCCGGCTCGCGCAGCGCGGTCTGGAGCATGGTGTCGGCGGTGGCCGTGTCGACCTCGCCGGTCACCACGACGCGGAGGTGATCACCGTCGGACTCCGCGCTGGCGGAGAAGACGGGAGGTTCGCCCCCTTGATCCACGCAGACACCATGGCACAGTGGGCCTGGCAGGGCAACAACGGCTCCCGGACGGGCGGTGGCGGGGATCACGCCGGGATCCGGCGATAGGCTTGCCCCATGACCGTCCGTGCGCCGCTGACCCCAGGCACGCTCTCCCCGTGGCGGCCCGTGCCCGCTCACATCCCCCGCCCGGAGTACGTGGGAAAGAAGCGCCCGCAGGAGTGGCGCGGCTCGCACGTGCAGACCCCGGAGACCATCGAGAAGATGCGGATCGCCGGCCGGCTCGCGGCGCAGGCCATCCAGCTCGCCGGCGAGCACTGCAAGCCCGGCGTGACCACCGACGAGATCGACCGGGTGGTGCACGAGTTCCTCTGCGACCACGGGGCCTACCCCTCGACCCTGGGCTACAAGGGCTTTCCCAAGTCCTGCTGCACCAGCATCAACGAGGTGATCTGCCACGGCATCCCGGACTCAACCGTGCTGCAGGACGGCGACATCATCAACGTCGACGTCACCGCGTACCTCAACGGGGTGCACGGTGACACCGACGCCACCTTCTGCGTGGGCGAGGTCAGCGAGGAGGCCCGGCTGCTGGTCGAGCGGACCCACGAGGCGATGATGCGCGGGATCCGCGCGGTGGCCCCCGGCCGCCAGATCAACGTCATCGGCCGGGTCATCGAGTCGTACGCGAAGCGCTTCGGCTACGGCGTGGTCCGCGACTTCACCGGCCACGGCATCGGCGAGTCCTTCCACAGCGGGCTATACGTGCCGCACTACGACAGCCCGCGCCCCGCCGACGTGATGGAGCCGGGGATGACCTTCACCATCGAGCCGATGATCACCCTCGGCACCTACCAGTACGACATGTGGGACGACGGCTGGACGGTGGTGACCAAGGACCGCCGGTGGACCGCCCAGTTCGAGCACACCATCGTGGTGACCGACGACGGGCACGAGATCCTGACGCTGCCGTGACGGACACCCCGGCCGCGCTGCGCGAGGCGCACCACGCGGACGTTTCCGGCGGCTGGCTGCGCCCGGCCGTGTTCGGCGCGATGGATGGCCTGGTCACCAACATCGCCCTGATCGCCGGGGTCGGCGGTGGCGGCCTATCGCCGCGCACCATCGTGCTCACCGGCACCGCCGGCCTGGTGGCCGGCGCGATCTCGATGGGGCTGGGCGAGTACACCAGCGTCCGCTCCGCCAACGAGCAGGTCGCGGCCGAGGTGGCCAAGGAGCGGCGGGAGCTGGAACGCCACCCCGAGGCCGAGGCGCGTGAGCTGGCCGACGCGTGGGTCGCCCGGGGCCTGCCGCGCGACCTCGCCATGCAGGTCGCCGAGGCGGTCCGGCGCAATCCCGAGGAGGCGCTGCGCGTGCACGTACGGGAGGAGCTGGGTGTCAACCCCGACGACCAGCCCAGCCCCTGGGCCGCGGCGATCTCGTCGTTCCTGTTCTTCTCGGTCGGGGCCCTGGTGCCGCTGCTGACCTACCTGTTCGGCGCGACCAGCCTCTGGCTGGCGCTCGGGGTCGGCGGGCTCGGGCTCTTCGCGGCCGGGGCGATCGTCGCCCGGTTCACCGCCCGGCCCTGGTGGTCCAGCGGCCTGCGCCAGTTCCTGCTCGGCGCCGCCGCCGCCACCGCGACCTACCTCATCGGCGCCCTGATCGGCGTCCAGGGCGGCATCGGCTGACCCTCACCCCGTGGGTCAGCCGTCGAGCAGGTCGTCGACGGTGCCGTCCACCGGGCGGCCCCGGGCGGCCAGTTCGTCGGCCTGGCGGGCCAGCACCGCGCCCACCTCGGTCATGTCCGCGCCCGCCAGGCCGGTACGGCGGACCGCGTCTCCCGGATCGCGGAAGTAGGTGCGGCTGAGCAGGCCGTTCACCGTCGCCGCCGCCAGCCGCGCCTCGCCGAGCATGAGCAGTGCCTGGTCGGTCTCGTACCACTCGGCCAGCCGGGCGGCCCGGGCGTGCGCGGCGCTGCCCCGGTACCAGGCCTGCCGGGCGGCGGCGCTGAACTCTGCCGGCCGGGCCCGGGCCAGCCGGCCCAGATGCTCGTCGCGCAGTGTGCGCAGCCAACCGGTCGGGTCGTGCAACGGCCGGGTGGTGACGTACCGGTCGGCGGTCAGCGGCCAGCGTGGGCTGAGTTCGCGGGCCTGGCGCAGGTAGTCGTCGGCGGCGGCCACGGTCAGGTCGACCAGCACCCCGTCCACCCGCCGGGTGGACGACGGCGGCCCACCGCTCGGGCGGTAGGTCACCACCAGCAGCCCGACCTCGCCGTTCCCGCCGCCGTCGTCGTCGCCGTGTGCCAGCGGGCCGTGCACCGCCACGGCGAGCACATCGGCGGGGAAGCGCCGCCGGACCGCGTCGGCCACCCGCTCAGCCACCATCCACCGTGGATAATCGAGGTACGTCTCCTGGCCGTCCACGTCCACCGGATCACCTCACGCCTGGCGGACCGACCGCCGGTCGCCCCGCTCCCCGGTCGTCGCCGCCGGCACCGGCCACCGCACCCACCCTAGCCGCGCCCGGCCGGTCCGCCCGGCGCGGCGCGCCCGTCGGGCACCAGCCGGAAGATGCGGATCTCCCGGCCGCCGGCCCGCCGCACGTACGTCCGGTACGCCGGCCACTCGGTGACCAGCAGCTGCCACAGCCGCTCCCGTTCGGCGCCGGTGGCGACCTCGGCGCGTACCGCAACCCGGCGGCCCCTGACCGCGACCTCGGCGGTCGGATCGGCGAGCAGGTTCAGCGCCCACCCCGGCTGGTGGGCCCGCCCCCAGTTCGAGCCGATCACCACGTACGCGCCACCGTCGGGTACGTAGAGCAGGGGATTGCTGCGCGGCTTGCCGGAGCGGCGGCCGGTGGTGGTGATGATCAGCGACGGGATCAGCCCGAGTGCGACCACTCGACCCCGAGTGAGCCGCCCGACCAGGCGGTCGGCGGGGACGAACAGGCGGGCGACGGCGCCGAACCAGTGATGGTGACCGACGCGGCGGGTGAGGGCTCCGAGGACGGACACGGGCACCAGTGTGCCGGCTGCCGGGCTGGATGGCAGACCCGTCCGCGTCGCACCGCCGCCGTTCCCCGTGCCGGTCAGTCGAGGCGGCGCTCCACCGGCAACCGGGACCGGGTGAACAGCCCTGCCCCGAGCATCGCGACCACCGGCACCGCGGCCAGGACGCCGAGCGCGGCCCAGGGGACGACCACCGGGAACGGCTCCTGCACCGGCCAGGTCACGGCGTAGCGGCGGTTCACGGCGGTCAGGATGATCAGCGCCGTGCCGAGGCCGGCGACGATGCCGAGTGCCGAGCCGAGCACGGCGATCACCCCGGCCTGGCAGAGCGAGAGGACCCGGCGTACGCCCGGGCCGGCCCCGACCGCCGCGAGGGTGGACAGGTCGGCGCGGCCCTCGGCCGCCGCGAGCCCGGTGGCGATGCCGGCCGCGCCCACGGTGATCACCCCGGACGCGGCCGTCAGCAGGAGCAGGAAGGGCCGGGCGTCGTTGGGCGGGGGACCCCGTTCCAGGTCCACGTGCACGGCGGCGAGTGGCCGCAGCGCGGCGACGAACCGGTCCTGCCGGGCCTGGCCGGGCGTCCCGTCGGCGGCGATCGCCCAGCCGACCGGACGGGCGTCCAGCCCGAGCCGGTCGGCCAGCGACGCGGAGAGCAGCAGCCGGCTCACGGGCAGGCCGGTGCGTAGCGCGTACCCCTCGACGGTGTAACTGCGCAGCGTGACCCGGGTGTCCGCGCCGGGCCCGTTCACGGCGAGTTCCAGCCGCCCGTCCACGAGGTAGCGGGGATCGGTCACCACCGCCCCGCCGGCGCGCAGTACCGCGGTGGCGGCGGCGGTGTCCGCCGGGTCCGCGCCGGTGAGGATCGGCAGCGCGGTCCCGTCGTCCACCAGCGCCTGGAAGTACGCGCCGTAGAGTTCCGCCACGTCCCGCCGGCACCGGGCGTCGGCGCGGGCCTGCCGGCGCTCGGCGTCGCTGAGCCCGTCGCCGGGCAGCCAGGGACAGGTCTGGTCCGCCGGCAGCACCGGATCGACGGAGCAGGGCTCGGCGGCGATCCGGCAGGCCGCCTCCACCAGCGGCGCCACCGTGCCCGCGCCGAGGTACGCGCGGGCCGCCTCGGCGACCCGCTCCAGCGGCGGCGGATCCGGTGGATCCCCGGGGTCCGTCCGGGTGACCAGCACGCTTCCGGCCGGCAGGCTGGGCTGGTACATCCGGGTGCTGAGGGCCTCGTCGCTGGCCAGGTACACCCCGAGGGCGACACTGCCGGCCACCGCCGCCATCACCGCGGAGATCGCCGGCGCGGCGGAGGACCGGTTGCGGCTGGCGTCGCGCAGCGCGATCCGGGGGGCCAGGGGCAGCGCCCGCCCGATCCGGGCGAGCAGCCCGACCAGCGTCGGCGTGGCGAACACCAGCCCCAGCTCGCCGAGGATCAGGCCGGCGAGGATGACGATGGGGGTGGTGCGGGCCGCGCCGACGGCGGCCACCCCGGCGCCGCCGGCGGCCAGGGCCAGCCCCACCGCGAGCCAACGGCGGCGGTGCGTCGGCGGGGTGCGCCGCCCAGCCAGCCCGGCCACCACGTCCTGCCGGGCCGCCGTCCAGGCCGGTGTCAGCGCGGCCAGCACCCCGGCCAGCACCGCCACCGCCGCGATCACCACCAGCGCCTCCGGCCAGCAGCGGTATCCGCCGAAGCGCGCCTGGAAGAGGTACTGCTCGGTCAGCGGCCGGCCGGCGAAGGCCGCCGCGACGCCCAGCGCCACCCCGGCGGCGGCCCCGAGGCCGCCGAGCACCACCCCGTCGGCCAGCACGATCCGGCGCAGGTGGACGGCGTCCCCGCCGGCCACGGCGACCAGGGCGAGGTCCCGGCGCCGCCGCCGTACGCCGACCGCGAAGGCCGGCCCGACCAGCAGCACCACCTCCAGCAGCCCCAGCCCGCCGACCAGCACCGAGATGCTCATGCCCTCGACGTCGACGGTGGCGTACTCCTCCGGCCCGGCGGCCGCGCCGCCCGGTGGCGGGTCCGGCGCCGGGCGGCGGGTCTGCACCACGACGCCCCGGTCGTTGAGCCGGCGGATCAGTTCGGCGTCGACGGCGCCCGGCACGTCGACCAGCCAGCTGGCCTCCGCCTCCGGCTGCTCCACCGCCGCCGGGTGCAGCGTGACCATCGGCGACAGCTTGTCCGGGAACTCCACCACGCCGACCACCCGCCACGTGCGGGCCCCGTCCCCCGAGGTGACCGTGCCACCCGGCCGGACGTCGAGCTGCCGCGTGGCCGCCGGGTTCACCGCGATCTCGCCCGGCCCGGCGGGCGCCCGACCGGACCGGATCCGGGCCAGTCCCCGCCCGAGCGGGTCGGTGAGGTCCACCGCCCGGGCGGGGATGCTGTCGTCGATCCGGTCGCCGACCCGGGCCTCGAACGGCGCCCAGCGGCGCAGCGGCAGGGCCCGGCTGCCCGGCGGCAGCAGGGCGGTGACCCGCTCGGTGGTCACCGGCCCGGGCGGAACCAGTTCCCCCTCGCGGGGACCCCAGCTCTCCGCCCAGGCGCTCTGGGTGACCGGAGTGCTGGCCACCCAGAGCAGCTCGGCGTCGGCGGTACCGAGCTGGCGGTCGATCCGTTCGGCGCGGCTCAGGTCGGCCATGTCCCAGCTCACGGCGGTGAAGGTGAGCGCGAGCACCGGCAGGGTGATCATCGCCAGCACCAGCGCGGTACGCCCCCGCGCCCGGCGTGCCTCCCGCCGGGCGATGCGCAACGCGATCCACCAGGAGCCGAGCATCCCGGCCAGCCGGCCGCCCCGGCTCACCGGCCGCTGCCGGTCAGCAGTTGTTCGGCGCTGGCCAGCGGCGCCGTCGAGTCGACCAGTGTCCCGTCGCGCAGGAAGACCACCCGGTCGGCCCACGCCGCGTGCCGCGCCTCGTGGGTGACCAGCACCCCGGCCGCGCCCGCGTTCACCCGCCGGCGCAGCAGGTGCAGCACGGCCTCCCCGGTCTGCGAGTCCAGCGCCCCGGTCGGCTCGTCGGCGAGCACCAGGCGGCGCTCGCCGACCAGCGCCCGGGCGATCGCCACCCGCTGCTGCTGGCCGCCGGAGAGCTGGTCCGGGAAGCGGTCGCCGAGCTCGGACAGCCCCACCTCGGCCAGGGCGTCGGCGGCCAGCCGGCGGGCCCGCCGGACCCCCAGCCCGTCCAGTTCGAGGGGGAGCGCGACGTTCTCCGCGGCGGTGAGGCTGCCGAGCAGGTTGAGGTTCTGGAAGATATAGCCGATCCGGCGCCGGCGCAGCCGGGCGAGGCGGCGGCGGTCCAGCGCGCCGAGCGGCTGGTCCTCGACGCGTACCTCCCCGGCGGTCGGGCTGTCCAGGCCGCCGGCGAGCGCCAGCAGGGTCGACTTGCCGGAGCCGGAGGGCCCCATCACGGCGACGAGTTCGCCGGGGTGGACGGTGAGGCTCACCCCGCGCAGCGCGTGCACGGCCGCCGGCCCCACGCCGTGCGTACGGTGCGCGTCGCGGACCTCGAGCACGGCCCCGTCCGGGCCGGACGGGGGCGCCGTTCCGTTGCCGATGGTCACCGCCGGGCCTCCTCGTCGGCGTGGTCCACCGCCTCCACCGGCGCCGGCCCGATGGCCGGGCCCGGCCCGGCCGGCCGGTGCCGCACCAGGCTGCTCTCGCAGTGGTCGAGCCAGCGGACCTCCGCCTCGGCCTGGAAGACCATCGCGTCCAGCACCAGCCGCCAGGGCAGGTCCTCCGGCCGGTCGCTGGCGTACTTCAACCGGGTCAACTCCTGCAGCGTCCGCATGGTGGCGCTGCGCTGGGTCTGCACCACCGACCGTACGTCGACGCCGGGGGTGGTCAGCGCGAGCGCCAGCTTGATCGCCAGCTCGTCGCGGGGCCGGTCGTTCCGGCTGATCGGGGTGGCGAACCACAGGGCCAGGTCCGCCCGCCCGGCGTCGGTGATCTCGTACGGCCGTTGCCCGGCCTCGCTCTCCGGTAGCGACCGCACCAGCCCGTCCCGCTCCAGCCGCGACAGCGTGGTGTAAACCTGCCCGATGTTCAGCGGCCAGGTCGAGCCGGTCGACTCCTCGAACGCGGTCCGCAGCTGGTAGCCGTACATCTGGCCGCGTTCGAGCAGGGCGAGCAGCCCGTGACGGATGGACATGGCAACGGAGTATGCATACCTGGTATGTCACCCGCAACCGGAGCGGGCCGCCACCGGGGCCGGCGCGTTCAGGCAGGTCGTCCCGGGAACGGCACGGTCAGCGGGCTGATCCCGGCGGTGCGCCGCCACCGGGTGGCCCGGACGGCGTAGTCGACCAGGGCGGCCAGTGCCCGGTCCCGGTCGGCGCCGGTGGTGGCCGCCACCGCCGCCCGCCAGAACGCCGCCGTACGCTCCTCGACCTCGACGGCCAGCCGCAGCGCGCTCGCCCGGTCGGTCACCGGGAACGGCAGGGTGTACCCCGCCCGGTCGGGCGGGACGCTCGCGCCGCCGGTGCTCAACTGCACGACGAGGGAGTCGCGGCGGCGCCGGTGTGCGGCCTCCGCGTCCCGCGCGGCCTTCCGGGCGGCTCCGGTCAGTCGTACGCCGATCGGCCCGTACGCCCAGATGGCGGCGAATTCGGCGGTGAGCGCCGCGCCGAGTGCCTCGGCCGGACCGGCGGGGGTCGGTGCGGTCACTTCAGGGCCTCCAGGTGCGTGGCCCGGGCGGCGGCGATGGAGGCGAGCAGCGCGGCCCGCTCCGCCGGCGCTGCCGCACAGGCCGTGGTCGCGGCGTCCCGGCCGCCCCGCTCGCGCTCTCGCAGCGCGGCGAGGGTCGCGTCCGGGTTCGTGGCCGGGGCGGCCGCGCTGGCCGGGGTGGAGGCGGACGGCAGCGGCATCCCGGTGACCCGGGCCAGTTCGGCCGCGTGCGCCCGGTGCGCCTCGGCGATCGGGGTGAGCCGGTCCGCCAGTGCGGGGTGCGCGGCGGCGGCCGCCGCGTGCGCGGCGGCCAGCCGGAGCGCCTCGTCGAGCAGTGGCGCGAGCGGGTCGGGCTCGGGCGCCGGGCCGTCGTCCCGGTCGAACGGGTCACAGCCGGACAGCGGCGCCGCCGCGCCGCCGAGCGCCAGGATCACCCCGGCCCGCAGCACCTTTCGCCGGGAATGCCCGGATCTGCCGTCGCGCTGTGTCGTTCTGCCCGTCGCCACCGGACAAGTCAACACCATCGTGGCCACCAGGTGGGCCACCGGCGTCGGTGCGCCGCCCGGTCCGCCGCCCGCCAGGCGCGTTACGCTCTGCGCAGCCACCGGCGCGATCGCCCCGGTGGCGTGCCGGCATGGCGTACCGACCGGGCGCCGTCGATCAGGAGAAGGGTGCGCCAGATGACGCAGCGTGGCCGTGCCACCAGGTCGACGGGACCGTCGGGCAGACCCCGGCGCACCGACGGCCCGCGGGGCGGGGACCGCGCCGGCGGCCCGCGCGGCGGTGACCTCGCCGCCCGACGGGCCCGGCTGCGCGAGGTCATCGAGCCGGTGGTCACCGACGCGGGCTACGACCTGGAGGATCTCGCGGTCTCCCGGGCCGGCCGCCGGCACGTGGTGCGCGTGATCGTGGACGCCGAGGGCGGGATCAACCTGGACGCCGTCGCGGACGTCTCCCGGGCGGTCTCCGCCGCCCTCGACACGGCCGAGGAGTCCGGCGGCGACATCGTCGCGGGGGAGTACCAGCTGGAAGTCAGCTCCCCGGGCGTGGACCGGCCGCTGACCCTGCCGCGGCACTGGCGGCGTAACGTCGGCCGGCTGGTCAGGGTGACCGTCCGGGGCGCGGGCGGGCTGCCCGGGCAGCGCGGCGAGCCGCCCGCGGGCGACCGTCAGGTCACCGGCCGGGTGGTGTCGGCCGACGGCGAGCGCGTGGTGCTGGAGACCGACGCCGGCCGCGCGGAATGGACCTACGCCGAGCTCGGCCCCGGCCGGGTGCAGGTCGAGTTCCACCGCCTCGACGAGGTCGGGGAGACGGACGAGTTCGGCGACACTGACGACGACTTCGACGACGAAGATGATGTGGAGGACGAGGAGAGGTGAACATCGACCTCGCGGCGCTGCGCGCACTCGAGCGCGAGCGGGAGATCCCGTTCGACACGATCCTCGCGGCGATCGAGACCGCCCTGCTGACCGCGTACCGGCACACCGAGGGCGCGGAGCCGCACGCCCGGGTGGAGATCGACCGCAAGACCGGCGCGGCCCTGGTGTACGCGCAGGAGGTGGACGCCGACGGCCGCGTGGTGCGGGAGTGGGACGACACCCCGCACGACTTCGGCCGGATCGCCGCCATGACCGCCAAGCAGGTGATCCTCCAGCGGTTGCGGGAGGCCACCGACGAGGTGCACTTCGGCGAGTACGTCGGCCGCGACGGCGACCTGGTCACCGGCGTGGTGCAGGCGCACGAGGCGCGGGCCGAGAAGGGCATCGTCAGCGTCGACCTGGGCAAGCTGGAGGGCGTGCTGCCGCAGTCCGAGCAGGTGCCGGGCGAGCGGTACGCGCACGGCGAGCGGATCCGCTGCGTGGTGGTGCACGTGGCCAAGGGAATGCGCGGTCCCCAGATCACGTTGTCCAGGACGCATCCGAACCTGGTGAAGAAGCTCTTCGCCCTGGAGGTGCCGGAGATCGCCGACGGCACGGTCGAGATCAGCGCGATCGCGCGTGAGGCAGGTCACCGGACGAAGATCGCCGTCCGCTCCACCGCCCCGGGCGTCAACGCCAAGGGGGCCTGCATCGGCCCGATGGGGCAGCGGGTCCGCGCGGTGATGAGCGAGCTGCACGGCGAGAAGATCGACATCATCGACTGGTCGGACGACCCGGCGACCTTCGTGGGCAACGCGCTGTCGCCGGCGAAGGCCCTCCGGGTCGAGGTGGTCGACCTGGCCAGCCGGACGGCCCGGGTGACCGTGCCGGACTTCCAACTCTCGTTGGCCATCGGCCGCGAGGGGCAGAATGCCCGGCTTGCTGCCCGGCTGACCGGTTGGCGGATCGACATCCGCTCCGACGCCGAGCAGGCCGGTGCGGCCGGCCGGAGCGGGGCTGATCACGTCCCGGAGCCGGGCGGCGCGATCTCGGGCAGCTAGGGGTAGACTTCCACCGGTGGTACGACGCGCGCTGCCGGAGCGCACCTGTGTGGGTTGCCGGCGACGTGCGCCGGCCAGCGAACTGCTGCGGATCGTCGCGGTCGGCGACGGGGCTGGATACAGTCTCCGTCCCGATCCGGCCCGCAGGCTGCCGGGTCGGGGAGCGAACGTGCACCCGGATCCGGCCTGCTTCGCGCAGGCGGTGCGGCGTCGGGCCTTCGGGCGGGCGCTGCGTGTCACCGGGTTCCTCGATCACGGTGAGCTCGCGGAGCACATCGACGCGCCAACCACTACGTCCGGTCAACCCGACCGGACGAGGGTCGCTAGCAAGGTAGGACGACCGACATGAGCACACGATGAAGTCGCAGAAATGACCAGGCTTCAAGTGCACGAGTGAGGTTGCTGCGGGTGCTGCCCGCACGACCTCGGAGTGAGGAGTGCAGTGGCAGGTAAGGCCCGCGTACACGAGCTTGCAAAGGAGCTCGGGGTCGAAAGCAAGACCGTTCTCGCCAAGCTGAAGGAAATGGGCGAGTTCGTGAAGTCCGCGTCCAGCACCGTCGAGGCGCCCGTCGCCCGGCGGCTGCGTAGCGCATTCGTCGCGTCCGCCGGAACCGCGGCGCCGGCCGCCCCGCCGGCGGCCGCCTCGGCGCCGACCCCGACCCCGACTCCGTCGCCGACCCCGGGTTCGCCGCGGGTCTCGGCCAGGCCGATGCCGCCACGGCGGCCGGCCGCGCCGACCCCCGGCCCGAAGCCCAAGGGTCCGGTGCCCGGTCCGCCGCAGCCGGCGGCTCCGGTCGCCAAGCCGGCGAGTGCTCACGACATCGAGGTGGCGGCCGCGGAGGCGCGTGCCGCCGCGCTGAAGGCCGAGCAGGAGGCCGCGGTCAAGGCCGCGCAGGCCGCCCGCCAGCAGCAGCGCGAGAACGTCCGCCGGGAGCCCCCGACCGAGGGTGGTCCCCGCCCCGGCCCGCGACCGGGTCCGGGCGCGGTGCCGCCCCGTCCGGGTGCTCCGGCCGCCGGTCGTCCCGGCGCGCCGGCTCCGGGTCCCGGCGGTCGGCCGGGCGGCCGTCCGCCGGCGCGCGGCGCCGGTAACAACCCGTTCGGCATCTCCGGCGGGCAGCAGCAGCGGCCGCCGGCCGCTGGTGCGGGTGGCCCGCGGCCGAGCCCGGCCTCGATGCCGCCTCGGCCCAGCCCGGCCTCGATGCCGCCTCGGCCCAGCCCGGCCTCCATGCCGAGCCAGCGTCCCGGCCGCCCCGGCGGCCCCGGGGCGGGTCGCCCCGGCGGCGGCGCCGGCCGCCCCGGTGGGGGCGGCGGCGGTTTCCGCGGCGGCCCCGGCGGTGGTGCCGGTGGCGGCGGTGGTTACCGCGGCGGCCCCGGCGGTGGTGCCGGCGGGGGCGGCGGTGGTTACCGCGGTGGCCCCGGTGGCGGTGCCGGTGGTGGCTTCCGTCCGGGTGCCCCGGCCGGTGGCGCCGGTCGTCCGGGTGGCGGCGGTCGTGGCCGTGGCGGCGGCGCCGCGGGCGCCTTCGGGCGTCCGGGTGGCAAGCCGACCCGCGGTCGCAAGTCCAAGAAGCAGCGCAGACAGGAGTTCGACAACCTGTCGGCCCCGACCATGAGCTCGGGTGCTCCCCGGGGTCAGGGTCAGGTCGTCCGGCTCTCCCGTGGCGCCTCGCTGTCGGACTTCGCCGACAAGATCAACGCCAACCCGGGTTCGCTGGTCCAGGAGATGTTCAACCTGGGCGAGATGGTCACCGCGACCCAGTCCTGCTCCGACGACACCCTGCTGCTGCTGGGTGAGCACCTCGGCTTCGATGTGCAGATCGTCAGCCCGGAGGACGAGGACCGTGAGCTGCTCGCGCAGTTCAACATCGACCTCGACGCGGAGGTGGCGGAGGACCGCCTGGTCAGCCGGCCGCCGGTGGTGACCGTCATGGGTCACGTCGACCACGGTAAGACCAAGCTGCTCGACGCGATCCGCAAGGCGAACGTCGTGGCCGGTGAGGCGGGTGGCATCACCCAGCACATCGGTGCGTACCAGGTCCACGTCCCGCATGAGGGCGAGGACCGGGCGATCACCTTCATCGACACCCCGGGTCACGAGGCGTTCACCGCCATGCGTGCCCGTGGTGCCCAGGTGACCGACATCGTCATCCTGGTGGTCGCGGCGGACGACGGCGTGATGCCCCAGACGATCGAGGCGTTGAACCACGCCAAGGCGGCCGACGTGCCGATCGTGGTGGCGGTCAACAAGGTCGACAAGCCGGAGGCCAACCCGGACAAGGTCCGCCAGCAGCTGACCGAGTACGGTCTGGTCGCCGAGGAGTACGGCGGCGAGACCATGTTCGTCAACGTGGCAGCCAAGCCGGGCATCGGCATCGAGGACCTGCTCGAGGCGGTCCTGCTGACCGCCGACGCGTCGCTGGAGCTGACCGCTCCGATCGACGGTCCGGCGCAGGGCGTGGCCATCGAGGCGCACCTGGACAAGGGTCGCGGTGCGGTGGCGACGGTGCTGGTGCAGAAGGGCACCCTGCGGGCGGGCGACTCGATCGTCGCCGGCGGGGCGCACGGCCGGGTCCGGGCGATGCTCGACGAGAACGGCAACCAGGTCGCCGAGGCCGGTCCGGCGCGTCCGGTCCTGGTGCTCGGTCTGACCGCGGTGCCCGGCGCCGGCGACACCTTCCTCGCGGCCGAGGACGACCGTACGGTGCGCCAGATCGCCGAGCAGCGGCAGGCGCGGCGGCGGGCGGCGGCGTTCGCCAACTCCCGTGGCCGGGCCACTCTCGAGACGCTCATGGAGCAGCTCAAGGAGGGCGAGAAGACCTCGCTCAACCTGGTGCTCAAGGGCGACGTCTCCGGTTCCGTGGAGGCCCTCGAGGACGCGCTGTTCAACCTCGACATCCCGGAGGAGGTCCAGCTCAGGATCATCCACCGGGGCGTGGGTGCGATCACCGAGAGCGACGTCATGCTGGCCAGCGCCTCGTCGGAGCCGGTCACGATCATCGGCTTCAACGTGCGGGCCGCCAACAAGGTCCGCGAGATGGCCGACCGCGAGGGCGTGGAGATCCGGTACTACACCGTGATCTACCAGGCCATCGAGGAGATCGAGGCGGCGCTCAAGGGTCTGCTCAAGCCGGAGTACGAGGAGGTCGAGCTGGGCACCGCGGAGATCCGCGACGTGTTCCGCTCGTCCAAGATCGGCAACATCGCCGGTTGCATCGTCCGGTCGGGGCTCATCCGGCGCAACGCCAAGGCGCGCCTGCTGCGCGACGGGGCGGTCGTGGCGGACAACCTCACGATCAACTCGCTCAAGCGGTTCAAGGACGACGCGACGGAGGTGCGCGAGGGCTTCGAGTGCGGTCTGACCCTGGGTGGTTACAACAACGTCCAGGTCGGCGACGTGATCGAGACCTTCGAGATGCGGGAGAAGGTTCGCGCCTGATCCGCTCGACACACTGATCAAGGGGTTTACGCCGCCCGGCGTAAACCCCTTGATCATGTGGGGCGGGGTGCGGGTAATGTCGTCAGACGATGTTCACCGGAACCGCGGTCTTCGACCTGCTGCTGCCGGGCGACTCCCGGTCGCTCAAGGCCAAGAGATCATATGTACGACCAATCGTGGCGGCCCTGCGCCGGTTCGAGGTTTCGGCCGCCGAGGTGGGGGCGCTCGACCTGCACGGCCGGGCCCACATCGGGGTGGCCGTGGTGGCCGCCGAGGCGGCCCACGTCCGTGAGGTGCTGGATTCCTGCGAGCGGCTGGTGGCCGGCCGGCCAGAGACGGAGCTGCTCTCCGTGCGCCGGCGCCTCTACGGCGAGGACGACTGACGCCGGGGCGACCGCCGCCGGTCGAGGGGCGTGGCGGCGGTCGCGCCGCCACCGGCGGCGCCGCGGCAGGGGCCGCGCAGGTAGTGTTCGAGATGTTGGCTGGTCGGCTCCGGCGGCGCTCCGCGTCGCTGGCGGCGGCCGGGAGCGGGACGCCGTGGAGGTGGCGAGATGTCGGATCCGGCCAAGGTACGCCGGCACGCGGAGCGGGTGCGTGAATTGGTCGCGTCGGTGGTGCGGAGCCAGATCAAGGACCCGCGGCTCGGCATGATCACCATCACCGATGCCCGGATCACCGCCGACCTGCGCGACGCGACGGTCTTCTACACGGTGCTCGGCGACGCGGCCGCCCAGTCGGGCACGGCCGCGGCGCTGGAGAGCGCCAAGGGCATGCTGCGCAGCACGGTCGGCAAGGCCCTCGGGCTGCGCCACTCACCGACCCTGACCTTCGTCCTCGACGACGTGCAGGACCAGGTCAAGCACATCGACGACCTGCTCGCGCAGGCCCGTAGCGCCGACGCCGAGGTGCAGCGGCTCGCCGCCCGGGCCGAGTACGCGGGCGAGCCCCAGCCGTACCGGATCGCCGACGAGTCCGAGGGCGAGGACGCGGTGGGCGAGGACGCGGTGGACGAGGTGCGCGACGACACTCCGCCCGGGGGCGGGGAGCGGCGGTGACCGACCCCTCCGGAGGCCCGGCCGGTGGTGCGGGCGTCACGGCGACGCCCGTCGACTCCGGCCCGGCCGAGGCCGACTGGGCGGCCGCCGTAGCGGCGGTGGGCCAGTTGCCGCCGGACGGCCGGGTGCTGCTGATCTGCCACGTCAACCCGGACGGGGACGCGCTGGGCAGCATGCTCGGGTTCGGCCTCGGGCTGCGCCGGCTGGGCGTACGGCGGCTTCAGGCGACCTTCCCGGGGCCGCCGGAGGTACCCGAGTCCTTCCGCGAGCTGCCGGGCACCGACCTGCTGGTGCCGGCGACCCGGGCGTACCCCGACCCGGACCTGGTCATCTGTTTCGACGCGGCGAGCGGGTCGCGCCTCGGCGAGCTGGTTGACCGGCTGGAGACCGCCGGTGCCGCGCTGGTGCTCGACCACCATGCCTCGAACACCCGGTTCGGCGGGATCAACCTGGTGGATCCGCACGCGGCGGCCACCTCGGTGGTGGCGGAGGAGTTGCTGACCCGGCTCGGCGTCCCGCTCGACGCCGCCATTGCGGAGTGTCTCTACGTCGCGCTGACCACCGACACCGGCTCGTTCCGGTTCGAGGCGACCACCCCGGCGGTGCACCGGCTGGCGGCCCGGCTGCTGGCCACCGGCATCCGCCCCGGCGACATCTCCCGCCGGATCTTCGACACCCGGCCGTTCGGCGCGGTCCGGCTCTTCGGCGAGGTGCTCTGCCGGGCCCGGCTGGAGCCCGCGGCGGCCGCGGGGCGGGGGCTGGTCTGGACGTACGCGACCCTCGACGACCTGGCCCGGCACGACCAGCGGCCGTACGTGCTGGAAGCCCTGATCGACTCGGTCCGGTGCACCGCCGAGGCGGACGTGAGCTGCGTGGTCAAGCAGACCCGGCCCGACGAGTGGGCGGTCTCGATGCGCAGCAAGGGCGCGGTGGACGTCAGCGCGGTGGCGGTGGCGCTGGGCGGCGGCGGGCACCGGTTCGCCGCCGGGTTCACCGGGCGGGGCACCGTCGACGAGGTGGTGGGCCGGATCCGCGCGGAGCTCGACGGCGCGGTGATCGGCGGCGACCAGGGCTGACCCGACCCGGATCGGCGGCTCCCGGGCGACCGGCGAACCGCCCCGCCCGGGCTGGGACGGCGGCCCGGGTGTGAAGATCAGGGTCAGCTCCGGGGAGTGTCCACCTTCCCGCGTTCCATGACGGCGGGGAGAATTGCGGGATGGAGCAGCCCCACGACCTCACCGTCGAGGCGCCTCGCGCCTGGGACCGTCCCGTCGTCTCCGTGCCGGTACTCGTCTGCCTCTCCCTGGTCGGCGGCCGGTTCCCGTCCTTCTCGACGGAGGCCAACCTCTGGACGCTCGGCACCGGCGGGGTGTTGATCTGGATCGGTTTGAGCAACCGGGTGCCCCGCCGGCCCGCCCCCCGCGGGCTCGGCGCCGGCGCGGCCTGGTGGGCGTTGCCGGTGGTGGTGTTCGGGGTCTTCGAGGGGGCCACCTTCGTCCTGGCGGCGGGGGACGAGTTCCCCACCTTCTCCCGGCTGGCCGATCCGCTGCTGGAGGACCGGCTGGTCCGCTCCGCGGCCTGGCTGGCCTGGCTGTCCGCGTTCTGGGGGTTGGTGCGGCGATGATGCGGACGGTGGCCATCGCGGGCTTCCTCGTGGCACTGGCGCTCTTCGCCGCCGTGGAGTGGGCGGCCCGCCGCGAGGGGTCCCGCATCCCGACCCTCGGCGAGGTGTGCGCGTACGTGATGCGCTACGAGGTGGGCCCGGTGCCGGTCGGCCGGATCGGCCTGTTCGGCTTCTGGTGGTGGCTCGGCTGGCACTTCCTGGCCCGCTGACCCGCACCGGCCGGCCACCCCCGCTCCGGCCGGCCGAGCGGTCGGGTCCTGGTTGGCTGAGCACCGCTCCGGCCGGCTGACCTGGGTTCCGGCCGGGCGGGCCGGCTCGGTCCAGATGTCGGGAACAGCGGGCAGCATGTGGACCTGAACGATAACTTGGGAACGGCCGGCGTCGCCGTGGTGGCGCTGGTCGTGGGCGGTGGGGCCGCACCCGGCGCCGCCTCCCTCCAGGGTCGGACCGACCCGGGTTCACGCTGCCCCACCAGTCGCTCCGGTGACCCCGGACCGCTGCCGGGCGCTCCGCAGGACCGCCCGTGAGGGCCGCCGTCCGGCGGCGGCTCGCACCCCTGGAAGGGGATCACCACCATGCCGACCAAGCCCAAGCCCGAGACCACCGACGAGGCTCGCGAGCAGATGCGCCGCGCCCTGCAGACCTCGATGGACACCCGTCAGTGACCCACGTCCAGCGGCGGTGACGCCGCCGACGTACCGCGCCGACAGCGTCACCGCCCATCCGGCGTCCGGGCCGGCCCAACACCGATGACCCGGCCCTGACCGATCCGCCCCGCGCCTTCCGCCCGTCCCGTCGGCGTCCTATCGTCGCCGGGTGCCTGGTCGTCGGCAGCGCGGGCGCCGGCAAGAGACCCTCGCCCGCGAGGTCGCCCACCGGCTCGACCTCCCCCTGATCCACCTCGACCGGCACTTCTGGCAGCCCGGCTGGGTTCCCACCGACGAGGCCCGCTGGCGCGCCACGGTGGCCGGACTCGCCGCCCGCCCGGCCTGGGTGATGGACGGCAACTACGGTGGCAGCCTCGATCTCCGCCTGCCCCGGGCCGACCTGCTCGTCTTCTGCGACTTGCCACTGGCTCGACGCCCTGCCCGTGCCGGTCCGATGATCCCGGTCCGATTCGGGTAAGTCATGCCCCTCGTTGCGGCCCTTACCTGCCCTATGCCAGGATCGGCGGCGATGACCCAGCCCGCCGCCACCGCCGTCCGCGCCGCCACGTCCCGGCGGATCGCCGCGCTCGCCCTGCCCGCTCTGGTGGTGCTCGCCGCCGAACCGCTCTACGTGCTGGTCGACACCGCGGTGGTGGGGCATCTCGGCCGGATACCGCTGGCCGCGCTCGCGATCGGCGGCACGGTCATGACCCTGATCGCCTGGCTCGGCACCGTCGTCGCGTACGGCACCACGGGGCGGTCGGCCCGCCGCTTCGGGGCCGGCGACCGGGCCTCGGCGGTGGCCGAGGGCGTCCAGGCGTCCTGGCTGGCGCTCGGGGTGGGGGTGCTGGTCGCGCTCGGCATGCAGGTCGGCGGGGGCGCGTTGGCGCGTACCCTCGCCGGTGGCGGCGGCGAGGTGGCCGACGCCGCCGGGCAGTGGCTGCGCATCGCGGCGCTTGGCGCGCCCGGCCTGCTGCTCGCCGCCGCCGGCAACGGCTGGCTGCGCGGCGTGCAGGACACCCGCCGGCCGGTGGTGTTCGTGCTCGGTCCCAACCTGCTCTCCGCGCTGCTCTGTCCGCTGCTGGTCTATCCGGCCGGGCTGGGACTGGTCGGCTCGGCGGTGGCCAACGCCGTCGCGCAGACCCTCTCCGGCGTGCTGTTCGCCGCGGCGCTGGTCGCCGAACGGGTCTCCCTGCGAGCCCGGCCGCGGCTGATCGGGCAGCAGCTGGTACTCAGCCGCGACCTGCTGATCCGGGGTCTCGCGTTCCAGGCGAGCTTCCTCTCCGCCACCGCCGTCGCCGCGCGGTTCGGCGCCGCCACGGTGGGCGCGCACCAGATCGCCCTGCAACTGTGGTTCTTCACCGCCCTGCTGCTCGACGCGCTCGCCATCGCCGCCCAGTCGCTGATCGGCGCCGCGCTCGGCGCCGGGGACGACGCCGGCGCCCGGGCCCTCGCCCGCCGGATCGGGCTGTTCGGCGCGGCCTGCGGGGCGGTGTTCGCCGTACTCATCGCCGCCGGCGCCGGCGTGGTCCCCGGCTGGTTCAGCTCCGATCCGCAGGTACACGAACAGGCGATGGTCGCCTGGCCCTGGTTCGTGGCGATGCAGCCGCTGGCGGGCGTCGTGTTCGCCCTCGACGGCGTGCTGATCGGCGCCGGGGACGTCCGCTACCTGCGCAACCTCACCATCGTCGCGGCACTGGGCGGATTCCTGCCGGCGATCTGGCTGGCGTACGGGCTCGACCTCGGGCTGGGCGGCATCTGGGCAGGGCTCACGCTCTTCGTGGTGATCCGGCTGGCCGCGCTGCTGCTGCGGCTACGGTCGGGCGGCTGGGCGGTGGTCGGCGCGGTGCGCTGACCACCGCCCGACGCGCCCGCGCCGTCCCGGTGGCACCGATCCCCGACCGGACGACGACGCGCGAGGGTGCCGCCCCGCCGGGCCCGGTCCGAACCCCCGGCGTACGGCGGCGGCGCCGGGCCGGGCGCCGTCTGGCAGGCTTGGGTGTCGTGAGCGCAGACGGTCTGATCGTGGTCGACAAGCCGGGCGGCATGACGTCGCACGACGTGGTGGGGCGGATCCGCCGGTTGGCGCGGACCCGCCGGGTGGGTCACGGCGGCACGCTCGATCCGATGGCCACCGGGGTGCTGGTGATCGGGGTGGGCCGGGCGACCCGGCTGCTCACCTACGTGATCGGGGCGGGTAAGAGCTACACCGCCACGATCCGGCTCGGCCAGGCCACCATCACGGACGACGCGGAGGGCGAGGTGATCACCACCATCCCGGCCGGCCTGGTCACCGACGACGCGATCCGGGCCGCGCTCGCCGCGCTGACAGGGGAGATCGACCAGGTGCCGAGCGCGGTCAGCGCCGTCAAGATCGAGGGGCGGCGGGCGTACCAGCGGGTGCGTGCGGGGGAGAGCGTCGAACTGCCCGCCCGCCGGATCACCATCTCCCGGCTGGCGGTGCTGGCGATCCGCCGGGACGAGCCCGACGTGGTGGACGTGGAGGTCGAGGTGACCTGCTCCTCCGGGACGTACGTGCGGGCGATCGCCCGGGACGCGGGACTGGCGCTCGGGGTCGGCGGCCACCTGACCGCGCTGCGGCGTACCGCGGTGGGCGGCTTCACCCTGGCCGAGGCGGCCACCCTCGACGAGCTGGAGCGGCGCGCACCCGAGGTGGTCAACCTGCCGCTCGACGCCGCCGCCGACCGGTTCTTCCCGCGCCGTGACGCCACGGCGGACGAGGCCAAGGTGCTGTCCCACGGTGGCCCGCTGGACCCGGCCGGCATCGCCGGCCCGTACGCCGTCTTCGGCCCGGGCGGCGGACTGATCGCTATCGTCAGCGAGCGGAACGGCCGCGCCCGCGCGGAGATCGTGCTCGCCCCGGCCTGACGGCCGGAGCGCAGCTCCGCCGGCCGGCCGGCGGACGTCGGCCCGCCGGACGGGCACAGCAGGGGAGGAGCAGCATGCAGCGGTGGCGGGGGTACGACGCGGCGCCCGGTGGCTGGGGGCGGTCCGTCGTCACCATCGGTGTCTTCGACGGCGTGCACAAGGGGCACCAGGCGACCATCGGGCACGCCGTGGCGCGGGCCCGGGAGCTCGGGGTGCAGTCGGTGGTGGTGACCTTCGACCCGCACCCGGCCGAGGTGGTCCGCCCCGGCTCGCACCCGGCGGTGCTCACCGAGCCGGCCCGCAAGGCCGAGCTGATCGAGGCGCTCGGGGTCGACGTGCTCTGCGTGGTGCCGTTCACCCCGGAGTTCTCCCGGCTGCCCGCCGAGGCGTTCGTGCACGACGTCCTGGTCGAGCACCTGCACGCCGCGCTGGTGGTGGTGGGGTCGAACTTCCGCTTCGGGCACCGGGCCGCCGGGGACGTGGCACTGCTGGAGCGGCTCGGCCGGACCTTCGGCTTCGGCGTCGAGGGCGCCCCGTTGGTCGCCGAGGCCGGCACGGTCTTCTCCTCGACGTACATCCGATCCTGCGTCGACGCCGGGGACGTGACCGCGGCGGCCGCGGCGCTGGGCCGGCCGCACCGGCTGGAGGGCGTGGTGGTCCGCGGTGACCAGCGCGGCCGGGAGCTGGGCTTCCCCACCGCGAACCTGCTGTGCCACCGGTACGCGGCGGTGCCCGCGGACGGCGTCTACGCCGCCCGGCTGGTGCGCCGGGGGCAGCGGGAGCCGTTGATGGCGGCGGTGTCGGTCGGCAGCAACCCCACCTTCTCCGGCCGGGAGCGGCGGGTCGAGGCGTACGTGCTGGACTTCACCGGCGACCTCTACGGCGAGCGGCTGGCCCTGGACTTCGTGGCGCACCTGCGCGGACAGGTCCGCTACGACTCGATCGAGCCGCTGGTCGCCCAGATCGCGCAGGACGTCGAGCGGACCCGCCGGGCGCTCGGCTGAGGCGCCCCGGTTCGCGGCCCCCGGACCGGCGCCGCCGGCCCGGTTCGCGGCCCTTGACCGGCCCGTCCGGGTGGGTGCTGGTAGTCTGGCGGGCACGTCGGCTGACCGACGCGGGGCCTCGCGTGCCTGCACGACGCCGCGGGTGTGAGGTGCCGTCCGTCTCCCGGTCCTTGAACCGACATGACGGACACCCAACGATCAACCCACGAAACAGGGAGAAAATGGCGCTCGACCAGGAAGCCAAGGCCAAGATCCGCGCGGAGTACGCGACCGCCGAGGGTGACACCGGTTCGCCGGAGGTCCAGGTCGCGGTCCTCACCAAGCGGATCGCCGAGCTCACCGAGCACCTGAAGGTGCACAAGCACGACCACCACAGCCGCCGCGGGCTGCTGCTGCTGGTCGGCCGGCGCCGTCGGCTGCTCAACTACGTCCAGAAGAAGGACATCAACCGCTACCGGTCGCTCATCGAGCGGCTCGGTCTGCGCCGGTGACGTGACGGGGGAGTGGCCCATCGGGCCGCTCCCCCGTTCCGGTACCACCACAGGAAGAACAGGGCCGTGCGACCACCCGAGCAGGGGCCGGTCAGCGTACCGGTCTCCGGTAGTGGCCCCCGGGCATCCCGGCATCTCGCCGGTCACCCCGGGCGCTTCGATCGAAGACCGGCCGTCTGAGCAGCTCCCGCGTCGTGGGCCCGCCGATGCGAAGGAGCACGACAGCACCATGACCGAGACCAACCTCGGCACCGAATCCCGCACCGCCGTAATCGACAACGGGGCCTTCGGCACCCGTGAGGTCACCTTCTCCACCGGCCGGCTGGCCCGCCAGGCCGCCGGCTCCGTCGTCGCCCAGCTCGGCGAGACGGTCGTCCTCTCCGCCACCACCGCCGGCAAGCAGCCGAAGGAGCAGTTCGACTTCTTCCCGCTGACCGTCGACGTCGAGGAGCGGATGTACGCCGCGGGCCGCATCCCCGGCTCGTTCTTCCGCCGGGAGGGCCGCCCCAGCGAGGACGCGATCCTCACCTGCCGGCTGATCGACCGGCCGCTGCGCCCGTCGTTCGTCAAGGGCCTACGCAACGAGGTCCAGGTCGTCGAGACCGTCCTGTCGCTCGACCCGAAGCACCCGTACGACGTGGTGGCCATCAACGCCGCGTCGATGTCGACCAAGCTCTCCGGCCTGCCGTTCTCCGGCCCGATCGGGGCGACCCGGATGGCGCACATCGACGGCCAGTGGGTCGCCTTCCCGACCTACGAGGAGCTGGAGCGGGCCACCTTCGACATGGTGGTCGCCGGGCGCGCTCTGCCCGACGGCGACGTCGCCATCATGATGGTCGAGGCCGAGGCCACCGAGAACACCGTGAAGCTGGTCGCCGGCGGGGCCACCGCCCCGACTGAGGAGGTCGTCGCCAGCGGCCTGGAGGCCGCCAAGCCGGCCATCCGCGAGCTGTGCCGGGCGCAGAGCGAGCTGGCCGAGGTGGCCGCCAAGCCGGTCGTCGACTTCCCGGTCTTCCTGGACTACGCCGACGACGCGTACGAGGCGGTCGCCGAGCTGGCCCGCGCCGATGTCGCCGAGGCCCTCCAGATCGCCGGCAAGGCGGCCCGCGAGGAGGCGCTGGACGCGATCCGGGCCCGCATGCACGAGGAGCTCGGCCCGCGCTTCGAGGGCCGGGAGAAGGAGCTGTCCGCCGCGTTCCGCTCGCTGACCAAGTCCGAGGTCCGCAGCCGGGTGCTGCGCGAGCAGGTCCGCATCGACGGCCGGGGTCCGCGCGACATCCGCCCGCTGACCGCCGAGGTCGGCGTGCTGCCCCGGGTGCACGGCTCGGCGCTGTTCGAGCGGGGCGAGACCCAGATCCTGGGCGTCACCACGCTGAACATGCTGCGCATGGAGCAGGCGCTGGACACCCTCTCCCCGGAGAAGTCCAAGCGCTACATGCACAACTACAACTTCCCGCCCTACTCGACGGGTGAGACCGGCCGGGTCGGTTCGCCGAAGCGGCGCGAGATCGGCCACGGCGCGCTCGCCGAGCGGGCGCTGATCCCGGTGCTGCCCTCGCGGGAGGAGTTCCCGTACGCCATCCGGCAGGTCTCCGAGGCACTCGGCTCCAACGGCTCCACCTCGATGGGTTCGGTCTGCGCTTCGTCGCTGGGCCTGCTCTCCGCGGGCGTGCCGCTGAAGGCGCCGGTCGCCGGCATCGCGATGGGCCTCATCTCCGACGAGGTCGAGGGCAAGACCCGGTACGTGACGCTGACCGATATCCTCGGCGCCGAGGACGCGTTCGGCGACATGGACTTCAAGGTCGCCGGCACCCGGGACTTCGTCACCGCGTTGCAGCTCGACACCAAGCTCGACGGTATCCCGTCCGACGTGCTGGCCGCCGCGCTGCAGCAGGCCCACGAGGCCCGGCAGACCATCCTGGACGTGATGCAGCGGGCGATCGAGGCCCCGGCCCCGATGTCGGACTACGCGCCGCGGGTCACCACCGTCAAGATCCCGGTCGACAAGATCGGTATGGTGATCGGCCCGAAGGGGCAGACCATCAACGCCATCCAGGACGAGACCGGCGCCGAGATCTCCATCGAGGACGACGGCACCATCTACGTCGGCGCCACTAACGGCCCGTCGGCGCAGGCGGCGGTCGAGCGGATCAACGCGATCGCCAACCCGACGCTGCCCAAGGTGGGCGACCGGTTCCTCGGCACCGTGGTCAAGACCGCGGCGTTCGGGGCGTTCGTCTCGCTGCTGCCGGGCCGCGACGGCCTGCTGCACATCTCCAAGGTGGGCGACGGCAAGCGGGTCGAAAAGGTCGAGGACTTCCTCAACGTCGGCGACAAGGTCGAGGTGGAGATCGCCGACATCGACCAGCGCGGCAAGATCTACCTGGACAAGGTCCGCCCGGAGGGCGCCGAGGCGCCGACCGCCGGTGAGGCGGCCGGTGCCGAGCGCCCGGCCGGCCGGGACCGGGGCGACCGGGGCCCACGCGACCGGGGCGACCGGGAGCGTGGCGGCGAGCGGGGCGGCCGTGGCCCGGACCGCGGCGAGGGTGGCGAGGGTGGCGAGGGCGGCGAGCGTCCGCGCCGCCGTACCCGGCACAGCTGACGCCGAGCAAGCGCACCCCACCCACCCCTCGTCGATCTGGGAGCAACACGTGAGTCGGGCCAGTCGTGCGCCGTTTCCGCCGGATCGACGGGGGGTGGCGTCATCCCCGGGCAGTGGGATGGCCCGCTCCGGTGCCTCCCGGGCGGTGACCCGCACCCTGCGTGACGACCCGCTGGGCGGCACGGTACGCCGTACCGTGCTGCCCAGCGGCCTGCGCGTGCTCACCGAGGCGATCCCGGCCATGCGCAGCGTGTCGTTCGGCATCTGGGTCGCGGTCGGCTCCCGGGACGAGACCGGCCCGCAGGCGGGCGCCGCGCACTTCCTGGAGCACCTGCTCTTCAAGGGCACCCACAAGCGCGGCGCGCTGGAGATCTCCTCGGCCATCGAGGCGGTGGGCGGCGAGACCAACGCCTTCACCACCAAGGAGTACACCTGCTACTACGCGCGGGTGCTGGACGAGGACCTGCCGCTGGCGATCGACGTGATGTGCGACCTGGTCGCCGACTCGGTGCTCGACCCGGCCGACGTGGAGACCGAGCGGGGCGTGATCCTGGAGGAGATCGCCATGCACGACGACGAGCCCGGTGACGAGGTGCACGACCTGTTCGCCCGGGCCGTCTACGGCGACCACCCGCTGGGCCGGCTGATCTCCGGCACCGAGGAGACGGTCACCCCGATGACCCGCCGGCAGATCCAGGGCTTCTACCGGCGCCGCTACGTCGCACCGCAGATCGTCGTCGCCGCCGCCGGCAACCTGGACCACGCCACGGTGGTCAGGATGGTCCGCCAGGCGCTGCGCGGCGGCCCGCTGGACACCGAGCCCGCCACACCGGCGCCGCACCGGCCGACCACCCCGGCGGTACGCGTGCGGCCCGCCGGCACCCTGGTCGAGCCGAAGGAGACCGAGCAGGCGCACATCATCCTCGGCGGCCCGGGCATCGACCGGCTGGACGAGCGGCGCTTCGCCCTCGGCGTGCTCAACAACGTGCTCGGCGGTGGCATGTCCAGCCGGCTGTTCCAGGAGATCCGCGAGCGGCGCGGCCTGGCCTACTCGGTCTACTCCTACGCCAGCCAGTACGCCGACAGCGGCCTGTTCGCCGTCTACGCCGGCTGCGCCCCTGGCAAGGTCGACGAGGTGCTCGAGCTGACCCGGGCCGAGCTGGCCCGGGTGGCCGCCGACGGGTTGACCGAGGCCGAGGTGGCCCGGGGCAAGGGCATGTCCAAGGGCTCGTTCGTGCTGGGCCTGGAGGACACCGGCTCGCGGATGAGCCGGCTGGCCAAGGGTGAGCTGCTCTACAACGACCTGATGCCGGTCGACGAGCTGCTTCGCCGGGTCGACGCGGTCACCGTGGCCGACGTGAACACCCTCGCCGCGGAGCTGCTCAGCCGGCCGATGTCCCTGGCCGTGGTCGGCCCGTTCGGCGCGAACGACTTCGCCGCCGGTTGACCGTCCCGCCGGGTTGACGGCGTCCCGATTGGGATAGGTTGTGCCCCGTGACTGACGAGCAGGAGAAGAGCGCGGACGAGCCGATCCGAGTCGGCGTGCTGGGCGCCCGGGGCCGGATGGGCGTCGAGGTCTGCAAGGCCGTCGACGCGGCCCCGGACATGGACCTGGTGGCCATGGTCGACCAGGGTGACTGGCTGTTCAACGCCTCCGACGCCGGCGCCGAGGTGGTTGTGGACTTCACCACCCCGGACGTGGTCATGGACAACCTGCACTGGTGCATCGACCAGGGCATCAACGCGGTGGTCGGCACCACCGGCTTCACCGAGCAGCGGCTGGAGCGGGTGCGCGGCTGGCTGGCCCGCAAGCCTGGCGTGGGCGTGGTGATCGCCCCGAACTTCGGCATCGGCGCGGTGCTGATGATGCAGTTCGCCGCGCGGGCGGCCCGCCACTTCGAGTCCGTCGAGATCATCGAGCAGCATCACCCCCGTAAGCTCGACGCGCCCAGCGGCACGGCCACGCACACCGCGCGGCTGATCGCGGCGGCCCGCGCCGAGGCCGGGCTCGGGGCCCCGCCGGACGCCACCAAGGACGAGGTCGCCGGTGCCCGGGGCGCCGACATCGACGGGGTACGCGTGCACGCGGTGCGCGCCACCGGCCTGGTGGCCCACCAGGAGGTGCTCTTCGGCACCACCGGTGAGACGCTCACCATCCGGCACGACTCGTACGACCGGGCCTCGTTCATGCCCGGGGTGCTGCTGGCCGTGCGGGCGGTGCGTAACCGGCCCGGCCTGACCGTCGGCTTGGACGCGCTGCTGGACTGAAACCGCTGGGCGGATCGCGGGGGTGGCCCTAGGCTGCTCCGGTGCCGCCGTTGGCGATGCACAACGACGCGAACCTCATGGTCGGGGCGGGCCGGGTGGCGGCCCCCGGCCCGGGGCCGGGAACCGCCAGCGGCGTCACTGTTCCAGCACGGACAGGACGTTGCCGGCCGGGTCGGTGAACCAGGCGATCGACGGCCCCGGGCCGTCCCGCACGATCCCCTTGTCGTCCTGCTTCATCCCCGCGTAGCGCGCGATCCGCACCCCCCGCGCGGTCAGCTCGTCGACGGCCCGGTCGATGTCGTCGACCGGGAAGTTGAGCACGGTGTAGGTCGCCGGCGTGTGACTGTCCTTCGGGTAGACCAGGATGTCCCGGTCCCCGGCGACGTGCAGCGTCAGCACGCCGCCCATGGCGTCGTCCCGCGACACCCGCAGGCCGAGCGTCTCGGCGTAGAACCGCTCGGCTCGGCCGCTGTCGTCCACCGAGAAGCTGCTGAGCGCCTTCGTGTCCGTGAACATCGTCCTCTCCTCCTTCGCCTCGTCTCCGTCCAACGATCGGTACCGCCGGTGCGTGGTCGGTGCCGCCGGTGTGGCGGTCGGCGCCGGCCACGCACCGGCCGTACAAAGAGTTGACGGATCGGGCGGCCGGAACTCATCGCCGCGCCGGGACGTCAGCCGGCCAGCCGGGTCGGCAGCCCGGACACGACCGCGGGTCGGGCCGTCGGTCAGCCCTCGGCGGCCGCCTCGGCCGGGACCGCCACGTGCAGGCGCACCTGGGGGACGAGCATGTCGTCCACGTCCAGCGCGCGGGCCGCGCCGTCGGGCTCCCACCCCGTGCTGGTGAGGAACCTCCGGGTCGCCTCGTCGCCGTCGAACGCCCACGCCACGGCCCGCGCGAACCCGTCTTCCCGCCACCGGTCGACGCTGGCGGCGAGCAGCCGGCTGCCGTGCCCGCGCCGGCCCCAGCGCGGCTCGACCAGCAGGTCGGTCACCGCGGCCACGTCCGGCGCGAGCGCCTCGGCCGGCTCGCCGGGCGCGAGGGCCTCCGCGTCGGCCGGACCGGAGGCGGCGAACCCCACCAGATACGATTGCTCGGCCTGTTCGACGGCGACCAGCACCCGGTGGGTGCCGGAGGGCGGCTCCTGCACCGCCGCGCTCCACCGCCGGGCGAGCCACGCCTCGTCCAGGTTGTCCAGCACGTGCCGGGGCAGGATCCGGCGGTACGCGATCCGCCAGGTCGCGAGCTGGATGCGTGCGATCTCGCCGGCGTCCTCCGGACGCGCCGGGCGGACGTACCCGAGAGCCATGGACGGAAGCCTACGCAGGGTGGAGGAGGCGCCGGTGGCGCAGGGTCCCGGACGGACGTTCCGGCAGGTCGTCGGCGTCGTCGCGCTCGCCGCCGCGGTGTCCGCCTTCCTCTCCGTCGCCGCCGTCCGGCACGGCTTCTTCGACCTGAAGGTCTACTACGGCGCGCTGACCTGGTGGGTGCACGACGGCGGGGAGATCTACGACTTCCTCAAGCCGGGCACCCAGTACGGCTTCACCTACCCGCCGTTCGCCGCCCTGGTCATGCTGCCGATGGCGTACCTGCCGTGGACGGCGGCGATCGTGGTCAGCGTGACCGCCAGCGTGGTCGTCAGCGCGGTGCTGTTCTGGTGGCTGGTCGACCCGATCTCCCGCCGGGCCGGGTGGACCCGCTGGTTCGCCCTCGCCGTGGCGCTCTGCCTGGCCGCCGCGTACGAGCCGATGCGCGAGACGGTCAACTTCGGCCAGGTCAACATGCTGCTGCTGTTCCTGGTCGCGGTCGACCTGCTGCGGCTGCTGCCGGCCGGCAACCGGTGGGCCGGAGTGGGCATCGGCCTGGCCACAGCGATCAAGCTGACCCCGGGCATCTTCATCGTCTACCTGCTGGTCACCCGGCGCTGGCGGGCCGCGGTCACCTCGACGGCCACCGCGGCCGGCGCGACGCTGGCCGCCGCCGCGCTCTTCCCGGACGCCTCCCGCGAGTTCTGGACCGAGGCGCTGTGGAACACCGCCCGGGTGGGCGAGCTGGCGTTCGTCTCCAACCAGTCGCTGCGCGGGGTGGTGGCCCGCCTCAACCCGGAGCAGCCGAGCACCCTGGCCTGGCTGCTGCTGGTGCTCGCCACGCTGGCGCTGTGGGTGTGGCGGTCCCGGGCCGCGGTGGCTGTCGGCGACGAGGCGACCGGCCTGGCCCTCACCGGTGCGGTGATGTGCCTGGTCAGCCCGGTCACCTGGGTGCACCACCTGGTGTGGCTGCTGCCGGCGCTGATCCTGCTGGTGGACAACGCCGTGGCCATGCCCGCCGCCAGCCGCCGGCGCCGCGCCCTGCTGGCCGCCGCGATCGTCGGGTACGCGTTCCTGATCAGCCGGATCGTCTGGGCCTGGGAGAAGGACTTCACCGGGGTGGACGGCTTCGTCGGCGGCAACGCCTACGTCTGGATCAGCCTCGCGCTGCTGGCGTTCCTGCCGATCCGGCGCTGGGCGGTGCCGGCCGGGTCAGCCGTCGAGGCGGCCGGCGTACCGCAGCTCGACGAGCCCGACCGGCGGGCGGCCACCGGAGAGCGGCACGGGGTACGTCGACCGTTCACCGTCGGGTGACAGCCCGGCCCGCTGGTAGAAGCGGCGGGCCCGCCCGTTGTCGGCGAGCACCCAGAGCCGGTACTCCGACCAGCCGCGCGCGGCCAGCCCGGCGCGGGCCGCGGCGAGCAGCGCCGGCGCGGTGCCGTCGCCCCAGTGCGCCGGCTCGACGTACAGGGCGAGCAGTTCCCCGTACGCCGGGTCGAGGTCGGCCCGGTCCTGGTCGACCCGGTACGGCCCGAACGAGGTGAACCCGACGAGCGCACCGTCCCGCTCGGCGAGCAGGGTGGTGAACGGGTGCTCCGGGTCGGCGGTGCCGAGGTCGCGGCGGCGCTGCGCCCAGACCGTGACGTTGAGCCGCCGCAGCACCTCGTCCGGCACGATCCCGGCGTAGCCGGCCTGCCAGCTGTGCACGTGCACCCGGGCGACCGCCTCGGCGTCGTCGGGCTCCTCGTGGCGGATGGTGAGCATGTGTCCGTTCTATGCGGCGGTGGGCGATCGGTAAAGCGTCCGCTCCGGCGTCGTACCCGTCGAATAGGGTGCCCGACGATGGCCGCACCGGAATCGCTCTCGCTCGCCCAGGCCCGCCGGGTGGCGCTCGCCGCCCAGGGCTTCGCCGACCCGCCTCCCACCGGGGTGCCCTCCCGCCGGCACCTGCGCCGGGTGCTCGACCGGGTCGGGCTGATCCAGATGGATTCGGTCAACGTGCTGCAACGCGCGCACTACCTGCCGCTCTACAGCCGCCTCGGCCCCTACCCGACCGGCCTGCTCGACGCCGCCGCCTACCGCCGGCCCCGCGAGGTCTTCGAGTACTGGGGGCACGAGGCATCCCTGGTCCCGGTCGGGCTGCACCCGGCGCTGCGCTGGCGGATGGCCAACGCCCGCTCCGCCGCCTGGGGCGGGATGCGCCGGATCGCCCAGGAGCAGCCGGAGCTGGTCGCCTGGGTGCGCGACGAGGTGGCCGCCCGGGGTCCGCTCACCGCCGCCGAGATCGAGCACGACGCGCCCCGGGAGACCGGCAACTGGGGGTGGAACTGGTCGGCGGTGAAGCGGGCGCTGGAGTTCCTCTTCTGGGCCGGCGAGGTCACCGCCGCAGAGCGCACCACGTCCTTCGCCCGCCGCTACGACCTGCCGGAGCGGGTGCTGCCCGCCGCCGTGCTGGCGACCCCGACACCCGCCGACGCCGAGGCGTACCGCACGCTGGTGGCGATCGCCGCCCGGTCGCTCGGGGTGGCCGCGGAGCCGGAACTGCGCGACTACTTCCGGCTGCCGCTGGCCGGGGCCCGCCAGGCCATCGCCGAGCTGGTCGAGGCGGGTGAGCTGCTGCCGGTCGTCGTGCAGGGCTGGCGGCAGCCGGCCTGGCTGCACGCCGCCGCCCGGCTGCCCCGGTGGGTACGCGGCAACACCCTGGTCAGCCCGTTCGACCCGCTGGTGTGGGAGCGGGGGCGCACCGAACGGCTCTTCGACTTCAGCTACCGGATCGAGATCTACGTCCCCGCGCCGCAGCGGGTGCACGGCTACTACGTGCTGCCCTTCCTGCAGGGGGAGCGGTTCACCGCCCGGGTCGACCTGAAGGCCGACCGTAAGGCCAGGGTGCTGCTGGTGCCGGCGGCCTGGATCGAGCCGGGTGCCGACGCGGGCGAGACCGCGCTGGCGCTCGCCGCCGAACTCTACCGCCTCGCCGGCTGGCTCGGCCTGGACGCGGTGGCGCCGCCCGCCGCCGGTGACCTGGCCGCCCCGCTTGCCGCCGCCCTGACGGGCGTGGCCGGTGTACGGTGAGCGGCGTGACGAGCGTTGACGGACCGGCCCCTCAGCCGCACCCGCCGACCGGCGCGGACGCCCCGCCGCCCGCGTTCGCGGCCGCCCCCGCGGCAGGGTGGCCGGCCGTGCAGGTGCCACCCTCCTACCCGGCGCCCGAGCCCGACCGGCTGACCCGCTTCGTGGTGCGGCTCTACGACCGATCGCCGCGCTGGGCCGTGCCGCTGGCCGCGCTCGGCTGCGTTGCCGCCGGGATCGGTTACGCGCTGATCAGCGATCCCACCCGGTCCGCGCCCGACGCCGCGCCGACCTGCCTGCTCAAGCTGACCACCGGGCTGGACTGTCCCGGCTGCGGCGGCACCCGCGCCCTCTGGTACGTGCTGCACGGCGACCTGCCGGCCGCCGCCCGCCACCACTTCCTCTTCGTCTTCGCGCTGCCCTTCCTGGCGTACCTCTTCGTCGCGTGGGCGGGCAACCAGGCGTTCGGCTGGCGGCTGCCGGAGCTGCGGATCAGCCCGAAGCTGATTGGTGGCTTCCTGGCCGCCTGGCTGGCCTTCTCGGTGGCGCGCAACCTGCCGTGGGCGCCCTTCACCTCGCTCTACGTCTGACCGGCGGGCGGACCATCCGGGCGCCCGAACCACCTGGGGCGCGCGGGACGGCCGGGGCCCGCGGGACGGCTGTGCGACCGCACGGCGCTGGCGCTGTTGCCTGCGAGCGCGGTGTGCCGGCGGCCGGTGTGCTACTGGGCCACGGCGATCGCCGGTGCGTGCGCCTGTGCTCCGCCCGCCTGGCTGCCCCCGCTGCGTGATCCCACCGTCGTCGGCTGCCCCGTCCATGGGGGCAGCTCGACAGGGCGCCCGCCACCGGTCTGGGCCTCGCCGAGATATTGGACACCTGTCGTTCGGATGGCACGGTACGTGTCCACGATTCGCAGCGTGCGGCCCCTCCGCCCCGCGAGCCCAACTTTTCCCCGCGACCGCCGGCCAACTACAGTCCCAGGAATGCCGGACATGGTTCAGCCACAGGTCAAGCTCATCGCGTGGACCCACTTCGAGGCCCCGGACGACGTGCCGTGGTCGACCGACGCCGACGGCGGCCAGGCGCTCGCCGAGTTCGCCGGCCGGGCCTGCTACCAGTCGTGGCGTAAGCCGAACCCGGCGACCGCCACGAACGCCGGCTACCTGGCGCACATCCTGGAGGTCGGGCACCTGTCGGTGCTGGAGCACGGGTCGGTCAGCTTCTACTTCACCGGGGTGTCCCGGTCGTTCACCCACGAGCTGATCCGGCACCGGCACTTCTCGTACTCCCAGCTCTCCCAGCGGTACGTGCCGGAGCGGGACGCCGCCATGGTCGAGCCGGCGGTGATCGCCGAGGATCCGGAGCTGCACAAGCGGTTCGTGGAGGCGGCCGAGGCGAGCGTACGGGCGTACAACGAGCTGTTGGAGGGGCTGGAGCGGCGTTTCGCCGACGTGGAGAACGCCACCCTGCGGCGCAAGCAGGCCCGCCAGGCGGCCCGCGCGGTGCTGCCCAACGCCACCGAGACCCGGATCGTCGTCACCGGCAACTACCGGGCCTGGCGGCACTTCGTCGCGATGCGCGCCACCGAGCACGCCGACGTGGAGATCCGCGAGCTGGCTGTGGAGTGCCTGCGGCAGCTGCAGCGGGTCGCACCGAACGTCTTCGCCGATTTCGTCATCTCCACCCTGCCCGACGGCAGCGAGGTAGCGGCGAGCCCGCACGCCGAGCTGTCCTGAGCCCTTCCCCGGCGGGGTGCCGGTGGTCGTCCGCTAGGTTGGTGGCATGAACCACGACCACCCTGACACCGCCGCCCGGGCGGTGTCCCGCCCCTTCGGGCGAGTGCTCACGGCGATGGTGACCCCGTTCACCGCCGACGGTTCGCTCGACGTCGACGGCGCCGCCCGACTGGCGGCGTACCTGGTCGACGAGCAGGGCAACGACGCGCTGGTGGTCAACGGCACCACCGGCGAGTCGCCGACCACCACGGACGCGGAGAAGGAACGCCTGATCCGGGCTGTGGTGGAGGCCGTCGGCGACCGTGCCAAGGTGGTCGCCGGGGTCGGCACCAACGACACCCGGCACACCATCGAGCTGGCCGCCGCGGCCGAGAAGGCCGGCGCGAACGGCCTGCTGGTGGTGGCGCCGTACTACAACAAGCCGCCGCAGAGCGGGCTGCTGCGCCACTTCACCACCGTGGCGGACGCCACCGGCCTGCCGGTGATGCTCTACGACATCCCGCACCGGACGGGCGTGCCGATCGCCACCGAGACGATGGTGCGCCTCGCCGAGCACGGCCGGATCGTCGCGGTGAAGGACGCCAAGGGCGACCTGACCGCCACCAGCTGGGTGACCGCCCGCACCAACCTCGCCTTCTACAGCGGGGAGGATTCGCTGACCCTGCCCGCCCTGACCGTCGGCACCGTCGGCGTGGTCGGCACCTCCACCCACTTCACCGGCGCGCTCACCCGGCAGATGATCGAGGCACACGACGCCGGCGACGCCGCCACCGCCCTGGGCCTGCACCGGCGGTTGCTGCCGCTGTTCACCGGCATCTTCCGGACCCAGGGCGTGATCCTGGTGAAGGCGGGCCTGACGGCTGCCGGGCTGCCGGCCGGCCCGGTGCGCCCGCCGCTGGTCGACGCCACCGACGACGAACTCGCCCAGCTGCGCGCCGACTGCGCGGCAGCGGGCCTGGAGCTGCCCGAATGATCGAACGACACGACGGACGCCGGGTAACGGCGTCGCAGAATGAGGTGGACGCGTGACCGAGGCGCACATCGATGCGGAACTGCCCCCGCCGCTGCCGGAGGGCGGACTGCGGATCATCCCGCTCGGCGGGCTCGGCGCCATCGGTCGGAACATGACCGTCTTCGAGTACGACGGCAAGCTGCTGGTCGTCGACTGCGGGGTGCTCTTCCCGGACGTGGAGCAGCCCGGCGTCGACCTGATCCTGCCCGACTTCGGCCCGATCCTGGATCGGCTCGGCGACGTCCAGGCGATCGTGCTCACCCACGGCCACGAGGACCACATCGGCGCGGTGCCGTACCTGCTTGCCCACAAGCCGGACATCCCGCTGGTCGGGTCGCAGTTCACCCTCGCCCTGGTCGAGGCGAAGCTCGCCGAGCGGCGGATCCAGCCGTACACGCTGACCGTGCGGGAGGGCGGCCGGGAGCGGCTCGGCCCCTTCGAGTGCGAGTTCTTCGCGGTGAACCACTCGATCCCGGACGCCCTCGCGGTGGCCATCCGCACCCCGGCCGGCCTGGTGCTGCACACCGGCGACTTCAAGATGGACCAGCTCCCGCTGGACGGCCGGGTCACCGACCTGGCCGGCTTCGCCCGGCTCGGCGCCGAGGGCGTGGACCTGCTGCTGTCGGACTCCACCAACGCGGAGATCCCCGGCTTCGTCACTCCTGAGCGGGAGATCGGGCCGGTGCTCGACTCGATCTTCGCCAAGGCGCGCGGGCGGATCATCGTCGCCTCGTTCGCCTCGCACGTGCACCGGGTGCAGCAGGTTTTCGACTCCGCCGCCGAGCACGGCCGCAAGGTCGCCCTGATCGGCCGGTCCATGGTCCGCAACATGGGCATCGCCCGCGATCTGGGGCTGCTGAACATCCCGCCCGGCCTGGTCGTCGGCCTCGACGAGGCGACCACCATGCCGCCCGAGCAGATCGTGCTGATGTCCACCGGGTCGCAGGGCGAGCCGATGAGCGCGTTGGGCCGGATGGCCAGCGGCGACCACCGGCACATCACCATCGCCCCCGGTGACACCGTCGTGCTGGCCTCGTCGCTGGTGCCGGGCAACGAGACGTCGGTCTACCGGGTGATCAACCGGCTGGCCCGGGCCGGCGCGGTGGTGGTGCACAAGGACGTCGCCAAGGTGCACGTCTCCGGGCACGCCCCCGCCGGAGAGCTGCTCTACCTGCTCAACGTGGTGCGTCCCAGCAACCTCATGCCGGTGCACGGCGAGTGGCGCCACCTGCGCGCGCACGCCCGGCTCGGCATCGAGTCCGGGGTCGCCCCCGACCGGGTGGTGCTCTGCGAGGACGGCGACGTGGTCGACCTGGTCGAGGGGCGGGCCAGCCTGGTCGGGCACGTGAAGAGCCGCTACGTCTACGTCGACGGCCTCGCCGTCGGCGACGTCAGCGAGTCGCTGCTGACCGAGCGGCGGATCCTCGGCGACGGTGGCTTCATCGCCACCACCGTGGTGGTCGACTCGGTCACCGGCAAGGTGGTCGGCGGCCCGACCGTCTCCGCGAAGGGGTTCTCGGAGGACCCGGAGGCGTTCAACCCGGTGATCCCACTGGTCACCGAGGCGCTGAACCGGGCCGCCGCGGACGGGATCACCGACCCGCACCAGCTCCAGCAGATCGTCCGGCGCACGGTCGGGCGGTGGGTCAACGACGCGTACCGCCGCCGGCCGATGATCGTGCCCACGGTGGTCGAGGTCTGACCGCCTCCGGATAGTTTTTCGTCGATCGTTCAACCGTCCGACCGTCGCTTTCGTACTCCGTCCCGACGGGCCTGATCAGGCTCGCCGGGAGGAGCGTGGCGGATGGACCGCAGACGGATGACAGCCATCGGCGTACTGGTGGCGGCGGCGGGAACGGCGGCGGCGGTGACCCTGCCCGCGGTGGCGGGGGAGGGCACTGCCCCGGCCGACCGGGCCGGTGGTACGGCCGCGCCGGCCGGCGTCGCCCCGGAGGTGCTCGACGCGATGCGGCGCGACCTGTCGCTCTCCCGCGATCAGGCGGTCGACCGGCTGGCCACCGAGCGCCGGGCCGCCGGCACCGTCGCCCGGCTGCGGGCCGAGCTCGGCGCGGACTACGGCGGTAGCTGGCTCAGCGCGGACGGGCGCCAGCTCACCGTGGCGGTCGCCGATCCGGCCGACGCCGCGGCGGTACGGGCTGCCGGCGCGGTGCCGAAGCAGGTGGACCGGGGCGTCGGCGAGCTGGACGCGGTCAAGAGCCGGCTCGACCGGGCCGGCGGGCGGGCCAGCCCGGACGTGGCCGGCTGGTACGTCGACGTGACCACCAACTCGGTGGCGGTGCTCGCCCAGCCCGGCGCCGAGGCGGCCGCCCGCCGCTTCGCCGCCACCAGCGGGGCCCCGGCCGGCGTGGTCCGGGTCGACACCTCGGCGGAGGCTCCCCGGCTGCTGTTCGACGTGCGCGGCGGGGACGCGTACTTCATCAACACCGCCGGCCGTTGCTCGGTCGGCTTCTCCGTGGTCGGCGGCTTCGTCACCGCCGGGCACTGCGGCCGGCCGGGGGACCGCACCGCCGGCGCGAACCGGGTCGCCCAGGGCACCTTCCGCGCCTCGTCCTTCCCCGGTGACGACTGGGCGTTCGTCGAGGTGAACAACGCGTGGACGCCGCAGGGCGTGGTGAACGACTTCGCCGGCGGCACGCTGCCGGTGGCCGGCTCGCAGGAAGCCCCGGTCGGCGCCTCGGTCTGCCGCTCCGGCTCGACCACTGGCACCCGCTGCGGGGTGATCCGGGCGCGCAACGCGACGGTCAACTACCCGGAGGGCACGGTCACCGGGCTGACCCGGACGAACGTCTGCGCCGAGCCGGGCGACTCTGGCGGGGCATGGCTCTCCGGTGACCAGGCGCAGGGGGTCACCTCGGGCGGATCCGGCGACTGCACCCGGGGCGGGGTGACCTTCTTCCAGCCGCTCAACGAGATCCTCGCGGCCAACGACCTGACCCTCGTCACCGCCGGCTGATCCACACATCCGGCCGGGCCGGTCGCCGCCGTCCAGCCACGGACGCGGGCGACCGGCCCGGTGCGGGTGCGACCGGCACCGGTCAGGGCAGGGCCTCGACCGCCTCGGCGTACGCGACGCCGGTGCTGACCGCCGCGGCCAGCAGCACCGTGAGCTGGGCCGGCGCCACCCCGTGCGCCAGGTCGGTGCTGACCTCGCCGGCCAGCACCAGCTCGCCGGCCTGTTCGTGCGCGGACGCCGTCGGCAGCAGGCGGTCGTGGTTCCAGGCGTTGCAGAAGGCGTACGCCTCGGAGCGCCGGTCGGCGGGCAGCCGGCGGCCGGCCACCGCCCGCACCCGGAGGATCTCCCCGCGCTCCCCGGCCTGCCGGATCTGGATCAGTGCCGGCCCCCACTGCCCGACCACGATGCCGCCGGCGCCCACGGCGTAGCGATCCCCGCGCCGGTCCAGCGCGGCGGTGATCATCGTCAGGCTCAGCGGCGCCAGCTCCTGCTCGGCCGACCCGCCGTCGTCCAGGTCGACCGTGCTGTCATCCACCTCCTCGTCCGGCTCGTCGGGTGGCAGCGGGACCGGTTCGGCGAGTGGCCGTTCGGCCAGCCAGGACGCGATCCGGGCGGACTGGTGCCCGGTGCCGTTGCGCGCGTCGAAGCTCCCGGCCAGCCCGGTGGCCAGCCCCAGCAGCTCCGCGCCGAGCGTGGCGACGGGCCGGTCGGCCGGGGGCCGCCCGCCGTACGCGGGCCGGTGCACCCGGCGCCCGCCGAGCCCCGCCTCGACGGCGACCGCGCAGACCAGCGCCCCGGCCGCGGCGAACTCCATCGCGGACAGGTCGTCGTCGGCGTGGTCCAGCCGGGGCAACTGCTCGGCGAGGATGTCCAGCCCGCGCGCCGGGTGCCCGCCCAACGCGCAGAAGCGCAGGTGCGCGGCGAGGTACCCGAAGGCGGCCCGTTCCCGCCGGTGCCGCCGGTACGCCCGCACGTGCGCCCGCGCGGCCCGCTCCGGCGCGCCGGCCCGCAGCCACGGCAGCAGCGCCGCGGCGAGGGCCCGCTCCGGCTGCTCGCTGCACTCGACGGCACCGTCGAGCGGGCCCCGCAGCAGGTCGAGCGCGGCATCCCAGTCACCCCACCCGGTGAGCAGTTCGGCCCGGCGCGCCGGCGCGCAGCCGGGGCACCCGCCCGCCGGGTGCGGCTCGGCCGCCGTCCACCGGTCGTACCAGCGCCGGGCGTCCGGCTCGTCGCCGAGGTGGTCGGCGATCCGGCAGCGCAGCTCGGCGACCGGTTCGACGTCCGGGCCGGCGGCGGTGCGGGCGGCCAGGTCGTCCAGCAGCGCGCGGGCCTGGTCCAGGCCGACCCGGGGGGTGCCCAGCAGCGCCTCGACCGCGTACCGCTGGAACCGGAGCAGGAGCGCGGCGTCGGTGCCCGGCAGCAGGTCGGGCCGGCGGTCGACGGCGGCGAGGCAGCGGCGCAGCGGCTCGACCAGCCGCCAGCGCTCCCCGTGCCGCAGGTACGCCTCGATCAGCGCGAACCGGGCGTCCACGGCGGCGCGGTCGTCCCCAGCCGCGTCGGCGTGCGCCGCGATCCGTTCCAGCTCGGCGATCCGCGCCGCGCCGTCGGGCAGGTCCCGGGCGTCGGCGAGCGCCTCGGTCAGGGCCGGGTCGCGGCGGGCCGGCCCGCGCCGGCGTCCCGGCCAGCCGGGCCACCCGGCGGTCCAGCCGGCCGGCCCGAAACCCGGGGCGGTCACGCCACCACCCCGCCGGGCAGCCGGCCCACCTCGACGGCGAGCTGACAGCCGGTCGAGATGCCGCAGCCGAGCAGCCGGTCGAGCTGGTGCGGGGTCACGCCGCGCTCCAGATCGGTGATCACCTCGCCGCAGACCCGGGCCCGCCCGTCGTCGTCGACGTGCACGAACGCCTTGGGCCAGAGCCGGTCGTGGTTCCAGGCGTTGCAGAACTCGTGTAACGCCGGCACGTACTCGATCGGGAACGTCGGCGCGGTGACGGTGCGCACCTGGAGCAGTTCGGCCGCGGCGCCGACCCGCAGGAACCAGATCAGGCTGTCGTCCCAGCGACCGACGAGGTCGCCGTCCGGGTCGACGTGGACCACGTGGCCCCGGCTGGCCAGCACGGCGGCGACGAGTTCGCCGGTCAACGGCCGGAGCTGGCCGGGATGTCCGGCCAGGGGGCCTTCCGGACCGTCCTCGAATTCCGGCGACGCCATCGGGCATCCCTTCTGAGGCAGATATCACGGCGGGCGGCGGTTCCGTGCCGCGACGCGCGGACACGACCCGGAAAAGCGGCGATCTGCCGGGTCCCGCCGCTAAGTTGACTGTATGGCGGGCCGTACCTCTCAGGCGAGCCGGCGGCGCGGCGCGTCGCCGCGAGGCAGCACGAACAGCCGTGCCCGCCAGCCGGCGAAGAAGACCACCCGGGCGGCGTCCCGGCGGCGCACGGCCGCGCGTCCCGGCCCGGCCGTCTACGTCGGACGCGCGGTCGGCGCACTGTGGATGGGGCTGGCGCACGGCGTCGGGTGGGCGGTACGCGCCGCCGGCCGGCAGGCCGCCTCCGCCCGGGATCTCGACCCCGAGCATCGCCGGGACGGCGCCGGCCTGTTGGTCTTCGGCCTGGCCCTGCTCAGCGGGGTGGCGATCTGGTTCTCCGGGGCGGGGCCGGTGGGCGCCCGGTTGGCCGACAGTGTCCGGCTCTTCCTCGGTGCCATCGCCATCGTGGTGCCGGTGCTGCTGATGATCGGCGCCTGGCGACTGATGCGCCAGCCCGCCGACCCGCAGCACCGCGGTCGGGGGCTGGTCGGCTGGGGCTCGATGCTGATCGCCACCGCCGCGCTGCTGCACGTCGGGCAGGATCCGGCCGGCCCGGCGCAGCGGGACTTCGCCGGCGGCCTGGTCGGTGCCGGCGTCGGCAGCCTGCTGGAGCGGGCGGTCACCGCCTGGGTGGCCGTGCCGCTGCTGATCCTGCTGCTGGTCTTCGGTCTGCTGGTGGTCACCGCGACCCCGATCAACAAGATTCCCGAGCGGCTCGGTCTGCTGGCCGGCACGCTGGTCGCGCCGCCCGCCGGCGAGGAGACGGACGAGGCGACCGCCAAGCCGGTCCGCAAGCGGCCGGCGAAGCGGATGCCGCCACCGCTGGACCCGGAGGATTTCGCCGACGACCTCGACGGCGCGGACCTCCAGGAAACCCTGGTGCTGCCCCGCAAGCCGGCCAAGGTGCCGGCGACCCGCCGGCCGGTCGACCCGCCGGAGCACTCGCCCGCGCCGACGCGGGCCGAGCAGCTCGCGCTGACCGGGCTGGCCGGTGACTACACCCTGCCCCCGGCGAACCTGCTCAGCGGCGGCGCCGCGCCGAAGACCCGGAGCAAGGCCAACGACGAGGTGATCGCCGCGCTCACCGGTGTGTTCGAGCAGTTCGACGTGGACGCCGCGGTCACCGGCTTCACCCGGGGCCCGACGGTCACCCGCTACGAGGTCGAGCTCGGCCCCGGCGTCAAGGTCGAACGGATCACCCAGCTCTCCCGCAACATCGCGTACGCGGTGAAGTCGCCGGACGTGCGGATCCTCAGCCCGATCCCGGGCAAGAGCGCGGTCGGGGTGGAGATCCCGAACACCGACCCGGAGAACGTCGCCCTCGGTGACGTGCTGCGCTCGCGGGCCGCCACCAGCGACCACCACCCCATGGTGGTGGCGCTGGGCAAGGACATCGAGGGCGGCTACGTGGTGGCCAACCTCGCGAAGATGCCCCACATCCTCATCGCGGGAGCCACCGGGGCCGGCAAGAGCTCATGTCTAAATTCGCTGCTCATGTCCATCTTGACCCGGGCCACGCCGGACGAGGTGCGGCTGTTGCTGATCGACCCGAAGCGGGTCGAGATGACCGGCTACGAGGGCATCCCGCACCTGGTCACGCCGATCGTGACCAACGCGAAGAAGGCGGCCGACTCGCTGGAGTGGGTCGTCCGCGAGATGGACATGCGCTACGACGACCTCGCCGCCAACGGGGTCCGGCACATCGACGACTTCAACCGCAAGGTGCGTACCGGCGAGATCAAGGCCCCGCCGGGCAGCGAGCGGGAGATTCGCCCGTACCCGTACCTGCTGGTGATCGTGGACGAGTTGGCCGACCTGATGATGGTGGCGCCGCGCGACGTGGAGGACTCGATCGTCCGGATCACCCAGCTGGCCCGGGCCGCCGGCATCCACCTGGTGCTGGCCACCCAGCGCCCGTCGGTCGACGTGGTCACCGGCCTGATCAAGGCCAACGTGCCGTCCCGGCTGGCCTTCGCCACGTCGTCGCTGGCCGACTCACGGGTCATCCTCGACCAGCCGGGCGCCGAGAAGCTGCTCGGCCGGGGTGACGGCCTCTTTCTGCCGATGGGCGCCTCGAAGCCGATCCGGATCCAGGGCGCCTGGGTGACCGAGCGCGAGATCGCCGACGTGGTGAAGTTCTGCAAGGACCAGCGCGAGCCGGAGTTCCGGCCCGACGTGCTCTCGGTGGCGCAGGAGGGCAAGAAGAAGATCGACGAGGACATCGGCGACGACCTCGACCTGCTGGTGCAGGCGGTCGAGCTGGTGGTCACCTCGCAGTTCGGCTCGACCTCGATGCTCCAGCGCAAGCTGCGGGTCGGCTTCGCCAAGGCGGGCCGGTTGATGGACCTGATGGAGACCCGGGGCGTGGTCGGGCCGTCGGAGGGGTCGAAGGCCCGCGACGTCCTGGTCAAGCCGGACGAGCTGGAGGAGGTCCTGGCGGGTCTACGCGGCGACGACGAGTGACGGCTGGCGGCCGGGCGGCCGTGCTGGCCGGGCCGGAAACGCAGCCGTGGGGCGAGCGTGCCGAGTCAGTGGTAGACCTTGAGGCCGATCACGCCGGCGACCACCAGCAGCAGGCAGACGACCCGGGGCAGGCTGGCCGACTCGTGCAACGCGACCATCCCGACCAGGGCCGTGCCGACCGCGCCGATGCCGACCCAGACCGCGTAGCCGGTGCCGACCGGGATGTCCCGCAGCGCGTACGCCAGCCCGACCATGCTGAGCACCAGGGTCACCAGGAACACCACCGTCGGGACGGGCCGGGTGAAGCCGGCGCTGCGGTCCAGGGCGACCGCCCACGCCGTCTCCAGCAGTCCGGAGATCACCAGCACGGTCCAGGCCATCGACGTCACCTCCGCGGGGCCGCCCGGGCCGCCGGGGCCGGGACGAGCCGAGTCTGCACTCATCCGGGGCGTCTTCGCCTGACCGGGTACGCCCACCACTCGTCCGGGGCGGCCCGGCCTGGCGGGCCACCGGGTCGAACCGTAGCACCGGGGGATGGGTCCGGGCGTGGCGTGACCCGGGCCACCGTCCTTGACCTGAATCTCACTTCAACTTGCAGTATTGGGATCATGGTCATGATCTTCGCCGACCCCGAGGTCGCCGCCGCGCTGGACGCCGCCACGACGGTGGCAGCCATGCGGGACGCCCTGCTGGCCGCCCACGCCGGCCGCCTGGTCGCCCCACCCCGAGCCGCCGCGCCGCTGGGCGGGGGCCGGATGGTGCTCACCGCCGGGCACCTCACCGGCCAGTGGTACGGCTTCCGGTCGTACGACACCTTCGGGCACCCGGAGGGCGAGCAGGTGGTGGTGCTGCACGACGGGCGGACCGGGGCGGTGCGGGCGGTGGCTGTCGGCGCGGAGCTGGGTTCGCGGCGTACCGGCGGTCTGGGCGGGGTCGCGGTGGACACCCTGGCTCGCCCGGACGCCGCCACCGTCGGCGTGATCGGTTCCGGGGCGCAGGCGTGGACCCAGGTCTGGGCTGCCGCCGCGGCACGCCCGCTGCGCGAGGTCACCGTGCACAGCCGCTCGGCCGCCCGGCGCGAGGCGTTCGCCGCCCGGGTCCGCGCCGAGCTGGGCGTCCCGGCCCGGGCCGTCGCCACCCCGGCCGACGCGGTCGCCCGGCGGGACGTCGTGGTACTCGCCACCACCAGCCCGACCCCGGTGGTCCGCGCCGCCGACCTCGCCCCCGGCACCCACGTCAACGCGGTCGGCTTCAAGCAGCGGGACCGCGCCGAGTTCGGCACCGACCTGCTGGACGCCGCCGACGTCCTGGTCACCGACTCCCCGGCCCAGGCCGCCGCGTACGACCCGCCGATGCTCGCGGCCCTGCCCCCGTACGCCGGACGGCTGCGCGACCTGGGCGCGGTGCTGGCCGGCGCGGTCCCCGGCCGGACCGCCGCGGACCAGATCACGGTCTTCTGCTCGACCGGCCTGGCCGGCACCGAGGTCTTCCTGCTCGACCGCCTGGCCCAGGTCGGCGCCGCGGCGGTCTGAGCCCCGCGTCGGGGGGCCGGCCGCGCCGGGCGGGTGTGAGCCGGTCGATGCCGACGACCCGCCGACGGCGGTCTCCGGCGTCCGGACCGGTACCCTCGGATGGTGTCTGCCACCTTCCCTTCCACCGCCGACGGCCGCCGGGTCGCCCTGCTGACCCTGGGCTGTGCCCGTAACGAGGTTGATTCGGAGGAGCTGGCCGCCCGGCTGCACGCCGACGGCTGGCAGGTGACCACCGACGGCGAGGGCGCCGACGTGGTGGTCGTGAACACCTGCGGCTTCGTGGAGAAGGCCAAGCAGGACTCCATCCAGACCCTGCTGGCCGCTGCGGGCACCGGGGCCAAGGTGGTCGCCGCCGGCTGCATGGCCGAGCGGTACGGCCGGGAACTGGCCGACAGCCTGCCGGAGGCGCAGGCGGTACTCAGCTTCGACGACTACCCGGACATCTCCGCCCGGCTGAACGCGGTCGCCGCCGGCGAGGCGTTCGACGCGCACACCCCGCGGGACCGGCGCGAGCTGCTCCCGCTCACCCCGGTCGCCCGTCGGGGCAGCGGGGTGTCGCTGCCCGGCCACGCCACCCCGACCCGGCCGGTCGAGCCCGAGACCGATGCACACACCCCGGCGCACCTGCGCCAGGTGTTGCGCCGCCGGCTCGACACCGGCCCGGTCGCGTCGCTCAAGCTGGCCAGTGGCTGCGACCGCCGCTGCGCGTTCTGCGCCATCCCCGCCTTCCGCGGCGCCTTCGTCTCCCGTACGCCCGACGAGTTGCTCGCCGAGGCGGAGTGGCTGGCCAAGACCGGCGTCCGGGAGCTGGTGCTGGTCAGCGAGAACTCGACGTCGTACGGCAAGGACCTCGGCGACCCCCGGGCGCTGGAGAAGCTGCTGCCGCAGCTGGCGGCGGTCGAGGGCGTCGTCCGGGTGCGGGTGAGCTACCTCCAGCCGGCCGAGACCCGGCCCGGCCTGGTCGAGGCGATCGCCACCACGCCGGGGGTGGCGCCGTACTTCGACCTGTCGTTCCAGCACGCCAGCGAGCCGGTGCTGCGCCGGATGCGCCGGTTCGGCTCCACCGACCGGTTCCTGGAGCTGCTGGCGTCGGCCCGCGCGTTGGCCCCGGCGGCGGGCGCCCGCAGCAACTTCATCGTCGGTTTCCCCGGCGAGACCCGCGCCGACGTCACCGAGCTGGTCCGGTTCCTCTCCGCGGCCCGGCTCGACGCGATCGGCGTGTTCGACTACAGCGACGAGGACGGCACCGAGGCCGCCGGGCTGCCCGGCAAGGTGTCCGCCGCCACGATCAAGCGCCGGTACGACAAGCTCAGCGCGCTTGCCGACGAGCTCTGCTCGCAGCGCGCCGAGGAGCGGCTCGGCTCGACGGTCGAGGTGCTGGTCGACTCCGTCGACGACGGGGTGGTCGAGGGCCGGGCCGCGCACCAGGCCCCCGAGGTCGACGGCTCGACCACCCTGGTCGCCCCGGTGGGCGGCGGGGTGGATCTGGCCGCGCTGCGCCCGGGCGACCTGGTCCGGGCCACGGTCACCGGCACTGAAGGGGTGGACCTCGTCGCGGTGCCGGATGAGATGATCTCGGCGGCGCCCGGCGCGGCACGGTGACGGCGGGCCCGGACGGAGCGAGGGAGCCACGTGGTGGAGTGCCAGGTACGCCACGGCGGTCGGAGCGGGGTGCGGCGATGACCGGCGCGGCGGACCCGGCGGCGGCCCCGGTGGTCGCCCGGGTGCCGGTGCTCAACGCGGCCAACGCGCTCACCGCGCTGCGGCTGGTGCTGGTGCCGGTCTTCGCCGCCTCGGTGGTCGTCTCGGCGATGAGCCATGCGGGTTGGCGGATCACCGCCTGCCTGATCTTCGCGGTGGCCTCGGTCACCGACCTGGTGGACGGCTGGATCGCCCGCCGGTTCGGCCTGGTCACCTCGGTCGGGAAGGTCGCCGACCCGATCGCCGACAAGGCGCTCACCGGTGCCGCCCTGCTGCTGCTCTCCTGGTACGACCGGCTGCCCTGGTGGGTCACCGCGGTGATCCTCGCGCGGGAGCTGGGCATCACGGCGCTGCGCTTCTGGGTGATCCGGCACGGGGTCATCGCGGCCAGCCGGGGCGGCAAGATCAAGACGGTGCTGCAGATCCTGGCCATCGCCTGGTACCTCTGGCCGATGCCGGCCGCCCTCGCCGCCGTGGGCCCGTGGATCATGGGGGCGGCGGTCCTGGTCACCGTGGTCACCGGCTTCGACTACGTCGCCCAGGCCCTGCGCCTGCGCCGTCCCACCGGCTGAGTGGCCCCGCCGGCCGGCGCGGGGCGGATGGTACGAGCGGTGCCGGATTCGGGCCGGATGACTGGACCGGCCGGCCCCGGGGAAGGGTGGGGGACATGGATCGTGACGCGCACGGGGAGCGGCCGGTGGGCAGCCCGGCCGCCGGGGTGGTGCATCGCCTGACCGAGCGGCAGGAGACCCTGGCCACCGTCGAGTCGTTGACCGGTGGGCTGCTCGCCGCCTCGATCGTCGAGATCGCCGGTGCGAGCGGGGTCTTCCGG
>NZ_POUB01000230.1 GCF_003236335.1 Micromonospora deserti
TGGGCATCAGGTCAATCAAGACAAGCGCGGAGGTCATGAAGGTGATCATAAAGCCGGGCCTGGGCGGCGGCAGCCCTGGAGCCTCATACCCATTGACCAGCTCAGACTTAGGACTCATTCATCTAGGCCTGTATGTCGATGAGTAGATCGGCATGGGTCACCCCTGCAGCAACCCGAGAACGCAATGACGTGTGCCACGAACGAGGAATGGTGATCGCAATGTAGGTAGGAGCGATTTTCAGGAATCGATGCTGTGCAGGAGGTGAAGGTTGGCCCTTCGAAGTCGCCTTTCGGGAGGAGGCTTCAAACCGCCACATGCTGCGTTGGCTGAAGACCGTCGTGTGTGTGGGCAGCCGCCGCCGTTAGACTCCGCGCGTGATGGAGGAGACATGGCATGGGGTTCGCGATCGGGTGTCACGGTTGCAGGACCTGCAGGGCGCTGGCCGGACCTTCGCCAGCTTCGCGCATGGGTTTGAGTTGGCGCCCTCGCTGTCGGAATCAGAAGTAGAGGATGCGGAGCGCGCCTTCGACACTCGGTTGCCAGATGATTACCGTGGTTTTCTGCTGCACGTCGGTGCCGGTGGCGCAGGTCCTGCCTACGGCGTGCTGAGGCTTCGTCGCGCGGCGGATGCGTGGGAGTGGGCTGCGGACAGCACGCATCGAACCGACACTGACCGGCTGGCTGAGCCCTTCGCCCCTCAGCACATCAACGGGTCGCCGATCGACCCGCTTAGCCTTCGTGTGCCGAACCAGTACGACTTCGAGTACCGCGACGACTACGAGGTCGCGCATCGGCGGTGGGAGGAAACGGTGTGGCACCCGGGCCGCACCGCTGGCGCAATCTGCCTGTGCGACGAGGGCTGCCTTCGCCGCTACTGGCTCGTCGTCACCGGAGACGAACGTGGAACAGTCTGGCGCGACTACCGCGTTGACGCCATCGACCTTGCCCCGCTGATCGACGCGCACGGACGCCGGCTCACCTTCGCCAGGTGGTATCTCGGCTGGCTTAATGAGCTCGAGGAACAAGCGAAGTCCGTTGAGCGCATACGCTGACATCGACATGAACGTGCGAAGATCGCCGTTCAAAGGTTTCGCTCGTTAGGGAGTCCGCCTTCAGATCCAGCCCATCCGCGCACCATGCGGACCGGGGTGAGTCTGAACCTGACCCTTGACAGTTGTCGACACGCCCGAGCCGCGATCATGAGCGGTTGACACCGGCACGCAACGCCCCGCCCCACGTCGCGATGCGAATATGTATACTTTTGGGGTTTCGGCTTGCCCACCCTTGCGACGCGAAATGCGGACCCAATGCGTACCGAGACGTGGCCCCACGGGCGACATTGCTCCTGGTAGAACGGCCGGCGGAGCGCTTCGGGGAGGTGCACCGCAAGTGTGGGTTTGGAACGTGCGGCCTGACCGCTGCCGTCTGCGCGGTGTCCGGCGGGACGGCGCGGCGCCCGGACGTCGAGGGTGAGTAGTCCGAGCCTTCCGCCATCCGGCTCTGGCCAAGATCGGCGTCCTGCCCCGTCCATCGGCAAGCCGTCGCACGGTGAGACTCGGGTGGATGGTGGCGGTCGTCTCCTGCCCTTTGGGTCGCGGGCACCTCGATCCTGGCTCAGAACTGGCCGGACGCGCTCGAAGTGCCGTGTCGGGACTCGCAGACCGTCGCCGGCGAGCGCCTCCTCGCCCCCCACCTATTCGTCAAGGAGGTGTAGGCGGTGGGCGGTGGCGCTGGCCTCGCCCCGGCTGTTGACGCCGAGTTTGGCCAGGATGTTGGAGACGTGCACGCTGGCGGTCTTCGCGCTGATGAACAGTTGCTCACCGATCTGGCGGTTGGACCGGCCCGCTGCGACGAGATGGAGCACTTCGATTTCGCGTTCCGTCAGCCCGAGGCGTTCGAGTTCTCCGGTACGGGCGCGCGGTTCGGCCTGTGCGCCGAGCGAAAGTTTGCTGCTACGGGCGAGTAGACGGACCTGTTCGGACAGTGACTGGGCGCCGAGGCGGTCGGCTTGTTCAGCGGCCGCCAGGATCCATCGCCGTGCGGTGGGACGGTCGCCGACGCCGAGGGCTGCTTCCGCGGCGCGCAGCCGTGCGCGGGCGGCGGGGTAAGGGCTGCCGACTGCGTCCCAGGCCTCGACCACGTCGGGCCAGGAAGTGGCCGGTTCTCCGGTCTCTGCCGCGAACTCGGCGGCATATGCCCGAAACAGCGGGGTGTGGGTGGGGAGATGGGCCGCGACGGCACGCAGCGCGTCGATCGCACCATCGCCGGTGGCGGAGCGGAGCTGAACTCGGGCTCGCACCCGAGCGTGCGTTTCGATCCGGCCGCCGATCGTGACCAGTGGCCAGGCGTACAGAGCGAGGCTGGTGCTGGTTGCGGCGGGCAGCGCCGCGGCGATGGTCGCTTGCGCGGCACCGATCCGGTTTTCGACAAGTGCGATCTCGGCTTCGAGCCGGGTCGCCGCCAGGGCTGCCGGGCCGGGATGGGACACCGGGCCCAGCAGGGTACGGGCGAGGGACAGTTGTTCGCGTGCGGTTTCGATTTCGCCGCGGGCGAAGGCGATCTCGGCGCGCAGGGCGTACAGCGCAGCGCTGAACACGTTGGGTGGGTCCATGTCGAGGGCAGTCGCGCCGGTCGATTCGGCCTCGTCCCACCGGCCGACGGCGGCGAGCGCGGCGCAGAGGTGGGCGGCGAGCAGCGCCCCGAGGGTTCGGCTGACGCCTGACCGGTACGCCGCGTGGAGACCGGCGTGCGCGGCGTCGATCATGGTTGTGTAGTGCCCGAGGCTGGCCAGGGCCTCGGCGATGTTGAGTTGCGCCCTCGCTACCTGCACCAGATCGTTGTGTTCGTTGGCCCGGTCGCTCGCTGCCTGCAGGGTCGCCAGGCTCTCGTCGTAGGCGCCGAGTTGGCACAGCACCCAGCCCAGCGTCGTACGGGCGTTAACCGTCACCTTGACGTCGCCCAAGTCGGCGGCGAGTTGCGCCGCCTCCTCAGCGGCGTCCCGGGCCCGGGCGGGATGCCCGCGAAGCGCGAACACCGCAGAGACGAGATCGAGCACGCTCGTGCGAATGTGCGCAGGTGCGGCGGGCAGCAGCCGAATTGCTTCCTCCACCGACGTGAGCGCGCCATCGCGGTCGAGATTGTGCAATGTCATACCGCGATGGGCGAGCAGCTTCGCGGCCCGGCCGGGCTCCCGCGCCTGGTCGATCTCGGCGAGCGCCCGGTCGATCAGGCCGAGCGCGCGATAGTCCTCCCCGGCCCAGGTCGCCGCGCTGACAGCCGTCTCGAACAGGTCGAGCCGGTTGTGCCCGGACAGCTGTTCTGCACCGGGTACACGCGGCCACAGGTCCAGCGTGCGCTCGATGATCTGGGCTTGCTCGGCGCGGGCGTACATGTTCCCGGCGACCTCCGCGGACCGTACCAGCGCGGGCAGCGCTTTTCGGTCCTCGCCCGCGCCGTGCCAGTGGTGGGCGATCTGTGCGGCGAGCCGATCCGCCGGCACCGTGCTGGGATCGGCCTCGATCGCTTCGGCATACCGGCGGTGCAGCCGTGCCCGCTCCGCAGGCAGGAGATCCGCGGCGGTTATCTCGCGCAGCAACCCGTGCTGGAACTCGTATCCCTCCGCGGTAGCGACCAGCACCTGCACGGCCGTGGCGGCCCGTAACGCGTCCAGCAGCCGCACCTCGTCCAGGCTCGCGGTGGCGGCGAGCAGGCGGTGGGGGACTTCGCGCCCACCGACGGCGGCCAGCCGCACGATGCGCAGCGCGGAAGGGGGGAGCTGTTCGACGCGGTGCAGCAGCAGGTCGCGGAGGGAGTCCGGGACGTCACCGATCCCATCGGCCTGGGCCAGTTCCTCGGCGAACAGGGCGTTGCCACCCGACCGGCGGTATACCTCGTCGACCAGCGGCCGGGCGGCCGGAGCGGCGCGCAGCCCGGCAACCAGTTCGGCGATCTCGGCCCTGGAGAACCTTGCCAGCTCGCTGCGGCGTACTCCGCGCAGGCGCTCCAGCTCAGCGAGGAAGGGGCGCAGCGGGTGGCGGTGGTCCAGATCGTCGGTGCGATACGCCATGATCGTCAGGACGCGCGCGGCTCGCATGGTACGGGCCAGATACCCCAGCAGATCGCGAGTTGAGCGATCGGCCCACTGCAGGTCGTCGATGACGAGCAGTACGGGGCGCTCGGCGCCGAGCCGCCGCAGCAGAGCGGCGAACAGGTCGAACATCTGCGCCTGGCTGCTTGGGGCCGGTGCCGGTGTGCCCAACTCCGGAAGCAGCCCCAGCAGGGCGTCGGCGCCCGGCAGCAGAGCCGGTAACGCTGCTTCGCCCATCTCTTGGACAAGGCCGCGCAGTACGGCGGTAACCGGCGCGAGCGGAAAGCCCTCCACACCCAGCTCGACGCAGGCGCTGGACAGGACCCGCATCCCGGACTTCGCCGACGAGTCGGCGACGTGCCGCATCAGGCGCGTCTTGCCGATTCCGACCTCGCCGCCGAACACCACGAACTGTGGCTCTCCGGTGTGCGCGAGCCGAACCGCCTCGTCGACCGAAGCCAACTGATCCCGCCGCCCCACGAACACCTTCAACCCCACTTGATCGAGGGTAGGCAGTCCCTGAGGCGGAATCTAAGGCGGTGGCTAGGGCAGTTGCCCGAGGCGCGGAACCCCCTGATCCCGGGAGGCTCAGTCTATCCAACGCATGCCCTCCTGGAGGCCGATCATGAGCGTCATCTCGACATCAGCGGGAGCCCGCGACCCGCACGTTGTCGTGCCCTTCGCCGACGGGACGTCCGGGGTGGCGAGGCTCAGCTTCGACAGCGGCCTGGCCCAGCTTGGTCTGCGCGTGGACGAGCAGTTGACCGGACTGATGGCGGCGGACTTCGCCCACCCGCTGCCGCTGGTCTGGGCGGCCGGCCACAACGTCCATGTCGAGTACCCGCTGGGCTCACGGTTGCTACACCAAATGGGCCCCAACACCGTACGCCTGAGCCCAGCAGTGCCGTGGGCGTTCGATGTGCACGGCGGCGCCGAACACCTCGACGCCGACCTCACCGGCCTCGATGTGCGTTCGGTCGCGTTCCACTCCGGCGCAACTCACCTGCGGCTCATCCTGGGCTACCCGACGGTATCGACCACGATCCGACTCACCTCCGTGAAGGACCTTCGCGTCGATCGTCCCGCCGACGTACCGGTACGGCTGGAGATCGGAAAGGGCGCCACCAAGGTGATGCTCGACGACCGGTGGTTCGGCGCGGTCGGCGGTGGGCTGATCGAACAGTCGTCCCGGCCACACACCGGCGACCGCTGGTACCAGGTGATCGTGTCCGGCAGCGCCGACACCGTGACGATCGGCGCGGTCGCCTGATGGGGTCGCTGCGCATCACCCGCCGGTCGCTGTTGAAGATGGGACTCATCGGCGTCCCGGCCGCCACCGCTTCACTCGGCGGCGGGTTGGCGGTGGCGTGGGCCGCGGCCGACACCACCACCGCCGGGCGACTGAACTTCACGAACCGGCTGGCCATACCGCCACTCGCGACGAGCCGCGCGGACGAATCCGGCCGCCGGGTATTCGACCTCCGGACGACCGCAGGTGAGCACCAGTTCCGCCCTGGGCGAGCCACCGCCACCCTGGGCGTCAACGGGGGGCACCTCGGGCCGACGCTGCGGGCAACTCGGGACGAGACAGTGGTGATCAACCTACGCAACGCCCTGTCCGAACCGACGAGCCTGCACTGGCACGGTATGCATCTGCCCGCGGCGATGGACGGTGGGCCGCACCAGATGATCGAGCCGGGCGGTGTGTGGACTCCCACGTGGCGAGTCGCCCAGCCGGCCGCCACCCTGTGGTATCACCCGCATCCGCACCAGCAGACCGCGCGGCACGTCTACCTCGGCATGGCCGGCCTGTTCATCGTCGACGACCCGACCACGCCGGCCGGCCTACCGAGCCGGTACGGGGTCGACGACATCCCGGTCATCGTCCAGGACAAGCAGTTCGGCGACGACAATCAACTCGACGACAGCGAGGCGTTTTGGACATCGATGGGCATCCTCGGGGACACGATCTGCGTCAATGGGACGCTCGCGCCGTACCACGATGTCACTACGGAGCGGGTGCGGCTGCGGCTGCTCAACGCCTCGAATGCGCGGATCTACCGGTTCGGGTTCTCGGACGACCGGCCGTTCGCGCTCGTCGGCACCGACGGAGGGCTGCTCGCCGCCCCGTACGAGACAGCCCGGATACAGCTGACCCCCGGGGAACGCGCCGAAATCGTCGTAACCCTGCGCCCGGGCGAGCGTGCCGTCCTGCGCAGTTACCCGCCGGAGGTCGGCACCAACGTCTGGAACGCCCGCTTCAGCGGCGGCCACGACACCCTCGACGTCCTCCAGTTACGCGCCGCGACACAACTGTCCCCGTCGCCTCCGCTACCCGACCGGCTCGCCGACCTCCCTCGGACCGACACCTCCACACCCGCCGCAATCCGCACCTTCCAACTTTCCGGATACTCCATCAACGGCGCGCGGATGGACATGAGCCGCATCGACTTCGCGGTGACCAGGGATACCACCGAGGTTTGGGAAATCACCGCCATCGACGAAGCGCCGCACAACTTCCACGTACACGAGGCACAGTTCCGGGTCCTGTCCGTCGGCGGCGCGCCACCACCGCCGGAGTTACGCGGCTGGAAGGACACCGTCCACACGCCACCGAACACACCCGTCCGCATCGCCCTGCGGTTTGGCGACTACGTCGACCGCAACACCCCGTACATGTACCACTGCCATCTGCTTTACCACGAGGACCAGGGACTGATGGGCCAGTTCGTCGTCGTCGAGCCCGGCCAGTCGCCCGGAAAACCCCACCACAGTCGTTGAGGAAAGAGGACATCATGAAAAAGGCATTGATTGTCGGTGGTGGTATCGGCGGCACGGCCATGGCCATGGCGTTGCAGCGCGCGGGAATCGAGTCTCGGATTTTCGAGGCGTACGACCGGCCGGCAGAATACACGGGGCTCTTCCTCAACGTCGCGTCCAACGGGTTGGACGCGCTGCGCGCCATTGACGTCGAGGTCGTCGAGCGCGCTGACGGATTCCCGATGCCCCGGATGGTCATGTGGAGCGGCACCGGCAAACGGTTGGGCGAGGTCGCCAACGGCATGCCCCTCCCGGACGGCACCGTCAGCGTCTGCGTACGGCGCGGCGCACTCCAAAAGGCACTACGGGAGCAGGCCCTCGACCGCGGCATCGGCATCGAGTACGGCAAGCGCCTGGAGACCTACGAGGTCACCGCCGACGGCGTCGTCGTCGCCAAGTTCACCGACGGCACCGACGCCGCGGGCGACATCCTCATCGGCGCCGACGGCATCCGCTCCCGTACCCGCCAAATTCTTGACGCCAACTCGGCCAAGCCGCGGTTTACCGGCCTGGTCGGCGTTGGAGGGTACAGCCGCGCAGATCTCGCACCCACCACCGACACCCAACACTTCATTTTCGGCAAGCGGGCGTTCTTCGGTTACCTGGTACGGGAGTCCGGCGAGACCTACTGGTTCGCCAACCTGCACCGCTCCGACGAACCCATCCGCAAAGAACTGGCTGCCATCCCGACGGCGCAGTGGCAGCGCCAACTGCGTGACCTGTTCGCCGATGACCTACCGGTCATCAACGAGATCATCACCAACAGCGTCGGGGACATCGGCGCCCACTTGGTCTACGACATCCCCACCAGCCCTGTCTGGCACCGCGGCCCGGCCGTGCTCATCGGCGACGCGGTACACGCCACCTCACCCTCCGCCGGCCAAGGCGCTTCCATGGCCGTCGAGGACGCCGTCATCCTGGCGAGATGTCTGCGCGACGCGCCGGACATCAACGCCGCCTTCACCGCCTACGAACAGCTGCGCAGGCCCAGGGTGGAAAGGGTCGTCGCCTATTCCAAGACCCTCTCCAACAGCAAATCCGCTGGCCCCGTGGCGCGGGTCTTCCGCGACCTCGTGATGCCCATCGCCCTGAAACTCTTCGCCGGCCAGAAGTCCCATGCCTGGATGTACACCCACCACATCGACTGGAACGAAAAGGTCGCGATGCACGTGGCCTGAGGTCGATATCGACGATACCAAAACGAGAGATAGGTGCACGTTAAATGCCATCGAGTATGTCCCATAATTCCGCCTCGCCGGTGCCCGGCCGGGTGGCATCCGTCCTGCTCTGGCTCCTGGTCGTCTTCGTAGGAGTTCAGTTCGGCGCCGGCTTGTACGAGAAGATTGTCGTCGTGCCACTCTGGGACGGCGTGCCACCGCGTGACGTCCTCCCCGCCATGGAACGGTCGGGCATGTACAACGCCGGCCGTGCTTTCTGGCCGTTCGTATCACCGGTCGTCGCACTGCTTGCCGTCGCGAACATCGTGGCGTGGCGCGGCAACCGGGCCAACCGGCGCTGGGTGCTGGCGGCCGGCATCACCATGCTGGGATACGCCATTTTCAGCTACAGCTACTTCGTTCCCCAGATGCTCATGTTGCAGAGCTCCGCCGGTTCCTGGCCAGAATCGAAAATCTCCGTGACAGTCCAGTGGTGGACCAGCTTGAACTACCTCCGCATGCTCCTCGGGGCAGCAGGCTGGTTCTGCGCGCTCCGGGCGCTGTCGCTGGCGGCCGCCAGCAACGGCCGAGGATACGGAGGTTGAGAGTCTGACGTTCGTTTGATCATGGTGGTTCGGGGTCCTGGGTCATGCCGGTGGGCGAGGAAGCCGGCGATCAGATCGGATTGGAGTTGGACGGCCCGTAGGCGTTGCGCATCAGGTCTGCGAGGTGGTCGACGTCACGGGCGGCGGTGTTGGCCAGGCCGTGTTTCACCCAGGACCAGACGCCTTCGGTGGGGTTGAGGTCCGGGGCGTGGGACGGCAGCCTGACGACGGTCAGCCAGTCCCGACCCGCGATCAGAGCGCATAGCGCTGACGTTCACGGTGAAGTCGGCCCGGGTCGCGGTGCCAGCCCTGTTGGGCTGGTCCGTTTCCCCCGGGCCGCTTCCCGAGTGAAGTGGGCCGCCGGCGAGGTGCCCATGGTGTGGGTCCTTTTCCGTCGGCCTCTTCCCGGTGATCCGGACGCGGTGCTGATCGCCGACGAGACCGGCTTTCTGAAGAAGGGCACCAAGTCCGCCGGGGTCCAGCGCCCGTTCTTACGCTCCAGCGACGACAGCAGCCCCCGCACGTAACGCGGAGGCCGCGACACAGCCGGCCGCCCTGGGCCAGCGTGAGCAGCGCTTGACCGGCCTGCTCGAACGCGGCGAGCACCGACATGTCACCGATCATGGCCAGCGCCAAACGCAACGAACTGATCCGCGGCGTGATCACGATCAGCGGTGAGGTCCAGGGTGCGGTGGTGGTGAGGTTCTGCTGGTTGCTTCGGGCGCGGAGGAAGGCGTGGGCTTGTCGTATCCGGTCGGCGATGGTCGCTGGTGCGGTGTTGGCGATGTGTTGTTTGAGTACGGCCCATATGCGTT
>NZ_POUB01000231.1 GCF_003236335.1 Micromonospora deserti
CCACTGGGGGGTACCGGAGCAGGGCACGGCGGCGGCGCCGGCCGACCGCCTCGCCGCGACGCCGGCCGGCTGGGGCAGGGTGCTGGACGTGCCGCGCTACTCCCAGCGGCTGCACGCCGGGGCGTACCCGCAGTGGGGCGGCGGGGGCGACTCGTGGTGCAGCCCGACCTGCACCTCGATGGTGCTGGCCTACTGGGGTGCCGAGCCGAGCCCCGACCGGTACGCCTGGGTCAGCCCGGCCGGCCCCCGCCCGGTCGTGGTGCACGCCGCGCGGCACTGCTTCGACCACGCCTACGCCGGGGCCGGGAACTGGCCGTTCAACACGGCCTACGCCGCGCTGCACGGGGTGGACGCCTTCGTCACCCGGCTGCGGTCCCTGGCCGAGGCCGAGGCGTTCGTCGCCGCCGGCATCCCGCTGATCGTCTCCGCCGCGTTCCGGGCCGGTGAGGTGCCCGGGCTCGACTACGACACCGCGGGGCACCTGATAGTGCTCGTCGGGTTCACCGCCGGCGGCGACCCGGTGCTCAACGACCCGTACGCCCCGGACGACGACGCGGTGCGCAGGACCGTCCGCCGGGACCGGTTCGAGGCCGCCTGGCAGGCCGGCAGCGGCGGGGTGGCGTACGTCCTGCACCCGCCCGGCGTGCCGCTGCCCCCGCCGCCGGCGCAGGCCAACTGGTGACGGCCACCGCAGCGCCCCTCGGCCGCCCGGGTCAGTCGCGCAGCCGCCATACGCCGAAACCGCCGTCGCGCCGGCGGCAGACCAGCGCGTCCCCGCCGATCTGGCAGTCCCCGGAGGCACCGCGGAGCACGTCGTGCCCTCGGGCCCGGCCGGTGGCGGCGTTCAGCTCGGCGACCAGCAGTCCGCCGGGCACCGGGCGCACCCCGACGGCCCGTTCGTCCACCGCCCGCGCCGGTACCAGCTGCCACGCCCCGAGGTCGGCGAGTTCCCGGCCGGTCGCCATGTCCAGCACGACGATCCGGTCCGCTCCCGCCCCGGCCGGCGTGAGCGCGAGCAGCGGGCTGCTCCGACCGGGCAGCACACCGGTCAGCCGCTCACCGGTCCACTGGACCCGGCCGGTGGCGGGGTCGAGTGCCTGGATCCCGCCGGGCTCCCCGGCGACGCAGAGCAGGTCGCCGCACGGGTGGAGGTAGACCATCAGGGGCGGCAGCGACGCCTCCCAGCGCCGCCGCAACCCGTCCAGCTCGTACGCGGTCACCAGCGCCGCCGGCCGGCGGACCACCAGCAGCAGGTCGCCCACCACGTGGACGTGCTGGCCGGCGGTGGGCAGGTCGGCCCGGCGCAGCAGAGCGCCGGTGCCGGCGTCGTGCACCGCCACCGCCCCGCCGGCCGTGATCAGCACCAACTGCTCGATCACCCCATCGCGGAGCCGGTACTGCGCCCCCTCTGGTGGGACCGGCAGCGACCACAATGTCCGGCCCGTAGCGGGGTCCACCGACCGGACCGTCCCCGGGCCGTCCATCCCGACGGTCTCCACCAGCAGCCGGCCGGCGGCGTCCAGCCGGGCGAAGCCGGGCTGCCGCCACCGGGCCCGCCCGGTGTCGGCGTCGAACACGATCGTCTCGCCGGCGTCGGTGCCGTCGAAGCTGGCGGCGGAGAGCAGCACCGCCCCGCCGGCCAGCTGGACCTGCCAGATCCGCCCGGACGAGAGGGCCGGCACCCGCCACAGCGGCGCGGGCCGCTGGGGGGCGGCCGTCGCCCGGTCCGGCAGCCGGTAGGCGAGCAGGTCGCGGCTGCCGCCGGTGACCCCCTCGGCGGGCTGGGCGACGTAGAGCCGGTCACCGGCGAGGAAGGCGTCGGCCGCCGAGGAGCCCGGTACGACGGCCGCGACGCGACCCGGCGCGGGACCCGCGCCTGACGAGACGGCCAGGACGAGTGCCAGCACCAGCACGATCCGCAGTGGCCGGCCGACCGGGCGCGGCCGGCGGGACGGCGCGCCCGACGCGGACTCGTCGCGCAGTTCGCCGAGGTCGATCAGTGCCACGCCGTCCTTCCCGTCACTCGCGGTACGCCCACGACCGGCAAACCGGGCCGGCGGCGTACCGGCCCGGCAAAAGCGACGCATCCTCGCCTGTACGATGGCGCGTCGTGGCTGTGCCGGTGGTAGATCCCTCGCTGAACCCCGTCTCCGAGCGTGTCGCGGCTGAGCCGCCACCGCGGCCCCGCCGACGGCCGGCCCGCGCGGACGTGCTGGCCATCGGAGCCTATGCGCTGCTGGGCGTCTTCGTCTGCCTGAACTACTGGGTGGACGTGCAGAACCGGGTCTCGTCGCACCTGCCGACCGACCACAGTTGGTTCGAGTGGCTCTTCCAGCACGGCGCGTACTCCCTGCGCCACCTGGAGAACCCACTGTTCACCACCCGGCAGAACGCCCCCGACGGGGTGAACATGATGGCGAACACCTCGCTGCTCGGGGTCACCCTGCCGCTGGCACCGCTGACCATGCTGCTCGGGCCACAGGTGATGTACGCGCTCTACCTCGGCGCGGCGCTGGCGGCGACCGCCGGTACCTCGTACTGGGCGCTGTCGCGGCACCTGGTGCGCTCCCGCGCGGCCGCCTTCGTCGGCGGGGCGTTCCTCGGTTTCGCGCCGGGCATCGTGCACCACGCCAACGGCCAGCCCAACTTCGTCTCCAACTTCCTGCTGCCGCTGATCGTGGTGCGGGTGCTACGGCTGGGCGAGCCGGGCCGCTGGCGGCGCAACGGCGTGGTGCTCGGTCTGCTGGTGGCGTACCAGATCTTCATCAACGAGGAGATGCTGCTGCTCACCGCGCTGGCCTGCCTGGTCGTCGTGGTCGCGTACGCCATCCAGCGGCCGGCCCGGGCACGGGCGGTGGCCGGCACGTTCGCCGCCGCCCTCGGCGTCGGCGGCGGGTTGGCCCTGCTGCTTACCGGCTACCCGATCTGGTTCCAGTTCAACGGCCCGCAGTCCTACCGGGGCCTGCAGGGCGGGGTGTTCCACAGCTGGGGCGAGGACCTGGCGGCCTTCGTCACCTTCGCCCGGGACACCGTGGCCGGCGACGAGGCGGTGGAGCGGACCATCGGGCTGACCGAGCAGAACACCTGGTTCGGCTGGCCGCTGGTGCTGCTGTCGGTGGTGGCCCTGGTGCTGCTGGTCCGCCGTTCGCTGGCCGCCCGGATCCTCGCGGTGCTGGTGGTGGTCTTCTCCGTGGCCGCGATCGGTCCGACGGTGCGGGTCAACGGGGTGGTGACCGACACGGACGGCCCGTGGTCCTACATCCCCGACGACGTGCCGCTGGTCGAGATGATGATGCCGACCCGGCTGGCCCTGGTGGTGGTGGCCGCGGTGGGCGTGCTGCTCGCCCTGGCCTGGGACGCGGTCGCCGGCGGCGGCCGGCCGCCGGTGCCGGCCCCGCGCGCCGGCGACGACGCCGCGCCGGCCGCCGCCGGACGGCGGTCCCGCTGGCTCCGACCGGTGGGGTACGCGGCGATCGCGCTCGCCGTGCTGCCGCTCTTCCCGCGCCCGTTGCCCGCCCAGCCGGTAGACCCGCCGCCGCACTTCATCAGCTCCGGCGGCTGGCGCCCGTACGTGCCGGCGGGCCGGACCCTGGTGCCGGTGCCGATCCCGAGCAACGTGCACGGCCTGCCCACGCTGCGCTGGAGCGCGCTGACCGGGCAGGAGTTCCCGGTGCCGGGCGGCTACTTCATCGGCCCCAACGAGCTGGGCGAGGGCGTCTTCGGCGCACCCAACCGGCCCACCAGCACGCTGATCTACGCCACCATGGACACCGGATCGGTGCCCGCGCTCACCGACGAGAACCGCCGCCAAGCCGTCGAGGACCTGCGCTACTGGAAGGCGTCGGTGGTCGTCCTCGGCGCACACCCGCGCGAGGCGGTGCTGCGCGAGCTGATGACCGGGCTCATCGGCCCGCCCCGGCGGGTCGACGACGTCTGGCTGTGGGACGTACGCCCCCTGGTCCCCTGACCGGGCGACGACCCGGCCGGCGGCGATCACCCGGACCGTGTCGTCAGTCGACGAGCGGGCGGACGTCCCAGACGCGGGCCCCGGCGACGTCCCGGCCGGGACCGAGGAGCGCGTCGACGGTGCGGCGCACCGGGTCGCCGTGGTGCAGTCCACCCTGGACCACCACGGCGGCCCGCCAGTGGCGCAGGTCCTCGACCGCCCGCCGGCGGTCGGCGTCGGTGACCGCCGGCACCTCGCCCGTCTCGGCCACCCGGCGCAGCAGCAGCGAGGTCGGCCGGTCCGGCGCGCCCCAGCGGGCCGCCGGGTCGCCGGTGCCCCGGGGGCCGATGAAGTAGCCGCCCGGCGTCGGGAAGGCCAGCCCGGTGCGGGCCGACCAGAGCATCGCCGGGCTCACCCCCGCGCCGGTCACCGGCGGCACCGGCACCAGGGTCCGGCCCGCCGGCACGTACGCCCGCCACCCGCCCTCCGCGACGAACGCCGGCACCGGCCAGACCGGCACGGTCCGGATCGGCGTGGGGAGCAGCGGGAGCAGCGCGGCGGCGACCGCTCCGCCCCAGAGCAGGCGCACCGGCAGCCGGCTGGTGCCGGAGTGGCCCGGGGCCGGCGTGGGCCGGGGGTCCCCGTCGCCGGGTGCCGGCGGCGGTGCGGGGGCACGGACGGCAGGACCGGCGTCCCTGGCGCTCGCCGTCCGGGCGGCGTGGACCCGGTCCAGGGAGAGGGCGAGCAGGATGCCGAGCACCGGGACGCAGACCAGCGGGAACCGGGCTGGCACCGCGAGGTCGAGCAGCGGCAGCCCGGCGACCAGCCGGTACGGCCCGGGAACGCCGGTGGGTGACCCGTCCAGGCGGATCTGCTCGCCGAGCGAGAGCAGGGCGAAGAGCACACCGCAGACGGCCAGCGCCCGGACCAGCGGCCGGCGCCAGAGCCAGATCACGATCACCATGGCGAGCACCAGCAGCCCCGGCCCGAAGAAGGAGTTCTCCTCGGTCGGGTTCGGTGCCAGCAGGCCCGGCAGGTAGTCGTCGCCGAGCAGGGTCTGCCGGGCCGAGGCGGTGAACGAGGCGGCGTCCAGCTGGTAGCCGTACGCGTGGAAGGGCATCCCCCGGTAGTGGCCCGGGCCGAAGAACTGGAACCACAGCGGGTACGCCAGCAGTGGCACGGACACCGCCGCGCCGACCGCGATCCGGCCGAGCAGGGCGGGCGCCAGGCGACGGGCCGCCGCCCGGTCGGCCGCCGCGTACGCGAGCGCGAACACCCCGGCGGCGAGCACCAGGAAGACCAGCACCTCCTCGCCGAGGAAGACCTGGTAGGTGACGAGCAGGCCGAGTGCCAGCCCGCGCCGCCACACCCGGCCGGGGTCCGGGCGGAACACCACGGCCAGGATCACCGGCACCAGGAACTGGGCGGCCATGTGCAGGTGCGCCCCGGCCTGGGCGACCATGCCCGGGGCGAAACCGCAGAACAGCCCGCCGACCGCCGCAGCCGTCCGGGAGTCGACCAGCCGGCGGCGGAGCAGCGCGTACCACGCGGTCGCCGTGCCGGCGAGGCAACCAACCACCGCCACCAGGAACGCCGCCTGGGAGCCGAAGAGCAGGGTGACCGGGGTGAGCGGCACGCCCAAGGCGAGCACCGAGGTGTTGGCCATCAGGTTCACCCCGTCCGGCGCGTTCAACGCCGAGCTGTGCAGCGGGTTCTCCAGGTCGACCACGGCCCGGGCCGCGCGGGCCAGCATCCACTCGAAGAGGATCTGGTCCCCCGCCTGGTGGAACAGCCGTCCCGGGCGGCCCCACTGGCCGACGGTCAGCAGCACCGCCAGGCCGAGGTACCCGGCGACCACCAGGGCGTCGGGTGTCCACACCGGCGGGCGGAAGCGGACCGGCGCCGCGCCGGCGGTGGGGACCCGCTCCGCCGGTGCCACACCGCCACCGGCCCGCTCCGCCGGAGCCGCAACCCGGCCGGCCCGCTCCGCCGGAGCCGCGCTGCCACCGGCCGGTTCCGCTGCGGGTGTCGCACCGACCGGGCCGGTCGTCTCCGCGGCCATCAGGCCGATTGGTCGGTCAGCGCCCGGACGTCCCAGACCCAGACGTCCAGCTCCTGGCGGCCGGGGCCGGCCAGTTGCTCGACGGTGCGCCGCAGCGGCTCGGCGTTGTGCTGGCGCACCGGCAGCACCAGGATCGCCGCCCGCCAGTGCCGCAGTTCGTCCAGCGACCGGCGCCGCTGCCGGTCATCCAGTTTGGGGATACGACCGGTGGTCGCGACCTCCTCCAGCAACTGCCCGACGCCGCTGGGCCGGCCCCCGAAGCGGCCGGGGTCGCCGGTGTTGCCGTTGCGCGGGGCGAGGAAGTAGCCGCCGGGAATCTTGAAGTCCAGGTTGGTGGCGGCGGCCCACCGCATCCCGTGGGTGTTGCCCATGCTCGGCACCGGGATGGGCACCAGCGTCTGCTCCGGCCCGACGTAGCCGCGCCACCGGTCGGCGGTGATGAAATCCGGCACCGGCGGGCGGGAGGTCACCTTCAACGGCATCGGCGCGATCGGCAGCAGGGCGAGGACCAGCCCGGCGACGGTGAGCGTCCGCAGTGTCCGGCGCTCCACCGGCAGCGTCCGGGACCGCTCGATCGCGAGCGCCAGCAGCATGCCGATCACCACGGCGGTGATCAGGCCGAACCGGGTCGGCACCACCGCGTCCAGCAGCGGCAGCCGGACCAGCCACTCCCACGGGCCAATCACCAGCTGCCGGTCCCACCAGGACACCCGCTCACCGAGGGAGAGCACGGCGAAGAACACCCCCGTCACGGCGAGCGCCCGGACCAGCAGTTCGCGCCGCAGCCACACCACGATGCCGACAGCGATCAGGACCAGGCTCCAGCCGAAGAAGGCGTTCTCCTCCGAGTAGTTCGGGGCCAGGTTGACGTTGGCCCGCTGGTTGCCGCCGAGGGTCGGCGAGCCCGGGGCGAAGAACGCGGCGATGTCGTTGCCGTAGTCCTGGACCGCGTCGCTCAGCCCGTGGTAGGCCATCGGCCCGGCGAACTGCACGTAGAGCGGGTACGCCAGCAGCGCCCCGGCGAGCACGGTGCAGGCCACCAGCGCCTTCGCCAGCGGCCGCCACGCCGCCGACCACAGTGCCGGACGCTGGGCGAGCACGGCGAGCAGGAAGACCCCGCAGGCCAGCGCGGTGAAGAGCAGGATCTCCTCGTTGATGAACGCCTGGACGGTCACCATCAGGGCCAGCAGCGCCCCATCGCGCCACGGGCGGCGGGAGCGGGTGATCACCAGTACCCGCCAGACGATGAACGGCAGCAGGAACTGGGAGATGATGTTCGGGTGCCAGTTGGCGTGCGACAGCATCGCCGGTGAGAAACCGCAGAACCAGCCCCCGACCACCGCCGCGAGCGGGCTACGGACCACGTGCCGGGAGAGCACCAGGTACCAGGCCGTCGCGGTCCCCGCCAGCCCGAGCGTCACCAGCACCACGAAGGTCACGGCCGGGCCGAAGAGCAGCGTCACCGGCACCATCGGGATGCCCAGCGCGAGGATGGCCGTGTTGGCCATCAGGTTGACCCCGTCGGGGTAGTTGAACTGCTCGGTGAAGAACGGGAACTCGCCGTGCAGCACCACCCGCACCGAGTGGGCGAGGAAGAACTGCACCTGGGCCGGGTCGCTGCTGTAGAGGGAGGCCACCCGGCCGGCGGGATCCACCCAGATCTGACTGGTCACCCAGAGCGCGGCGAGCAGGAAGAAGCCGGCGACGGTGAGGTCCTGCCGCCGGCGGCTCCACCGCCGCGGCCGGCGGCTCCCGGCGGGCGCCGCGTCCGTCACGGGCGCGGTGTCCGCCACAGGCGCGGTGTCCGCCACAGGCACGGTGTCCGCCACAGGCACGGTGTCCGCCACAGGCACGGTGTCCACCACAGGCACGGTGTCCACCACGGGTGCGGCGGCGACGGTCGCTTCAGCGGGAGCGCCGACAGCGGCGGCCGGGGCGGCGGCCTCCGCGGGCGCGGGGTCGGTGCCGGTGTCGAGGGTGGCCGGCGCGAGCCGGCCGTGCGCGGCGCCGTTCCTGCCGTTGGCGGCGCCGTTCCTGCCGTTCGCGGTGCCGCTTCTCCGGTTGGCGGTGCCGTCCCCCACGGCGGCCGGCGCGGAGCCGGTCACCGGGGCGGACGCGGAGCCGGTAGCGGCGTCGGCTTCCGGCGAGGACTCGGCGCGGGTCTCGGCAGGCGTCACAGTCGGCGGAGTCTACCCGAGCGGGAAAATGGGCCCAAAGCCACCGCAGCTCCCTTGTGGACGCGGGCGGGGATGCGGCCGGCGGGTGCACCCGAGGCGCCGCGAGCCGCCGGCCGGACATCTCGTACTATGGCGCTTTCCGTAGACGGCTGAGGCGATCGAGGGGGCGTTCAGGTGGCTCCAGTCCGCCGGCACGGGAAGACGGCCGCCGCACTGCTGACCCTGCTGCTGGCCGCCACCGCCTGCGGCCCGGTCGCCGAGCGGCAGCCGCGGGATCTCCGGGTGGGGTACGACAGTCTGGACGGCTCGCTGCGGGTCTGGCCGCCCCGCGGCACGCTCGCCGGCGACGCCACGGTGACCTCGGCGGTGACCGACGCGGTCCGCGACTGGCGGTCACCGGCGGACGACCGGGTGCACCTGCCCTCCTCCGGGATCCTCTGGTCCGGCGAGGTCGACGGCGCGCCGCTGGCCCTGGTCGCCGCGACCGTGCCCGGCGAGAGCGCCTCCTGGCTGTTGCAGGTCACCGCCGACGGCGGCCGGTACGCGGTCAGCCGGGCCACCGAGTACACCGACCCCGGCTACCTCGTCTACTCCGACGTGCTCCCGGTGCAGACCGCCGGCGGCCGGCGCTACCTGACCTCGGCGCGGGTGGAGCGGCTGCTCGGGCCGGACGGCCGCGCCCTGGTGAACACCGACGGGCTCACCGAGCCGGTCGACGTGCCGCCCTGCCGGGCGGTGCCGGTGACCGCCACCCTGCGGGCCACCGACTCGCTGCCCCGGGGCCGGGCCGCGGACCGGCTGCTCGACCTCGGCACCGGCATTAGCGACCCCCGCTACCCCCTGGTACGCGACGAGAGCGGCTCCGGCCGGCGGGCCCTCACCGGGCTGGACACCTGCCTGCTCGCCGCCGAGGACGGCCCGTTCGGCAGCGTCCCCCGGCGGATCGGCGACCGGGACGCGCCCCGCTCGGTGCCGTCGTCCTGGCCGATGGCGAAGCTCTCCGTCCGTACCCTCGGCGAGGTCGCCCTCGGCGGCGGCGAGCCGGCCGAGCTGGAGCAGCTGAGCTGGGAGACCGCCGACGGCACGATGACCGCGGTGGTGCACCGCCCGGGCGGCGGGGGCGCACCGGTGGTGTCCCCGGCCGACCGGTCCAACCCGTTGCAGGCGTACGTGCTGCCGGTGCCGGGGCAGCCGCTGGTGGTGCTGAGCTGGCGGGCGAACCGGGACAGCTCGCTGTCCGTGCCGCCGGGCACGCCCCGTCTGGTGGACCGCCCCGGCCTGGTCGTCGTGCCC
>NZ_POUB01000232.1 GCF_003236335.1 Micromonospora deserti
TGCATCCATGGCTGTCCCCGCCCACACCCCGCACCCCGGCCCGGCGCGCGCGTTGCCGCTGCGCGAGGCGCGCACCCGGCTCACCCAACTGGTGTCGATGGCCGAGCTGACCGACACCGTCACCCTGCTCACCCGCGACGGCGATCCCCGGCCGATCGCCGCCATCGTGCCGGCCGCCGCCGCCCGCAGCGCCGCCCAGGCCCGGGCCGACGCCGACCGGGTCGCCCAGGTGACCGCCGGGTGGGCCCGTCGCCTCGACGAGCTGCACCGGCACAGCAGTCTGCGGCACGCCGCGGAGCTGCGCGCGGTGACCACCGCCCTCGCCGAGGTCTGGGCGGAGCTGGAACGTCGGGTCGCTCCGGGCAGCGACCCGGGGCTGGCCCGGCTGCGCGCCGCCCACGCCGACCTGCTGGCCGGTTGACCGCCGGGGGGCCCTCCCGGCAGACGCCGGAACGGCGACGTTGGAGTGCGAGCGGGCCGGAGCTGACCACCGGCGAGCGGGCCCAGCGCTGACCACCGGCGAGCGGGCCGGCGCGCCGACCCGTCCTGGCGGAACGGGGTCGAAAGTGCGGACCATTTCCAGGTGGCGGTCGGCGGGCAGGGTGCTGCCGCGACCTGATCGGTGCCCAGGAGCGGGAGCGCCGTGCTCTTCGTCGGCAACACCCGCGCCGCAATAAGGAAGGTTTACAGTACAGGTCCTCCACGGGTAGCGTGCGGATCGGATCGATCATCACCGATCACGACGAGGGCCTGGAGGTATTCGTGCGTCGCCGGAACACCATGACGCGGCTACTGGCCATAGCCGCACTCGGATTGTCGTTCGTCCTCCCGGGAGCCCCGGCCGTCGCCGCGCCGGCCGCCCCGGCCCGGCAGTTGAGCGATGTGATCCCCGCACCGGTCGAGACCCGCCCCGACGCCCGGGGCACGTTCACGCTCGGCCCGCTGACCGTCATCCGCACGTCGCCCGGCTCGGCCGCCGCCTGGCGGGTGGGGCGGCAACTCGCCCAGACACTGCGCTCCGCGACCGGCTACCCGCTGCCGGTGCTGCCGGTCCGCTCGACGCCGCTGCCCGAGATCGCCCTGGTCGTGGGTGGCGCCGACGGGCGCGTCGGCCAGGAGGGGTACCAGCTCGACGTCACCCGCCGCGGGGTGACGATCCGGGCGAACACCGGGGCCGGGCTGTTCGCCGGCACGCAGACGCTGCGCCAGCTGCTGCCCGCCCAGATCGAGGCGTCCGACCGGCAGCGGGTGACCTGGACGGTGCCCGGCGGGCGGATCGTGGACTACCCGCGCTTCGCGTACCGTGGGGCGATGCTCGACCTGGCTCGGCACTTCCACACGGTCGACGAGATCACGGCGTACGTGGACCTGCTCAGCCAGTACAAAATCAACTACCTCCACCTCCATCTGACCGATGACCAGGGATGGCGGATCCAGATCGATTCCTGGCCGAGGCTCACCGCCGTCGGCGGCGGTCCGGGCACCGGCGTCGACGGCGCCGGGCCCGGATTCCTCACCAAGGCCGACTACCGGGCCGTGGCGGCCTACGCCGCCGCGCGGCACATCACGATCGTCCCCGAGATCGACATGCCGGGGCACACGAACGCCGCCCAGTCGACCTATGCCGAACTCAACTGCGACGGGGTCGCCCCGCCGCCGCGTACCGACATGGCGGTCGGTTACAGCTCGCTGTGCATCGACGACGAGCTGACGTACCGGTTCGTCGAGGACGTCATCCGCGAGGTCGCCGAGATCACGCCCGGGCCGTTCCTGCACATCGGCGGCGACGAGGCGCTCGCGACCACCGACGAGGACTACCGCACGTTCATGGAGCGGGTACTGCCGCTGGTCGCGAAGTACGGCAAGCGTGCCTCCGGCTGGAACGAGGTCATGCAGGTCGACCCGCCGACCGACGTCGTGGCCCAGTTCTGGGGCACCGGCACGACCAACGCCGATCTGGCCGAGGCCGCCGCCCGGGGCAACAAGGTGGTCATGTCACCGGCCAACAAGTCCTACCTCGACATGAAGTACGACGCCAATACGCGCCTGGGGCTGCGGTGGGCCGGCTACATCGAGGTCCGCGACGCGTACGGCTGGGATCCGGCACACCGGGTGACCGGTGTGGGCGAGGACGCGATCCTCGGCGTCGAGGCGCCGCTGTGGTCGGAGACGCTGCGGACCCTCGACGACATCGAGTACATGGCCTTCCCGCGCCTGCCCGCGATCGCCGAGCTCGGCTGGTCGACGGCGGCCAGCCACGACTGGGAGTCGTTCCGGACGCGACTGGGGGCGCAGGCGCCGCGGTGGCGCCTGCAGGAGGTCGACTTCTACCCGTCTCCGCAGGTGCCGTGGTCGTGACCGGGTGAGCCGCGGGTCCGGGCCGGTCGCGGCGCGGGCCGGTCACCCGGCGGCCGGGTAGGCGTGCGTCTCGGCCGCCTTCACGGCGGCCCAGACGCGCTGCCCTGGCGTGAGGTGTAGCTGGGCCACGGCGGCCGGGGTCACGTCCGCGGCGACCGTGATCGGGCCGTCGAGCTGCACCCGCAGGTTGTCGCCGTGCCGCTGCACGCCGGCCACGGTGGCCGGCCAGGTGTTGCGCGGGCTGCCCTCGGGTCGGGTGGGGTGCAGGGCTACCGCCGAGGGCCGGAAGGCGACGAAGGCGTCGCCGTCGAGGCGGTCGGCGACGGTGAGGGCGAGCCCGTCACCGACCCGGACGGTGTGCCCGTCGGCCCGCCCCCGGTGCAGGTTGAGCCCGACCAACCGGGCGACGTACTCGGTGCGCGGCCGGGCGGTGACGGTGGCCGCGTCGCCCTCCTGCACCACCCGGCCGGCCTCGACGATGACCAGCCGGTCGGCGAGCACCAGGGCGTCGAGCGGGTCGTGCGTCACCAGCAGCGCCGCCCCCGGGTGCGCGCCGAGGTGCCGGTGCAGTTCGGCGCGGGTGTCCAACCGGGTGCGGGCGTCCAGCGCGGCCAGCGGCTCGTCCAGCAGCAGCAGCGATGGTGCCACGGCGAGGGCGCGGGCCAGGGCGACCCGCTGCGCCTGCCCGCCGGAGAGCTGCCGGGGCCGGCGGTGGGCGTGTTCGGCCAGCCCGACCCGGGTCAGCCAGCTCCGCGCCGTCTCCCGCGCGGTACGCCGGTCCACGCCGTGCCGGCGCGGGCCGAACGCGACGTTCTCCAGCGCGGTCAGGTGCGGGAAGAGCAGGTAGTCCTGAAAGACCACGCCGACCGGCCGGCGCTCGGTCGGCACCCAGGCCCGCCGGGCCGGCCGGTCCAGGTCGACGCCGGCCAGGGTGACGTGGCCGGCGGTCAGCGGGTGCAGGCCGGCGAGCGCGCGCAGTGCCGTGGTCTTGCCGGCGCCGTTGGGGCCGAGCAGCGCGACGACCTCGCCGGCGGCGACCCGCAGCGGCACGTCGAGGCGGAACGCGCCCCGGTCCACCACGAGGTGCGCGTCGAGCAGCGGCGCGTCGAGGCGGATCGCGCCCCGGTCCACCACCGGGTGCGCGTGGGGCAGCGGCGTGTCGCCGGCCACCCGCCGCCGCGGCTCCCCGGCGGCGCTCACGGGCTCGTGATCCAGCGGTCGCGCAGGGCGGCCAGAATGGTGACCGAGACGGCGAGCAGCATCAGGCTGAGCACCACCGCGGCCTGCAGGTCGGTCTCCAGCGCCAGGTAGACCGCCAGCGGCATGGTCTGCGTGCGGCCGGGATAGTTGCCGGCGAAGGTGATGGTGGCGCCGAACTCGCCGAGCGCCCGCGCCCAGCACAGCACCGCGCCGGCTGCCAGCCCGGGGGCCACCAGGGGCAGCGTGACGTGGGTGAAGGTGGTCCACGGGCCGGCGCCGAGGGTCGCGGCGGCCTCCTCGTACCGCTGGTCGGCGCCGCGCAGCGCCCCCTCCACCGCGATGACCAGGAACGGCATCGCCACGAACGCCTCGGCGAGCACCACGCCGGCGGTGCTGAACGGCAGGGTGATCCCGAAGGTCTCGTCCAGCCAGCCGCCGAGCAGCCCTCGCCGGCCGAAGACGAGCAGCAGCGCCACGCCGCCGACCACCGGGGGCAGCACGAGCGGCACCGTGACCAGGGCCCGGACCAGGCGCCGGCCGGGGAACGCGACCCGGGCCAGCAGCCACGCCAGTGGCACCCCGAGCAGCAGGCACAGCAGCGTGGCCAGGGTGGCGCTCTGCAGCGACAGGCGCAGCGCGGTCAACACCTCCGGCTCGGCGAGCCGCCGCGGCAGCGAGCCCCATGGCGCGCGGGCCAGCAGCCCGGCCAGCGGCAGGACGAGGAAGACCAGCCCGAGCAGGGCCGGCAGCAACAGGGCGACCGGGACGCCGGGACGTCGCCGGCGGGCGGCGACCGGCCGGGACACCATCGCCGCCGCCTCGTCCGTGTCCGTGCGCGTCACGGCGTCTGGAACCCGGCCTCGGTGAGCACCGCCCGGCCCTGCTCGCCCCGCACATGCGCGGCGAAGGCCCGGGCCGCGGCGGGGTTGGGCGCGTGCGCGACGACGACGATCGGGTAGTCGTTGACCGCGCCCGCCGACTCGGGGAACTCGACCGCCGTCACCTCGGCCTCGGCGGCCTTCGCGTCAGTGCGGTAGACAACGGCGGCGTCGACCTCGCCGAGCTTCACCTTGGCCAGCGCGCCCCGGACGTCCTGCTCGAGGGTGACCGGGGTGAGCCGGACCGCCGCGGCGTCCAGCGCGGTCCGGGCCGCGGCGCCGCAGGGCACCTGCTCGGCGCAGAGCGCGACCGTCAACCCCGGCCGGGTCAGGTCGGCAAGGCCGGTGACGCCCTTCGGGTTGCCCTCGGTGACGGCGATGAGGAGCTGGTTGCGGGCGAAGACGGCCGGCTCACCGTCGGCGTCGCCGGCTTCGGTCACGGTGGCCATGCTGCGGGGCGCGGCGGCGGCGAACACGTCGGCCGGCGCGCCCTGGGCGATCTGGGCGGCCAGGGCGGAGCTGCCGGCGAAGTTGAACACCACGCTGGTGCCCGGGTGGTCCGCCTCGAAGTCCCGGCCGATCCGGGTGAACGACTCGGTGAGCGAGGCGGCGGCGAACACCATGACCGTGCCGGTGACCGCGGCACCGTCGGCCGGCGTGCTGGCGGCACCGTCGCCGCAGCCGACCAGTCCCACCACGACGGCGGCCGCGACGGCGGCCCGGACAGCGCGGGTCGCGCGGGCTCTCACGGCTGCCTCCCTCTGGCTCCGACCGTCGGGGCGGCCCGTTCCACCATCACCGTGGTCGACTTGATCACCGCGACGGCCAGCGATCCGACCCGCAGGTCGAGCGCCTCGACCGCCTCCCGGCTCATCAGCGAGACGACCCGGAACGGCCCGGCCTGGATGTCGACCTGCGCCATCACGGTGTCCTTGACGACGTTGACCACGATGCCGCGCAGCCGGTTGCGGGCCGACGTGGACGCCGACCGGCTGTCTGGGTCGGCCGCCTGCCCGCGGGCGAACGCGGCCAGGTCCACCCCGTCGATCACGCGGTGGCCGTGCTCGTCGCGGGCGGCGGCCAGCCGGCCCCCGTCGATCCAGCGGCGTACGGTGTCCGCGCTGACCCCGAGCAACTCGGCGGCCTCGCTGATCCGGAACGTCGTCACCAGCCCACCCTAGGCGACCGTATCTGCCAGGAGGAAGACCCGATGGCATCGCGGATACGACACAGGGCGTCGCCCGGCCTCGCATCTGCGGTCGGGCGGCGAACCCACCCCGAGCTGCTCGCCGGCCGCCTCGACCCGTCGCCGATCGTCGACCGCGCGGCCGGGCACGGCGGCGTGCCGGACGACTGCCGGGGCGTGGGCGACCGCGCCGCGGGCAAGGTCCGCACCCCGGCCCCGCTGGGGGTGGCGACGGCCGCGCGGGCGGCCGGGCCCGGCAGCGCATAATGGGTCCAGCCGACCAGGCGTCGGAACAGGTCGCCGCTCGGCGGCCGGACCAGGGGAGATGGCGGGAGTACGGTGACGCAGGCGATCCCGAACGTGACCCGGAACACTCGGCAGCGCACCGAGGTGCTGGCGCTGCTGCACGAGGTCGAGGGGTTCCACACCGCGCAGCAACTGCACCGGATGCTCTGCGACCGGGACGCGCGGGTGGGCCTGACCACCGTCTACCGGACGCTGCAGCTCCTGGTCGACGCCGGTGAGATCGACTCGACCCGGCTGCCCGGCGGGGAGCAGCTGTTCCGCCGGTGCCGGCAGAGCCGGCACCACCACCACCTGGTCTGCCGCGCCTGCGGGCGGACGGTGGAGGTGGCCGGGCCGGCGGTGGAGCGCTGGACCGACCAGGTGGCGGCCGAGCACGGGTTCACCGACGTCGGCCACACCCTGGAGATCTTCGGCACCTGCGCCGACTGCGCCCGCTGACCCGGGGCCGCGATCCCGCCGCCTGCGGCCGGGCGACCTCGCCCGGCTGCTCCACCGCGACCTCGAAGGGGGTGTCGGCCGAGGCGGTGCCCTCCCTGCCGGGGCGACACCGCCGGCGACGTCAGCGGCGGGTCGGCGAGCTGGCCGGGGCCGCCCGACGCGTCCGGCCCTTGAGGTGGCGGCCCAGCTCGCGGGCGATCTCCCGGTCGGCGTCCCGCTCGGCCAGCGCCTGCCGCTTGTCGTAGGCGCTCTTCCCCTTGGCCAGGGCGAGCTCGACCTTGGCCCAGCCGTCGGCGAAGTACATCGACAGCGGCACCAGGGTCAGCCCGCCCTCGCGGAGCCTCTCCCGGATCCGGTCGATCTCCACCCGGCGCAGCAGCAGCTTGCGGGTCCGGCGCGGCGCGTGGTTGGTCCAGCTGCCGAAGCCGTACTCGGCGATGTGCAGGCCGTACAGCATGATCTCCCCGTCGCGCTCCTGGGCGAACGCGTCGACCAGCGAGGCCCGACCCTCGCGCAGCGACTTGACCTCGGTGCCGGCCAGCACGATCCCCGCCTCGTACGTCTTCAGGACGGTGTAGTCGTGCCGCGCCTTCTTGTTGGAGGCGATCAGAGTGCGCTCGGTGCGTCGGGCCGCGTTCACCCGGTGGAGGATATCCGCCGGCCGGCGGCGGGCGGGTCGCCCGGGCTGCCCGGCTGGAACGCTCCGGCCAGCCCGACCAGGCCGGCGAGCAGCCGGGCGGCGGCCGGTGGCCGATGCCGGAAGGCCACGCTCGCGGCGTACACCCGCCGCACCGGGGCGTCGTCGGCGTGCAGCCGGAGCAGGGCCAGATCGGCCGGGGCGGCCCGGACGGCGAGCGCGGGCACCAGCGCGACGCCGAGGCCGGCGGCGACGCAGCCGAGCTTGCCGGTCCAGTCGGCGGCGACGATGTCGACCCGGGGCCGGAACCCTGGGGGCATGGTGGCCCGCATCAGCGGGTCCTCGCCGCCGGGCGATCCGACGACGAACGAGTCGTCGGCCAGTTCGGCCAGGCGGACGGTGCGGCGCCGGGACAGCCGGTGGTCGCTGGGTACCGCCACCAGCAGGTGCTCGTCGAGCAGGTGGCGCAGGTCGAAACGCCCGCCGTCGAGTGGCTGGTCCGGGGGCGCGCTCACCACCGCCAGGTCGGCGTCCCCGGCGAGCAGTCGCTCCAGCAGGGCCGGCGTCCGTCCCTCCACCAGGGAGAGAGCCACCTGCGGGTGCGCGGCGCGGAACGCGGCGAGCGCCCGCGGCACCAGGGCCGCCATCGCGGTGGGGAACGCGCCGACCCGCAGCCGGCCGCCGCCCAGGCCCCGCAGCGCGTCGAGGTCGCGGTGGGCGGTGGCGAGCCGTTCCAGCACCGCGTCCGCGTGCGGCAGCAGGCAGCGGCCCGGCTCGGTCAGCGCGACACCGCGGGGGAGCCGGTCGAACAGGACCACCCCGAGGTCCGCCTCCAGGGTGGCGATCTGCCGGGAGACCGCCGACTGGGTGTAGCGGAGCTCGCGGGCGGCGGCGGTGATCGACCCGTGCCGGGCCACCGTACGGAACACGTCGAGAGCCTGCGTCTGCACGACACGGACGATACGCCGCGCCATGCGCCGCCCGCATGCCAGCCATCGTCAACATTCGCTGGTCGCATGGGCCTTCCGGGCCTAGCGTGGCCGGCATGACAGAGATCGCTGTTCTCGGCGCGGGCCGGATGGGGGCGCCGGTCGCCCTGCGCCTGCTCGACGCTGGTCACCGGGTCACGGTGTGGAACCGCACCGCCGCGCGTACCGCGCCCCTTCGCCGGGCCGGGGCCCGGGTGGCCGGGTCGCCCGCCGACGCCGTCACCGGTGCCGGGGTGGTCGTCACGATGCTCGCCGACGCCACCGCCGTCGACGCGGCGCTGTTCGGTCCTCGGGGCGCCGCCGACGCCCTGGCCGCCGGCGCCTGCCTCGTCCAGATGTCCACCATCGGCCCGGCCGCCGTCCACGCCCTGGCCCGCCGGCTGCCGGCTTCCGTCGACCTGGTCGACGCCCCCGTGGGTGGGAGTGTGCCCGCCGCCCGGGCCGGCCGGCTGCGGGTGCTCGCCGGCGGCCCGGCCCCGGCTGTCGCCCGGGTCACCCCGGTCCTCGCGGCGCTGGGCACCGTACGCCACTGCGGTCCGCTGGGCAGCGGCACCGCGTTGAAGCTGGTGCTCAACACGGCGCTGCTGGTGGCGGTGGCCGGGCTGGCCGACACCCTCGCCGTCGCGCGGGCCGTCGGGGTCGCCCCGCGGACCGCCTGGGAGGCGCTGGGCGACGGTCCGCTCGGCGGCGTGCTCGGGCGGGCCGAGGCCCGCGACGCCGACTTCCCCGCCGCGCTCGCCGGCAAGGATCTCGACCTGGTACGCGACGTGCTCGACGGCGCACCGGCCCCGCTGGTCGCGGCCGCCCGGGCCGCGCTCGCCGCCGCCAACCCCACCGCCGACATCGCCACCCTCGTCAGCCGGGAGTACGCGTGAACCGCACCCTCGACAACCCCCCGTCCGTCGCCGCGCCGTTCGGCGACCGGTTCGCCCACGTGGCCCGCCTCGACCTGCCCGGCGGTGCCCTGCTCCTGCTCGCCGGCCAGGTGGCCGTCGACGACCACGGCCAGGTGGTCGGTCCGGGTGACATCGTGGCGCAGTCCGAGCGGATTTTTCAGATCGTGGGCGGGGTGCTCGCCGCCCACGGCGCGGGCCTGGCGGACGTGCTGCACATCCGCACGTTCCTGACCGACCTCGGCGACCTGCCCGGCTACGCCCAGGTCCGCCGCCGTCTCTTCACCGCCACGCCACCGCCGGCCAGCACCACCGTGGAGGTGAGCCGGCTCTTCCTGCCCGACGCCCGGATCGAGGTGGAGATCACCGCCGCCGTGCCGACGGCCCGGGCCTGAGCGACCCGCCGGGCGCGGCCGGCCGGGCGGCTCGGCGATCCGGTGGGTGCCGCCCCTGGCGCCCGCCAGCCCGTCCCCCGCGCCGACCGGCTCCGCGCACAGGCGCCGGAATGACCGGGGC
>NZ_POUB01000233.1 GCF_003236335.1 Micromonospora deserti
GCTCCGGCGTCGGGGGCGGGCGGACCCCCGCCCGGCGGAGGTGGCCCGCCGGGCTCCGCGGCGGGTGGGCCCGGCCGCTCCGGACCCCGCGCGGCCGGGTCGCTCACAGGCCCTCCGCCCGGTCCTCGCCGAGCGCGGTGAGCCGGTCGCGCAGCCTGGACGCCTCGGTCGGGCGCAGCCCGGGCACCCGCGCGTCGCTCGCCGCGGCGGCGGTGTGCAGCTGCACGGTGGCCAGGTCGAACGCCCGCTCCAGCGGGCCGGCGCTGACGTCGACGAACTGCATGCGCGAGTACGGCACGATGGAGAGCCGGCGGACCAGCAGCCCGTGCCGGACCAGCAGGTCGTCCTCGCGTTCGGCGTACCCCCAGGCGCGCACCGCCCGGACGATGGCCACCACCCGCAGGGCGCCGAGCAGCAGCACGACGGCCAGCGCGGCGCCGAACATCCAGTGCCCGCTGAACCCCCAGCCGACGCCCAGCCCGAGCGCGACGACGACCAGCGCCGCCGCCAACCGCAGCAGCTCGACCCAGATCAGGTCGGACGAGATGGACTGCCACCGCACCGTCTCCGGCCACGGTTCGAGGGGGCCGGCTGGCGGCCCGGTCGGCGCCGGCGCCGGGCCGGCCGACTCGTCACCACTCACCGCGGGGATCCGTTGCGCGCGCTCACGTGTCGAGCGTAGGCGATCCGGCGACCGGTACGACCTCCCGCAGGAACCCGCGGGCGTCGAGAAAGTCGCCGAGCGAGCCGCGGTGGTCAACACAGGCGAGCCAGGTCTTGCGGCGCTCGGGGGGGTGCAGCCGGGGATTGTTCCACCGCAGCGCCCACCCGGCCGGAGCGTGACACCCGCGGGCCGAACAGATCAGCGGCTCGTCGGCGGGGAGAGGGCTGCTCATCCCGGCCAGTCTAGGGCGGCGGGACGGAAGAGTGAGCGCCGGGCGGCCACGGGGGGAGCCGCCCGGCGACGGGGTGAATGGTACACGCGCCTGACCGGTCCGTGTCCACCCGCGGCGGCGATTCCGGGAACCGGACGGCGTGGCGAAAATAGGCGTCTCCCCACCTCGGCTCTCAGCCGGGCATGCGAGTCTTGGTACGCACGACGTCGCGACATCCGATCATGCTGTGGAGGACCGGTGGCCCAGCCGACCACGCCCGACGCCCCGACGCCGAACGGGGCGGACCCGGACACGCCCCGCCCGGCGAGCACGCCGGCCGAGGACGCGACCCTGCTGGAGCGGGCGCTGTTCGAGATCAAGCGGGTGATCGTCGGACAGGACCGGATGGTGGAGCGGATGTTCGTCGCGCTGCTCGCCCGCGGCCACTGCCTGCTTGAGGGGGTGCCGGGGGTGGCCAAGACGCTTGCCGTGGAGACCCTCGCCAAGGTGGTCGGCGGCTCGTTCGCCCGGGTGCAGTTCACCCCGGACCTGGTGCCGGCCGACATCATGGGCACCCGCATCTACCGCCAGTCCAGTGAGAAGTTCGACGTCGAACTGGGCCCGGTGTTCGTCAACTTCCTGCTTGCCGACGAGATCAACCGGGCGCCGGCCAAGGTGCAGTCGGCGCTGCTGGAGGTGATGAGCGAACGCCAGGTGTCCATCGGCGGGGAGACCCACCGGGTACCCGACCCGTTCCTGGTGATGGCGACGCAGAACCCGATCGAGCAGGAGGGCGTCTACCCGCTGCCGGAGGCGCAGCGGGACCGTTTCCTGATGAAGATCGTGGTCGGCTACCCCACCGACGCCGAGGAACGCGAGATCGTCTACCGGATGGGCGTCGCCCCGCCCGAGCCGGCCCGGGTGTTCGACACCCCCGACCTGGTCGCCCTGCAACACAAGGCCGACCAGGTCTTCGTGCACAACGCCCTGGTCGACTACGCGGTCCGGCTGGTGCTGGCCACCCGTACCCCGGCCGAGCACGGCATGCCGGACGTCGCCCAGCTGATCCAGTACGGCGCCAGCCCGCGCGCCTCGCTCGGCCTGGTCCGGGCCACCCGCGCGCTGGCGCTGCTGCGCGGCCGCGACTACGCGCTGCCCCAGGACGTGCAGGACATCGCGCCGGACATCCTGCGGCACCGGCTGGTGCTCAGCTACGACGCCCTCGCCGACGACGTGCCCGCCGACCACGTGGTGCACCGGGTGATGTCGACCATCCCGCTGCCGTCGGTCGCGCCCCGGCAGCAGGCCACACCGACGCCGGCCGCCACGCCGCCGGGCGCCGGTTGGCCCGGGCAGCGCCCGTGACCTCACCCACCCGTCGGCCCGCCGACGCCACCCCGGCCCGCAGCGAGGTCGTCCTGGCCCGGCTCCAGCTGCTGGTCACCCGCAAACTCGACGGCCTGCTCCAGGGCGACTACGCCGGCCTGCTGCCCGGCCCCGGCAGTGAGGCGGGCGAGTCGCGGGAGTACCGCCCCGGCGACGATGTACGCCGGATGGACTGGCCGGTCACCGCGCGTACGACGATGCCGCACGTCCGGCGTACGGTGGCCGACCGGGAGCTGGAGACGTGGCTCGCCGTGGACCTCTCGGCGAGCCTGGACTTCGGCACCGGGCGGTGGCTGAAGCGGGACGTGGTGGTGGCTGCCGCCGCGGCGCTGACCCACCTGACGGTGCGCGGCGGAAACCGGATCGGCGCGGTGGTCGGCAGCGGTGGCGCGGCGGGCCCGCCGGCCGGGCGCGGCAGGCCACCGGCGGCCGGGCCGGGAGTGTTCACCCGGCTGCCCGCCAGGTCCGGTCGCAAGGAGGCCCAGGGGCTGCTGCGGGCGATCGCCGCCACCGAGATCCGCCCCGGGCGCAGCGACCTGGGCGCGCTGGTCGACATGCTGAACCGGCCGCCGCGGCGGCGTGGCGTGGCGGTGGTCATCTCCGACTTCCTCGCCCCGCCGCAGCAGTGGGTCCGGCCGCTGCGCAAGCTCCGGGTCCGGCACGACGTGCTGGCCGTCGAGGTGGTCGACCCGCGGGAGCTGGAACTGCCCGACGTCGGGGTGCTCCCGGTGGTCGACCCGGAGACCGGCGAACTGCACGAGGTGCAGACCGCCGACCCGGCGCTGCGCCACCGCTACGCCGCGGCGGCCGCGGCCCAGCGTGCGGAGATCTCCGCCGCGCTGCGCGGTGCCGGCGCCGCCCACCTGCGTCTGCGTACGGACCGAGACTGGCTGCTGGACATGGTGCGCTTCGTGGCCGCGCAGCGGCACGCCCGCACCCGGGGGACGACACGATGATCCGTTTTCTGCAACCGTGGTGGCTGCTGGGCGTGCTGCCGGTGCTCGCCCTCGCCGCCCTCTACGTGTGGCGGCAGCTGCACCGGCGGGCGTACGCGATGCGGTTCACCAACGTGGACCTGCTACGCACGCTGGCGCCGAAGGGGCTGGGCTGGCGCCGGCACGTGTCGGCCACCGCGTTCCTGCTCTGCCTGCTGGTGCTGGCCACCGCGCTGGCCCGGCCCGCGGTCGACACCAAGGAGCCGCTGGAGCGGGCCACCGTGATGCTCGCCATCGACGTGTCGCTGTCGATGCAGGCCGACGACGTCGCCCCGAGCCGGCTGCAGGCCGCCCAGGAGGCGGCCAAGCAGTTCGTCGGTGAGCTGCCGGAGAGCTACAACCTGGGGTTGGTCTCCTTCGCCAAGTCGGCGAACGTGCTGGTGCCGCCGGGCAAGGACCGGGCGGCGGTGACCAGCGCCATCGACGGGCTGGTGCTGGCCGAGTCGACGGCGACCGGGGAGGCGGTCTTCACCTGCCTGGAGGCGATCCGCTCGGTGCCCGCCGACGGTGCGGCGGGGATTCCGCCGGCCCGGATCGTGCTGCTCTCCGACGGCTACCGCACCTCCGGCCGGTCGGTGGAGGAGGCGGCGGCGGCCGCGCAGGCGGCCAACGTGCCCGTCTCCACCATCGCCTTCGGCACCGACTCCGGCCAGGTCGACATCGGCGGCCAGGTGCAGCGGGTGCCGGTGGACCGGCTGGCCCTGGCCGAGCTGGCCGAGACGACCGAGGGCTACTTCTACGAGGCGGCGTCGGTGTCCGAGCTGAAGCAGGTCTACCAGGACATGGGCAGCTCGATCGGGTTCCGGACGCAGCCCCGCGAGGTCACCCAGTGGTACGCCGGGGTGGCCCTGCTGCTCGCGCTCTGCGCCGGTGCGCTGAGCCTGCTCTGGTCCTCCCGGATGCTGTGACCGCCCGCGCGGTGGCCGGTCCTGCCGCCCGCGGTCGGGCCGTGGGTCGTGTCGCGGGCGGCACGGCGCCCCGACCGGGGCGGGTGGGGCGCGTGCCGGAACTGGCGGCGGTCAGTGGCCGGCGCCGGCCAGGACGAAGACGACGGCCACCCAGACGGCGGCGAGGGTGAAGCCCAGCGGGGCGAGGTAGCGGCTCATGGACGGCTCCGGGTGGCGACTGGACGGTCCGCGCACCGGGGGGCGGACCGGAGGAGTGGATCAGGACGCGCACACGAGGTCGTGGCCGGGCACTCACCCGCGACCACCCGGGTCCGGGCGGCGCTGCACGGTCCCGGCCGGCTCGGACGGGAGACGGCTGGCGGTGCGGGGGAGCGGGAGCGGGGTCAGCTCACCTGCTGAGTCGTGGCTCAGCGGGGCTGACGGCGGGCCCGGCCACGACTGGGAGGATCGCTATCTCGCACAGCGATCACCTCCTGCGGTCGGCGGGGCCCGGAACGCGGGCACAGGCGGCCCGCAAACGCCGATCATCGTACACCCGCCCCCGCGCCCGTACGCACTCGACCGACCGGCCGGTCAGCCGCTCCGACCGGCGTGGTCGTCCGCCGTCCGGTCGGGCGGGCCACCCGCCGGACCGGGCCCGGCGGCCGGCGACGGCGGTCGGGTCCGCCCCGGCGAGCAGCCGGCGCAGGGCGCGGCGGGCCGGTACGGCGGGCGTGGCCATCCCCGCAGGCTACGAGGGCGGGCGCCCGGTCGTGCCGCTACGGAATGACCCGTACGTCGTACCCCGTATGAACCGGTCACGGTTAGCGCTTACCTGCCGGTAGCGCCTAGGCTCCGACCCGTCCGTGAGATCAGCTGAGCAGAGGGGGACCCGTGGCCCGTACCGTGCTGGTTACCGGGGGCAACCGGGGAATCGGCCTGGCCATCGCGCAGGCCTTCGCCAAGCAGGGCGACCGGGTGGCGGTGACGCACCGCTCGGGCGACGCCCCGGAAGGGCTGTTCGGCGTCCGGTGTGACGTGACCGACTCCGCCTCGATCGACGCGGCCTTCACCGCCGTGGAGGCCGAGCTGGGCCCCGTCGAGGTGCTGGTCGCCAACGCCGGGATCACCGACGACACGCTGCTGCTGCGGATGTCGGAGGAGCAGTTCACCGCGGTGCTGGACACCAACCTGACCGGCGCGTTCCGGTGCGCCAAGCGGGCCTCGACGAAGATGCTCCGGGCGAGGTGGGGCCGGCTGATCTTCATCTCCTCGGTGGTCGGCCTCTCCGGCGGCGCCGGCCAGGTCAACTACGCCGCGAGCAAGGCCGGCCTGGTCGGCGTGGCCCGCTCGATCACCCGCGAGCTGGGCAGCCGAAACATCACCGCGAACGTGGTGGCGCCCGGCTTCATCGACACGGACATGACCGCGGTACTGCCCGAGGAGCGCAAGGCGGAGATCCGCAAGTCGATCCCGGCGGGCCGGATGGCCAGCCCGGACGAGGTCGCCGCGGTGGTCACCTGGCTGGCCGGGGACGGTGCCGGCTACGTCTCCGGCGCGGTGATCCCCGTCGACGGCGGCCTCGGCATGGGTCACTGAGCACCGGCCACTCGAAGAAGGTACGGAGGAACCCCTGTATGTCCGGACTGCTGGCTGGTAAGCGGCTGCTGGTCACCGGCGTCATCACCGACGCGTCGATCGCGTTCTCCGTGGCGAAGCTCGCCCAGGAGAACGGCGCACAGGTCGTGCTCACCGGCTACGGCCGGCTCTCGCTGGTCGAGCGGATCGCCAAGCGGCTGCCCGAGCCCGCCCCGGTGATCGAGCTCGACGTGACCGACGCCGGGCACCTCGCCGGGCTCGCCGACAAGGTGCGCGAGCACGTCGACGGCCTCGACGGCGTGGTGCACTCGATCGGCTTCGCCCCGCAGAGCTGCCTCGGCGGCGGCTTCCTCGACGCCCCCTGGGAGGACGTGGCGACCGCGCTACAGGTCTCGACGTACTCCTACAAGGCCCTGGCGATGGCCGCGCTGCCGCTGATGGGCCCGGGCAGCGCGGTGGTCGGGCTCACCTTCGACGCCACCAAGGCGTGGCCGGTCTACGACTGGATGGGCGTGGCCAAGGCCGGGCTGGAGTCGGCGTCCCGCTACCTCGCGCTGCACCTGGGCAAGCAGGGCATCCGCAGCAACCTGGTGGCCGCCGGCCCGCTGCGCACCATCGCGGCGAAGTCGATCCCCGGCTTCGAGCAGTTCGAGGACGCCTGGACCGAGCGTGCCCCGCTGGGCTGGAGCCTGACCGACCAGGAGCCGGCGGCCCGGGCCTGCCTGGCGTTGCTGTCGGACTGGTTCCCGGCCACCACCGGGGAGATCGTGCACGTCGACGGCGGGTACCACGCGATCGGCGCCTGACTGGCCGGGGCGGCACCAGGCCGCTGCGGGGTGGTCGCCGGGCCGTGCCGGGCGTCGGGGGAGAATGGGACCATGGCGTACGACGCGGTGGTGCTGGTCTCCTTCGGCGGCCCGGAGCGGCCCGAGGACGTGATGCCGTTCCTGCAGAACGTGACCCGTGGGCGGGGCGTCCCGCCGGAGCGGCTGGCCGAGGTCGCCGAGCACTACCTGCACTTCGGCGGGGTCTCCCCGATCAACCAGCAGTGCCGCGAGCTGCTCGCCGCGATCCGGGAGGACTTCGCCGCCAACGGCGTCGACCTGCCGGTCTACTGGGGCAACCGGAACTGGGACCCGATGCTGGCCGACACCGTGGCGCAGCTGCGCGACGACGGGGTGACGCACGCGCTGGCGTTCGTGACCAGCGCGTACGGCGGCTACTCCTCCTGCCGGCAGTACCAGGAGGACATCGCCGCCGCCCGGGCCGCGGTCGGGCCGGACGCCCCGGTGATCGAGAAGCTGCGCCAGTTCTGGGATCATCCCGGCTTCGTCGAGCCGCACGTCGACGCGGTGCAGGCCGCGTTGGGCCAGCTCGACCCGGCCAGGCGGGACACCACCCGGCTGGTCTTCACCGCCCACTCGGTGCCCACCTCGATGGCCGCCAACGCCGGCCCGCACGGCGGGCGGTACGAGGCGCAGCTGCGCGAGACCGCCCGGCTGGTGGCCGCCGCGGCGGCCCCCGACCTGCCGTACGACCTGGTGTGGCAGAGCCGTTCGGGCCCGCCGCAGGTGCCGTGGCTGGAGCCGGACGTCAACGACCACCTCGGCACGCTCGCCGGGCAGGGGGTCACCGGTGTCGTGGTCAGCCCGATCGGGTTCGTCTCCGACCACCTGGAGGTGATCTGGGACCTGGACACCGAGGCGCGCCAGACAGCCAAGCAGTACGGCCTGGACTTCGTCCGTGCCGGCACCCCCGGCACCGACCCGCGCTTCGTGGCGATGGTCCGCGAGCTGGTGCGGGAACGGACCGAGCCGGACGGGGTGCGGCTGCGCCGCCGCCTCGGCGAGCTGCCATTCTGGGACACCTGCCCGACGGTGTGCTGCGTCCCGGCGCGCCGCCCCGCCTGACCACGATCCGACCGCCGACCCTGAGGATCCAGATGCATGACCGCAAGCCCGTGCAGAGCTGGCTGACCGACATGGACGGCGTACTGGTGCACGAAGGGCAGCCCGTCCCCGGCGCACCGGAGTTCGTCAAGCGGCTGCGCGCCTCCGGCAAGCCGTTCCTGGTGCTCACCAACAACTCCATCTACACCCCCCGGGACCTGCAGGCCCGGCTCGCCCGGATGGGCCTGGACGTGCCGGAGGAGGCCATCTGGTCGTCCGCGCTGGCCACCGCCCAATTCCTGGCCGACCAGCGGCCGGGCGGCACGGCGTACGTGATCGGGGAGGCCGGGCTGACCACGGCGCTGCACGCCGTGGGCTACGTGCTCACCGACTTCGCCCCGGACTACGTGGTGCTCGGCGAGACCCGCACCTACAGCTTCGAGGCGATCACCAAGGCGGTCCGGCTGATCAACGACGGTGCCCGGTTCATCTGCACCAACCCGGACGTGACCGGCCCCTCTGTGGAGGGCGCGCTGCCGGCCGCCGGCTCGGTCGCCGCGATGATTTCCAAGGCGACCGGGGTGGAGCCGTACTTCGTCGGCAAGCCCAACCCGATGATGATGCGCTCGGCGCTGAACACGATCAACGCCCACTCGGAGACCACCGCGATGATCGGTGACCGGATGGACACCGACGTCCTCTGCGGCCTGGAGGCCGGGCTGGAGACGATCCTGGTGCTGACCGGGATCAGCAGCCGCGCGGAGGCGGAGCGCTACCCGTACCGGCCGTCCCGGATCGTCAACTCCATCGCCGACCTGATCGACGAGGTCTGACCCGCCGCCGGGGCTGCGTGCCACGCCGACACCACGCACCCCGGCACGGGGTCGTGGCTCAGGGGCGCAGCGGGGCGTTGCAGGCGGCGACCAGGGCCTGCCGGCAGGCGGCGGTCAACGGGCGCAGCGCGGCGTCGCGCTGCTGTGCCTCGTAGTTGTTGATCGCGCCGCCGGGTGCGGCGTGCCCGGCCAGGGCGAGGACCCGGTCCAGCACGGCGGCCCGGGCGAAGAGCCGGCGGGCGCGCGGGTCGAACCCGGGCGGCAGGTCGGTGGCGCCGTCCGGGCGGCGCAGCGCGGCCAGCGCCCCGGCCAGCTCCGGCCGCCACTGGGCGACGTCGAGACGGGTCAGCGCGGCGGTGGTCTCGGCGAGCGCGGCGGCCAGCTCGGCCTCCGCCTCGGCGGCGCCGGGCAGCGCGAGGGAGGCCGCGGGCGCGTTGTCGGGCAGCGGGTAGACCCGCCAGAGCACCGTCTCGAAGGTGTCCCCGGAGCCGGAGGTGTGCGTACGCACCTGCGGGATCACGCCCAGGCCGCCGGCGATCACCGCCTCGCCGGCGAGCAGCGCCGCACCCGCGAAGTCGCCAGGCCCGGGCAGCCCGCGCGGGTCGCCGGGCGCGGGCAGCACCAGCCGGATCTCGTCCGGCGAGAGCTTGGCCAGCACCGGCAGCGCCTCGGGCAGCGGGACGTCGGTCCAGGTGCCGGGCGCGTCGGCGACCAGGTGCTCCTCGGCACCGGCGATGGCGTCGGCGACCTCGTCGAAGGGCACCAGCCCGGCGCGCCACGCGCGCACCCAGGCAACGAACCGGCTCGACCGGCGCGGCGCGAGTGTGGCCGCGCCCGCTGCGGGGGTGGACATGCCGAAAGGGTACGTGGTCAGCGCCTCCCCTGTCTCGACTGCCGCCTCGCCCACC
>NZ_POUB01000234.1 GCF_003236335.1 Micromonospora deserti
GGGCTGGTGGGCCGGGGTGCCCATCGTCGCCGGCAGCATGGTCGTCGTGCTGCCGCTGCTGGCCAGCGGCCTGGTGCCGCCGCGCGGAATCGCGATCATCCCGGTGGCGGGGATCCTCATCGGCGGGGCCATGACCGCCACCTCGCTGGCCGGCCGGCGGGCCCTGGATGAGCTGACCGGCCGCCGCGGTGAGGTGGAGGCGGCGCTCGCGCTGGGCCTGTTGCCCCGGGACGCGGTGCTGCTGGTGTGCCGTTCCGCGGCCGCGCAGGCGCTGATTCCCGCGCTGGACCAGACCCGCACGGTGGGCCTGGTGACCTTGCCGGGCGCCTTCGTCGGCGTGCTGCTCGGCGGGGCGAGCCCGGTCGCGGCCGGGGTGACCCAGCTGTTCGTGCTGGTCGGCCTGCTGGCGGTGGAGGCGGTCGCCGTGGTCGTCACCGTCGAGTTGGTGGCCCGCGGCTGGCTACGGGCACCTGGGGTCGGCGACGTCCGGTGAGCACCTCCGGCGCCACCGCCTCCCGCCGGGGCCGCCACGGCACCCGGCCCGGCGGCACCGGCGCCGGCGTACCCGTCGGCCTGAGCCGGGGCGGCCCGCTGGCGGCGAAACACCACCAGCGCACCCAGCGTGCCCGCGAGTGTCAGGGGGCGGCGAGGGCCACCGGTGCGCCGCCGGCGAGGCGGCTGCGTTCCGCCGCGAACGCCATCCGGTGGCTGTCCAGCGACTCGTGCGGCCCGGAACGCACCAGCGACCGGTCGCCGGTCGCCACCGCCGCCACGAAGGCCGCCATCAGCCCCATGTCACCGCCGCCGTGCCCGGAGCCGGCGTCCGCGCCGCCGGCCCGGGTGTCGGTGGTGACGGTGGCGCCGGTGACGAAGTCGGTGAGGGTGACCGTTTCGCCGTCGCCTTCCAGGTAGCCGTGGGTGCCCATGATGCGGGTGCGCCGGTGACCGCCGGGGGTGAAGGCGCTCATGGTCAGGGTGGCGGTCGCCCCCGCGGCAAAGGAGACGGTCACGCTCTGGTGGTCGACGGCGTCGTTGCCGCCGGCGTAGACGCACCGGCCGTACGGGCTGTCGCGTAGTGCCGCGGTCACGCCGGAGGCGGTCAGGTCGCGGGTCACCACCGACAGGGGCCACTCGCGCCGGTCCGGGTCGGCGAGGCAGTCGCGGTAGAAGCGGGCCGCCGAGTACGGGCAGCGCGACTCGACGGGGCAGTCCAGGCAACGGTCGGCGGCGCCGGCGGGCCGGTTGCCGGGGTGGAAGTGGTGCAGCGCGCCGGCGCTGCTGATCCGTACGGGGGTGTCGTCGACGACGTAGCGCAGCCAGTCCAGGTCGTGGCAGCACTTGGCGAGCAGGCTGCTGGACGAGGTGTCGGCCCGGCGCCAGTTGCCGCGGACGTACGAGTGCGCGAAGTGCCACCAGCCGACCGGTTCGAGGTGGTCGACGCCGACGATCCGGCCGACCGCTCCATTGTCGACGTACCGCTTCACCGCGTCGGTGTAGCGGGTGTAGCGCAGCACGTGGCAGACCGCGAGCAGCACGCCCGTACGGTCGGCCGCCGCGGTGACCGCCGCGCACTCGGCCTCGGTCGGCGCGATCGGCTTCTCCAGCAGGATGTGGTAGCCGAGTTCGGCGAGCCGGGCGGCCGGTTCGGCGTGCTCCCGGTCGGGGGTGGCGAGCACGACCGCGTCGGCCAGCCGGGGCCGGGCGGCCAGGGCCTGCCAGGAGTCGAACCGGCCGGATGCGGCCACGCCGTGGGCGTCGGCCAGCGCGGCCCGGTGGGCGGCCCGGGGTTCGGCCACGGCGACGATGCGGGCACGCTCGGGGTGGCGCAGCGCGTATCCGGCGTACGTACTGCCGCGGTTGCCGGCGCCGACGACGGCGAGGGAGACGGTCATCGGAGTCCTTCGCTATTACGGATCTGGATCGATCTGTCCAGGCGGTCACACGATCAGTGACGACGTGACCTCGGTACTTTTCGGCTCTAGTATCGGCCCGGACCGTAAGTTAATGTACTGCGAACCTGACTCCCCCGGAAGGATGCGAGATGCGTGTTCGGAAGAGCCTGTCGGCCGTGGCGGTGGCGCTCGTCGCCGCTCTCGCGGCGACGGGCTGCGGCGGTTCCGGCTCCGGTGACTCCAAGAAGACCGTAACAATGTGGATATACCCGGTGATCTTCGACGAGGCGAAGCACCGTGCCCACTGGGACGAGACCATCAAGGCGTTCCAGGCGGCGAACTCCGACATCGAGGTCAAGACCGAGATCTTCCCCTGGGCCAACCGGGACCAGGCACTCGCCACCGCGATCGCCGGCAACAAGGGGCCGGATGCCGTCTACCTCATCCCCGACCAACTGCCCAAGTACGCCCGCAACATCGAGCCGATCGACACCTACCTCGACGACACGGCCAAGAGCGACTACCACGAGAACGTGGTCACATCGGTCACCATCGACGGCAAGATGATGGGCGCCCCCATCCTCACCAGCGCCGCCACGCCGATCTGCAACAAGAAGGTCTTCGCCGCCGTCGGGCAGACGACCTACCCGACCAGCTGGAACGACCTGCTCACCATGGCCCCGACGTTCAAGGCCAAGGGCTACGACATGACCGCGTACGCCGGTGACGCCAAGCAGACCCTGAACCAGACCTTCTACCCGCTGCTCTGGCAGGCCGGCGGCGACGTGTTCAGCCCCGACGGCACGTCGGTCGCCTTCAACAGCGACGCCGGGAAGAAGGCGCTGACCTTCGCCAAGCAGCTCGTCGACGCCGGCTACGTCGACAAGACCCTGCTCACCACCGCCCCGCCGATCGAGCAGACCCGCATCGCGCAGAACAAGGTGGCCTGCGTCTGGCACGTGCCGCTGACTGAGATCGAGAAGTTCTGGGGCAAGGAGAACATCCAGGTCGTCCCGCACTTCACCGAGACGAGGCAGATCGGTTACGGCACCGTCGGCTCGCTGTCGATGCTGAAGTCCGCCAGGGACAAGGCGGCGGCCGGCAAGTGGATCGCCTTCGCCACCAACGCCGAGAACACCAAGAAGTACGACGTGGCCTCCAGCTTCTTCTCCCCGAGGAAGTCCACCGGCGCCCTCTACGTCGGCGACCCGGTCCTCGGTGAGCAGGAGAAGCACGTGGCCACCAGCACCGTCGGCCCGCTGCACGAGAAGGCCCGCGACGTGCAGGGCGTCCTCTCCCCGGAGATCCAGGCCGCCCTGCTCGGCAAGAAGTCCGTCGAGCAGGCGCTCGAGGACGCGGCGAAGGCCGCCGCCCCGCTGCTCGGCTGATCCTGGCGCGGCTCGCGGTGGGCACACCCGTCCACCGCGAGCCGGCGAGAAAGGTTGTCAGATGGTTGCACTACCGGCGACCCGCCGACGGCGCGTACGCCGGCCGTCCGCCCGCGAGGCCGGCACGGCCCTGCTGTTCGTCCTGCCGTTCCTGCTGCTCTTCGCCATCTTCCGGTTCGGGCCGGCGACCGCCGGCGTGGTCCTCGGCTTCACCGACTACACCATCGGCGGCGAGACCGGCTGGGTCGGGCTGGAGAACTTCCACCGCCTTGTCGACGACCCGACCTTCTGGTCGGCGCTGCGCGTGACGGTCGTCTTCACCGTGCTGTCCGTACCGCTGTCGATGCTGGCATCCCTCGGCATGGCCCTACTGACCCGGCGGGCCTTCCGCGGCGCGAAGCTGTTCCGGTCCGTCTTCTTCCTGCCGGTGGTGACCAGCCTGGTGCTCGCCGGCGTCATCTTCATCTGGGTCTTCTCCGACGGCGGCCCCTGGTCACGGGCGATGGGCGCGCTCGGCCTGCCGGCGCAGTCCTGGCTCGCCGACAGCGTGCTGGTGATCCCGGCGCTGGTGCTGGTCTCGGTCTGGTCCCGCTTCGGCTACGGCATGCTGATCCTGCTCGCCCGGTTGCAGGACGTACCCGCCGAGCTGGAGGAGGCCGCGCTGACCGATGGTGCGTCGGCCTGGCAGCGGTTCCGGTATGTCACCCTGCCGCAGCTGCGTCCTGCGCTGTTCTTCGTGGCCGTCATCGAGACCACCGTCGCGGTCCAGGTCTTCGACATGATCTACGTGATGACCGGCGGCGGTCCGGTACGCGCCAGCTACAGCCTGGTCTACCTCCTGTACGACCAGGGCTTCAAGTACTTCGACCTGGGCTACGCCAGCGCCATCGGGGTCGCCCTGTTCGTGATGACCATCGTCGTGGCGCTGATCCAGCGGCTGACCCTCGGGAGGGAAGAATGACCGACACCATCGCGCCCCCCGCCGTCGCCCCGGTCACCGAGCCGCCCCGGCGCAACCGGCGCTCCTACCGCGTCGGGCGCGGCAGCCGGGGCTGGATGATCACGCGCACAGCACTGCTGCTGGTCGGCGCCGTGCTCACCCTCTTCCCCTTCTACGCGATGGTGGTGCTGTCGTTCAAACCGACCGGCCCGGTCACCTTCCCGGACAGCCTGCTGCCGTGGCCGTTTTCCACCGAGGCGTACGACCAGGTGATCGGCGCCAAGAGCGTGCTGCGCTGGATGTGGAACACCGTCGTCTACTCGGTGGTGTCGGTGGTCGGCGTGCTGCTGTTCGCCTCGATGGCCGGCTACGCCTTCGCCAAGAAGCGGTTCCCGGGCAAGGAGGCGATGTTCTGGTCGTTCCTGGCCATGCTGATGGTGCCCTACCACGTCACGATGATCCCGACGTTCATCATCATCTCCGAGCTGGGCGGCGTGGACACCTACTGGGGCATGATCGTGCCGACCCTGGCCAACGCCCAGGCGGTGTTCCTGATGCGGCAGTTCATCGCCTCGCTGCCCGACTCCCTGTTCGAGGCCGCCCGCCTCGACGGCTGCTCCGAGTGGCGGGTCTACGTCTCGATCGTGCTGCCGCTGATCAAGCCCATCCTCGCCACCCTCGGGGTGTTCGTCTTCCTCTGGCACTGGAACGACTTCCTCTGGCCGCTCATCGTCGGGCAGAGCCTCGACATGCGTACCCTCACCACCGGAATCGCCTCCCTGCAACAGGAGAACGTCGCGCTGAACATGCTCCTCGCCGGCTCGGTGGTGGCGTTCGTGCCGATTTTCATGGCGTACCTGATCGGGCAGCGCCACTTCCAGGAGGGCGTCTCCACGACGGGCATCAAGGGGTGAGTGGGCCGGTCGTCGCGGTGGCCCTCACGCCGCCGGTACGCGAGCTGTTCTTCGACCCGGCCGACTGGGCGGCGCTGCGCCGGCTGGCGGAGGTGCGGCTCCCGCCGCCGGGCCACGATGTCGGCGACGAGGCCACACTGGCCCGGCTGCTCGCCGACGCCGACGTCGTGGTCACCGGCTGGGGTACCGCACCGCTGACCGGCGGGCTCCTCGCGGGCGCGCCCCGGCTGCGGCTGCTCGCGCACACCGGGGCCAGCGTGAAACCGTTCGTCACGCCGGAGAGCTTCGCCCGCGGCGTCCGCGTCACCCAGGCCGGCGAGGCCATGGCGTACGCGGTGGGGGAGCAGGCCCTCGCGCTCACTCTCGCCCTGCTGCACGGGCTGCACCGCTTCGACCACGCGTTGCGCACCGGCGTCGACTGGGCGCGCGCCAAGGCCGCGCCGCCCCGTCGGGAGCTGCGCGGCGCCACCGTCGGCGTGGTCGGCGCGTCCCGGACCGGCCGGGCGTACCTCGGGTTGGTCCGGGCGCTCGGTGCGCGGGTGCTCGTCACCGACCCGTACCTGGACGACGCCGGGGCGGCGGCCCTCGGCGTCGAGCGGGTGGCGCTGGACGAGCTGCTGTCCAGGTCCCTGGTGGTCTCCCTGCACGCACCGGTGCTGCCGGGGACCGTCGGGATGATCGGGGCCCGCGAGCTGGGCCTGCTGGCCGACGGCGCCCTGCTGGTCAACACCGCCCGCGCCGCCCTGGTGGACGAGGCCGCGTTGCTGGCCGCGCTGCGGGCCGGGCGGATCGACGCCGCGCTGGACGTCTTCCACGCCGAACCGCTGCCCGTCGACCACCCGCTGCGGGCGCTGCCGAACGTGCTGCTGACCCCGCACGAGTCGGCCGGGACGGTGCAGTCGCGCCGGCGGGCCGCCGGCATCGTGCTCGCCGAGATCGACCGGTTCGTGCGCGGCGATCCGCTGCGCCACGAGGTCCGCCCGGAGCAGCTGCCCACCACCGGCTGACCGCCGCTGACCTGGCCTGGCCCGACGGGAGGCCGGAGAAGTAGCCTCTGCGGTCATGCGGATCGCCATCGCCGGACTGGCCACCAGCCACCCCTACACCGACGCCCGGACCCTCGGTGCGGACGCCGAGCTGGTGGTCTGGGAGCCCGACCCGCAGCGCCTGGCGCGATTCCGGGCGGAGCAGCCGGACGCCGTCGTCGTGCCGGACCTGGCGGCGCTGCTCGCCACCGGCCCGGACGGGGTGGTGCTCACCGTCCCCACCGCGCAGGTGCCGGACGCCCTCGCCCAGGTGCTCGACCGGAAGCTGCCGTGCTTCGTCAACAAGCCGGCCGCGGCCACCGCCGGGCAGCTCGACCGGCTGGAGCGGGTGGTGGCGAAGGCACCGGAGCTGGTGCTGACCTCCTCGGTGCTGCGCTTCGCCCCCGACTTCGTCGCCTTCGACGTGCCGCGCGAGGAGGTGCTGGCCGTACGCGCCACGGTGCGCCACGACGTGGGCCTCTGGGCCACCGGCTACAACCCGTGGCAGGACGACCCGGCAGTCGGCGGCGGAACGCTGGTCATGATGGGCCTGCACGGCGTGGAGCTGCTGGTGGCGCTGCTCGGGCCGGCGGTACGCCTGGTCGGCGCCACGGCCACCGTGCGCCAGCACCACGGCCTGCGCTCCGAGGACACTGGGCTGCTCGCCGTCAGGTGGGACGACGGGGTACCCGGCTCGGTCGAGGTGCTCGGCGTCAGCGCGGGCGAGGCGTACGAGGTCACCGTGCACACCGCAGCGGGGGAGCGCCGGGTCGTGCTGAGTGGTGGGGCCGACGAGCTCGGCTACCGCGCCACGGTCGACGCGTTCCTCGGCATGGTGCGTGGCGCCCCGAGCCCGGTGCCGTGGGCGCAGACCCGCGCCGTGCTCGGCGTCCTCACCGCCGCCCGCGCCCTGACCTGACCCCGCAGCCCTCCCCGTGCCTCTTTGCGCCGTCGTGGCGCACGGCACACCTTGACGCCCCTCCGGACGGAAGTTACGGTCATGACCGTTAATCCGAGAGGGGTGTGGTGGCATGCGTACGGTGGCGGAACTGGAGGAGCGGCTCTCCCGCCCGCGGGACGTCCTGGTGGACGACCTGCGCAAGCTCGACGGCGACCTCCTGGTCCTCGGCGCAGGCGGCAAGCTCGGCCCGAGCCTGGTCCGGCTGGCGCTGCGCGGCGTCGCCGAGGCGGGCACCGGCGCCCGGGTCGTCGCGGTGTCCCGCTTCTCCGAGCCTGGGCTCGCCGACGCCCTGCGCGAGGAGGGCGCGGTGGTCGTCGAAGCGGACGTCACCGACGACGCCGCCCTCGCCGCGCTGCCCGACGCGGCCAACGTCGTCTTCCTGGTCGGCGCGAAGTTCGGCACCTCCGGTCGGGAGCACGCCACCTGGGCCACCAACGCCTACCTGCCCGGCCGGGTCGCACAACGCTTCGCCGGCTCGCGCATCGTCGCGCTGAGCACCGGCAACGTCTACCCCCTGGTCCCGGTCACCTCGGGCGGCTGCGTCGAGCAGACCCCGGTCCAGCCGGTCGGGGAGTACGCCATGTCGTGCCTGGGCCGCGAGCGCGTGCTCACCCACTTCTCCGTGCGCGACGACACCCCGATGGCGCTGATCCGGCTCAACTACGCGGTGGAGATGCGCTACGGCGTCCTGGTCGACCTCGCCTCCGCCGTCCTGGCCGGCCAGCCGGTCGACCTGACCATGGGGCACGCCAACATCGTCTGGCAGGGCTACGCCAACGAGGTCACCCTGCGCGCCCTGCACCACACCCGGACACCGCCGTTCGTGGTGAACCTGACCGGGCCGGAGCTGGTCTCCGTGCGCCAGGTCGCCACCGCGCTCGCCGCCCGACTCGGCCGCGAGCCGGTCTTCACCGGCACCGAGGCCCCGACCGCGCTGCTGTCCAACGCCCAGCTCTGCCACCGGCTCTTCGGCTACCCCGACGTGCCGGTCGCCGAGCTGATCGACCTGACGGCGGACTGGGTCGCCGACGGCCGCCCCCTGCTTGGCAAGCCGACCGGATTCCAGCGCCGCGACGGCAACTTCTAGGAGAGACCGTGTTGACCGCATCCAGCACCCGACAGACCACGGCCCTGGCCCGGTTCCAGCGGGGCTGCGTCATCCCCGCCCACCCCCTCGCACTGGACGCCGAGCGCAAGCTCGACGAGCGCCGGCAGCGGGCACTGACCCGCTACTACCTCGCCTCGGGGGCGGGCGGCATCGCCGTCGGCGTGCACACCACCCAGTTCGCCATCCACGACCCGAAGGTCGGGCTGCTCGCCCCGGTGCTGGAGCTGGCCGCCGAGACCGCCGCCGGCTCGGACGCCGTCCTCGTCGCCGGGGCCTGCGGCGACACCGCCCAGGCGGTCGCCGAGGCCGAGCTGGCCGCCTCGCTCGGCTACCACCTCGTGCTGCTGTCGCCGTACCCGCCGCTGGACGAGGACGCCCTGGTCGAGCGGGCCCGCGCGGTCGGCGAGGTGCTGCCGGTGATCGGCTTCTACCTGCAGCCGGCCGTCGGCGGGCGGGAGCTGTCCCGGGGCTTCTGGGCCCGGCTCGCCGCCCTGGAGTCCGTGGTCGGGATCAAGGTGGCGCCCTTCGACCGCTACCGCACACTGGACGTGCTGCACGGCGTCTGCGCCGCCGGGCGCAACGGCGACCTGGCCCTCTACACCGGCAACGACGACCACATCCTCGCCGACCTGGTCGCCCCGCACCGGGTCATCGTGGACGGTCGGCCGGTCGAGGTGGAGTTCGTCGGCGGGCTGCTCGGCCAGTGGGCGGTCTGGGCGCGTACCGCGGTGGACCTGCTCGACGAGGCCCGCCGGGCCCGGGCCGGGGACGACGCCGCGCTGCGCCGGCTGCTCACCCTCGACGGGCACCTCACCGACGCCAACGCCGCCATCTTCGACGCCGCGAACGGTTACCACGGCTGCATCCCCGGCATCCACGAGGTGCTGCGCCGCCAGGGCCTGCTCGCCGGCCGCTGGTGCCTCGACCCCGCCGAGGAACTCTCTTCCGGCCAGCTCGCCGAACTCGACCGCGTCCACGCCGCCTACCCGCACCTGCGCGACGACGCCTTCGTCGCCGAACATCTCAACACCTGGCTCTCCTAACCCCCACCCCACCCTCCCGACACTCCCGTTGATCATGAGGTTAGCGGCGGTTCCAGAGATCATCTTCGCCGCTAACCTCATGAT
>NZ_POUB01000235.1 GCF_003236335.1 Micromonospora deserti
GCCTGCGGAACTGGGCGGGCTGCAGCCCGGTGAACGGGAAGATCCACTCCGGGCGAGCCGCCGAGATCACCTGCACCCTGACATGATCCACCATGGACGCCCGACCGAGTTACGAGACGTCCCTTAGTTCGTTGAATGCGACCTGGAGGGCACTGCCGGCGACGGGCACGAACGAGATGCCCATCTCGGCGACCTTTGCGAGCCCTTGCCTTCGGTCGCTGTCCTCAGGGTACGGTTCCACGCAGGGCATGATGCCCCACTGCTGCAACCCTGGCCGGTACGTATGCGCTTACGCGGTAACGCCAAATCGAACTCTGCTACCGGAATGGCCAACCCAGACTGGGACGTCGCCTTGGAGGTCATACCGGGCACGCTAGCCGGTTGCCCGGCCAGCAGCGTGTACGTGAGGCGACTCTGATCAACGTGGCGGGGGCGCAGGCGAGTGGTCCATGTCCCGGATGTGGATCAACGACGTCCAGCATGTCCCGCTGACGCGCCGCCTACTGCTTCTTGACCAGCAAAGTTAACGAGTGTTTTACTTCCGGGACTGGTTCCGAAACTAGTTCCGGAACCAGTCCCGGTACTAGTTCCGACGAGGACTGGCTGTTGCGGGTGAGAGGGAGGCAAGGATGGGGGTCACCATCGGTGACGTGGCCGCGCATGCGGGGGTCAGCAAGACGACGGTCTCGCGGGTGCTGAACGGCAAAGGCGAGATCAACAAGAACACCGTCTTGAAGGTCCAGCAGGCGATCGCGGAGCTTGACTACGTGCCGAGTGCGCGGGCGCTCGCGTTCGCCCGTGGTAGCACGCGGACGGTCGGCATGCTGGTTCCCGATCTGGCGTGGGTGTACTCGGGCATCGTGCAGAGTGTCGTCGACACGCTGGAGGCCGAGGGCTTCGGATTGCGGATGCTGAGCGTCAGCCGCGGTGAGGAGTCCTTGCGCAGTCTGGGTCTGAAGGTGGCTGCCAAGTCGTTCGACGGGCTGCTGGTGATTGAGCCCGAGGGCGCCTTGGAGTACATCACCGCGTTGCACGAGGCGAGCCTGCCGATCGTGCTGATCGACGACCGCTTCCGCCGGCCGGGGTTTCCCTTTGTGGCGACCACGAATCGTGAGGGGGGTGCGCAGGCAGCGCGTCACCTGTTGGAGAGCGGGCGCCGTCGTCCGCTGGTGATCACGGGTCCCGAGGCGTACGGGTGTACTCGGGACCGGCTGGGCGGTTTCGTTGATGCTTACGCGGCGGCGGGGATCGAGATCGACCCGCGCTGCATCGTCTGGGGTGATTTCCAGTTCGAAAGTAGCCGGTGCTCGGTCGAGCGGGCTCTGGCGGACGGCGTGGAGTTCGACTCGGTCTTCGCGCACAATGACCCCTCGGCTGCCGGTGTGCTCGCCGCGTTGCACGCGGCCGGCCGTGAGATCCCGCGGGATGTCGCCGTGGTGGGTTTCGATGATGTTGAGCTGGCGTCCTACACCTACCCGGCGCTGACCACGATCCGGCAGCCGATGCGGGAGATGGGTGAGGCGGCGGCACTGTTGCTGCTGGAGCACGTACGCAGGTCACCGGAGGCGGCGGCGTCCCGGATCATTCCGACCAGCCTCGTGATCCGCGGCTCGACGCAGCAGCCCCACTCACCCTGACGGACCGGCTTTTCCCGAACTGACCCGCTTCGTCCCCGTCCTCAACTGTCGCGGTTTCACCGTGATGCGCAAGGTGCTGGCGCATTCGCACTTTTCTGCATTCCTCTGTCGGCGATGAGCTCGTCGGCTTGTGACGACTCATCTTCTGGAGAACTCCGTGGGACCCTCGGTCGGCTCTGTCGTGTATCTGGATCCGGAAGCCTCTGTTGAGGCGAGGGTCGAGGACTTGTTGTCGCGGATGAGCCTGCCGGAGAAGGTGGGGCAGTTGCTGATGCTGGACGCACAGCACGAGGACGTGGCGGACATTGTTTCGGCCAAGCTGGCCGGGTCGGTTCTGCATGTGTCTCCGGCGCGGATGCCGGAGGTTAGGGAACTGGCTGATCGGACGCGGCTGGGCATTCCACCGCTGGTGGCCGAGGACGGTATCCACGGTCACTCGTTCTGGCCCGGGGCGACGATTTTCCCGACGCAACTGGCCATGGCCTGCAGCTGGGATCCGTCCTTGCTTCGGCGGGTCGCCCGGGCGGCGGCGACCGAGATGGCGGCCACCGGGGTTCATTGGACGTTCTCGCCGGTGCTGTGTATCACGCGGGATCTGCGCTGGGGCCGGGTCAACGAGACGTTCGGCGAGGATCCGTTCCTGATCGGTGAACTCGGGGCAGCGATGGTGCGCGGCTATCAGGGCGATGGCCTCAGTGACCCGACGGCCGTGCTGGCATGTGCCAAGCATTTCGCGGGTTACTCCGAGACTGTGGGCGGGCGCGACGCGAGCGAAGCCGATCTGAGCCCGCGGAAGCTGCGTTCGTGGTCCTTGCCCCCGTTCGAGCGGGCGGTCCGTGCCGGCTGCCATACCTTCATGCTCGGCTACCAGTCGATCGATGGGGTGCCCATCACCGCGAACCGGTGGCTGCTCAACGACGTCCTCAAGCGTGAGTGGGGCTTTGCGGGCACGTTGGTGACTGACTGGGACAACGTCGGCCGGATGGTCTGGGACCAGCGCATCTGCGCCGACCAGGTCGAGGCGGCGGCGGTTGCCGTCAACTCCGGCAACGATCTGATCATGGCCACGCCGGCGTTCTTCGAGGCCGCGCAGGCGGCGGTCGCCCGTGGTCTGATCGGCGAGAAGCAGATCGATGACGCGGTGCGGCGGGTGCTGCGCCTGAAGGTCATGCTCGGGCTCTTCGAAGACCCTCGTGCACCCGACCCGGAGCGGCAGCGGCAGGTGATTGGCTGCCGCCACCACGCCGACCTCAACCTGGAAACCGCTCGTCGTTGCCTGGTGCTGTTGCGTAACGACGGGATCCTGCCGCTGGACGGCGGCCTGTCCTCGGACGGAACAGGCCGCGCCGCAGACTCGGGCAGGCCGCGGACGATCGCGGTCGTCGGCCCCAACGCTGACAGCCCCGAGGCGATGCTCGGCGACTGGGCGGGTGCCTCCGGCCAGGTTGCCTGGATGCCCGACGGACATCCCCGTGAGCTGGTGGAGACGGTACTCGACGGCCTTCGCTTGGTCGCGCCTGCCGACTGGACGGTTACGTACGCCCAAGGGGCTGACATCGGCAGCTCCGACACCGAGTGGTCCATCGGGGCCCACGGTGAACCAACGCCGCCGGTCTTCGCCCCCGCCCCGGTCGACGAGGCACAACTTCGGGAGGCCGTCGCCGCCGCGGAGGTCGCCGACTACGCCGTCGTGGTGGTGGGAGACACCATTGCCCTGACGGGCGAGGGGCGCTCCACTGCCACGCTCGATCTGCAAGGCGGCCAGACCGCTTTGCTGGACGCGGTGGCCGCGACCGGCACACCGATGATCGTTGTGCTGGTCCAGTCCAAGCCGAGTACCCTGCCCGACTCGGCGCTGAACGCGGCAGCAATCATCGAGGCGTTCAACCCGGGCATGCGCGGTGGCCGCGCCATCGCCGAACTCCTCCTCGGACTCATCGAGCCCAGCGGCCGGCTGCCGGTCTCCTTCGCGCGCCACGTCGGACAGCAACCCGTCTTCTACAACCAGGTGCGAGGCCAGCACGGAGACCGTTACGCGGATCTCACCCAGGAACCCTTGTTCGCGTTCGGTGAGGGCCTCAGCTACACCACCGTCACCTACTCCACTCTTGTCATGCACGACCAGGACGTACCCGCCGACGGCACCGTCAGCGCCACGCTGCGCATCACCAACAGCGGGACCCGTCCCGCTCTGGAGACGATTCAGGCGTACGTCAGCGATCTGACCACCAGCGTCACCTGGGCCGAGCAGGAGCTGAAGGCTTTCACCCAGGTCGACATCCCTGCCGGCGAAACCCTCGACGTCACCATCAGCATCCCCGCCTCGCAATGCTCCCTGGTCACCGCCGACAACCGCCGGCTGGTCGAACCCGGGCAGTTCAGCCTCCGCGTCGGCCCCAACTCCCGCCGGGAACACCAGCTGAGCGCAGGATTCCGCATCTCACCACAGTGACGCCCGGATCGGCGAACCCGACCACGTCACCGTGACGTCGCAACCCAACGCGACGACCCCACCTCGGAACTCACCCCCACCACCAGCCCACCTCACCGCGCGCAAACAGCCGTGCACCACTCCCACCTGACGAACACGACTTCCATCCATCCGAAGAAAGGAACGCTCATGCGTGGCTTGAACGCAGCCAAGGCGACGATCGCCGCGGGCACCGTGGCACTACTGACATCGGGATGCCTCAGCTCCTCCAACGACGCCGACTCCTCCGGGACAGCGTCCGGCCCCGGCAAGTCGACCGTCGAGGTCATGTACGGGTTCGGCGACGCCCAGGAGGCGGCCTTCCAGAAGGACCTCAACACCTTCGCCCAGGCCAACGGATTCAAGATCAAGTTCACCAAGGCCGGCTCCTGGGACACCGAGATCCGCGCCCGCGTCGCCGGTGGCAGCGCGCCCGACGTGGGCCTGTTCCCCCAGCCGGGCGTGATGTGCGACCTGGCGAAGCAGAAGGCCGTCCTGGCGTACGACGACGCGACCGTCCAGACCGACACCCAGACCCTCGTTCCCGGGTTCGTCGGGGCGGGCACCTGCCCGGACGGGAAGGTCTACGGCCTGCCCGCGGCCGTCAGCGTCAAGAGCCTGCTGTGGTACGACAAGCCGGCGTTCGCCGCCGCCGGCTACACCGCGCCGACGACGCTCGACGAGCTGACCGCCCTCACCGACAAGATCCGATCGCAGGGAAAGACCCCCTGGTGCATCGCCGCCGAGTCCGGCCAGGCGACCGGCTGGCCGCTCACCGACTGGGTCGAGGACCTCGTTCTGCGACTGGCCGGCCCGGACAACTACGACAAGTGGGTCAAGGGTGAGCTGAAGTTCGACAGCCCCGAGATCAAGCCCGCCTTCGAGTACCTCCAGAAGATCGCCCTGACCGACGGCAACGTCCTCGGCGGCACCAAGGCCATCATCGCGACGAACTTCCAGACCGGTGGCAACGCCCTGTTCAAGCAGCCACCCGGCTGCTACCTGTTCAAGCAGGCCACGTTCGTCGCTGGTAAGGGCGGCTTCCCGGACGCCGTCCTGGCCAAGCTCGATACCGAGGTCGGCGTCGCCGCCTTCCCCGCGAAGGAAGCCGGCAACAACCCCGTCCTGACCGGCGGTGACCTCGCCGCGGCGTTCAACAACGACGCCAACACGCTCAAGCTGCGCAACTTCATCGCCAGCAAGGACAACGGCCTCGAGGTAGGCAAGGCCGGCTACTTCTCGCCGCACAAGTCGTTCGACGTCTCGCTCTACCCCAACGACATGCTCCGGACGATCGCCCGGGACGTCCTCTACAAGTCCACCGCCGCCCGATTCGACGGGTCCGACCTCATGCCCGCCAAGGTCGGGGCCGGCACGTTCTGGACCGAGCCGGTCGCGTGGATCTCCGGCAAGGAGGGCCTCGACGAGGCGCTGAAGAAGATCGACGCCAGTTGGCCGAAGGCGGGCAGCTGACAGCCGGTGGCCGCCGGGCCATCGCGGCCCGGCGGCCACCACCCACGAGACCTGGTGGCGTCGTCGTCACCGCTCGCACGGAAGGACCGCCCCATGGTCATCAAACTCGCCAACGCGGTACTCGCGATCCTCGGGGGCATCGGCGGCGCGATTCTCCTGTTCTGGATCCTCAACAAACTCGCCGAGTCCCTCGGCCGTCGCTGGGAGGACCGCGTCAAGCCCTGGGCATTCGCCGGCCCGGCGATCCTCGCCATCGGCGTCTACCTCATCTACCCGGCCGTCGTCACTGTCCAGCTCAGCTTCGCGAATGCCTCATCCACCGCATACGTCGGCCTGGCGAACTACAAGGATCTACTCACCAGCCCCGACTTCCTCGGCGTCCTAATCAACAACCTGCTGTGGATCCTCATCGTCCCCGCAGCCACCGTCGCCCTGGGGCTCGGCGTCGCCGTGCTCGCCGACCGGCTCCGGTCCAGGGGCGAGAAGGCCGCCAAGACCGTCATCTTCCTCCCCATGGCGATCAGCATGGTCGGCGCAGCGACGATCTGGCGCTCCGTCTATGAGTACCAGCCCGAGGGTGAGTCCCAGACCGGGTTGCTCAACGCCATCGTGGGCCTCTTCCACTCCGGTCCGTTCTTCTGGTACTCGATCGACACGATGCACCTCAACAGCCTGCTCCTCATGGTCATCCTCATCTGGACGCAGGTGGGCTACGCCATGGTGCTGCTGTCCGCTGCCATCAAGGGCACGCCCGAGGACACCATCGAGGCGGCCCGGATCGACGGCGCCAATGAAAGGCGGATCTTTTTCAGGGTCATCGTTCCGCAGATCAAAGGCACGATCATCACCGTTTTCATCACCGTGCTCATCGGTGTCATGAAGGTCTTCGACATCGTCTACATCACGACCAACGGCGCCTTCAACACCGACGTCATCGGCCGGCGGTTCTACAACGAACTCTTCACCAACGGCAACGCGGGCTACGCCGCGACCATCGTCGTCCTGCTGATGCTGGCCATCACCCCGGTCCTCATCTACCAGGTGCGGCAGTTCAAAGCCGAGGAGGCAGGCAGATGACCATCAAGATCGACCCCGCGCCCGGGCTCGGCAACGAAACACCACCGTCCCGGCGGTCACTGCGCGCCAAGCCCGCCAACGCGCGACCCAGCACCGGCACCGGCAGCGCGACCTGGCCACTACGCATCGTGCTGGCAGTCGTCTGCGTCGTCTGGATGATCCCGGTCGTCGGGCTACTCATCAACTCCTTCCGCCCCAGGGACAACCAATTCAGCTCCGGCTGGTGGAGCATCCTCGGCAACCCACTCGGCGCGACCCAGTGGACCCTCGACAACTACGACCGCGTCCTCAGCAGCGCGGACACCACCGGCACCAACATGGGCCAGGCGTTCCTCAACAGCTTCGTGGTCACCGTCCCCGCCACCATCATCCCCATCCTCATCGCCGCCTTCGCCGCCTACGCCTTCACCTTCATGACCTGGCGCGGACGCAACGTCATCTTCGTCGTCATCGTCGGCCTGCTCGTCGTCCCCAACCAGGTCGCCCTCGTCCCGCTGCTCAAGCTCTACGGCCAGATGGGCATCAACCAGACCTTCCTCGCCGTCTGGCTCACCCACATCGGGTTCGGCATGCCGCTAGCCGTCTACATCCTGCGCAACTACATGTCCAGCCTGCCCGGCGCAGTCATCGAATCCGCCAAGATCGACGGCGCCAGCCACTTCACCACCTTCTGGCGCCTCATCGTGCCCATGTCCGTCCCCGCCATCGCCTCCTTCGCCATCTTCCAATTCCTCTGGGTCTGGAACGACCTGCTCATCGCCCTGATCTTCCTCGGCCGCGGCGAGAACACCGTGCTCACCGTCGCCCTCCAAGGCCTGCAAGGACAAACCGGACAAGGCCGAGAGCTCATCCCAGCCGCCGGCTTCGTCACCATCGTCGTCCCCGTCCTGGTCTTCCTGTCCCTGCAGCGGTACTTCATCCGCGGCATGACCACCGGCGCCGTCAAGGGCTGAAATGCGACGGCCCGACGTCGAGACAGCCAACGCCCAACCGCCCCCCGCACCACAACGGCGCAGCCGAAGCAACCCCGTTCAGCACCGCCGTGCTGCGGCTTCCACGGCCGCAGCGTTCTCCGCCGTGTTCCAGACGAAACGAGAAGGACCTCCGACATGCCCGCATGGCTGCACTACGCCCCGGCGAAGGGCTGGATGAACGACCCCAACGGGCTGATCCACTTCAACGGACGGCACCACCTCTTCTACCAGTACAACCCCGACGGCACCGAGTTCACCAACCAACACTGGGGTCATGCGAGCTCCCCGGACCTGCTCACCTGGACCGAGCACGAGGTGGCGCTGTTTCCCGGCCCGGTCCAGACCGCGCCGTACGACGCGACGGCCTGTTTTTCGGGCTGCGCGGTCGAACACGACGGCGGCGTCTCCATCGTCTACACCGGCGTGTCCGGCGATGCCCAACTGCCCTGCCTCGCGCGGGCCGCCGACGACGCACTCTCCGGCTTCGTTAAGGACCCGGCCAACCCGCTGCTGCCCGCACCACCCGCTGCCGACATCACCGTGTTCCGCGACCACAGCGTGTGGCGCGAGGACGGCCGCTGGCGGCAGCTTGTCGCCGGTGCCCGCCGCGAGCACGGCGCCTCGATCTTCGCGCTGTCCTCAGCCGACCTGCGGGCGTGGGACTACGACGGCGTCTTCGTGGACCGGGCCACATCCACGGTGCCGGGCGCGGTGTGGGAATGCCCGGACTACTTCACCGTCGAGGGCACGGGCACCCTCCTCGTCTCGGTCATCCCCGAGAACGGCGAGCAGGGGCCCGCGGTCTGGTGGATGACCGGGACCACAACCAGCGCCGGTTTCGAGGTGCACGAGGCCGGCCCCGCCGATCTGACCGACCGCTTCTACGCGCCGCAGTCCTACTGGACGCCGGACGGCCGACGAATCCAGTTCGGCTGGATCCGCACCCATCAAGACCCCGCCGGCCTCAGCGGCCCGGCCGTGGGTGCCATGACACTGCCGCGCGAACTCTCCGTCCGGCAGGGACGCCTATACATCGAGCCAGCGGCCGAACTGACCCGACTACGGCTGGCCACCACCCCACTACCGACACCCGGCGTGGCACACCTGGTCGACGGGAGGACCGCCGGTGAGCTGGTGCTCGACACCGCCGCAGCCGACGGAGTACATCGCGTCATCCTGCACGCCCGGGATGCGGCCGAGATGACCGTCGACTTGGCAGCCTTCGCCGGACTCAACGGGCCACTGCGGCTCTTCTGGGACGCGGGCATCGTCGAGGTGTTCCGCGGCGGGCTGGCGGCGACATGGTCAGATCTGCGGGTCACCGACATCACGCAGTTGCGGCTGGAAGGTAGCGAAACTACGCCGAGTGGCCGGGCCGAGATCTGGGAGCTAACCCGGCCCGAACGCCTGACAGGCCCGGCAGCCGGACACCCCAACCGCTGACTCCCATCGAAGCCTGATCGTCGGCCACTTTCTGCCGGCGCTCCCCGGGCAATAGGTGGTTCGTTGACGAGACGTACGTCAAGGTCAACGGGTATGGCGTTACGTGTACCGGGCGGTCGACCAGTACGGGCAGCTCCTGGCCACCGTGCTCTACCTGCGCAGACTCTGCACACAAGCGGTCCTGGCTGAGCTGTTCAACGTGGACCGAAAGACGATCACCATCGCCGTTCAGCAGACCCGCCCACTCCTGGAACAGCACGG
>NZ_POUB01000236.1 GCF_003236335.1 Micromonospora deserti
GGCGGATGGGGCGGATCCGTCGGGGTGGCGCTGCGCGGTGACGTGTCGAAGCTGGGGCCTGGCGACACGCCGTCGCGGCGGTGCGCGCCCAGGGGAGGGATGTAGGGATGCGGTGGGATCGCAGACGTGCGCAGACCGCACGGCAGCTGACCGATTTCGACTCGTCCGTCAACATGGTCCGGGCGCTCGGCCGGTTCCTCAGGGGCAGGGACCACCGGGCCATGTCGATCGGGCCCGGGTCGGTCCGACTGGCCGACGCACTGTCCGCGTTGCCCGGTTCGCTGCGGCGGCGGATGTTCCGATGGACCGGCGCGCTGCAGGGCATACCGCTGCACGCGGTCAGCCAGGTCGACGCCGATGACATCTCCTACTGGGCGACGCAGCAGTACCCGGCCGGGCAGTACCCGGCGCTGTTGATCGGCTCGGCCAGTGGAGCCGCCGTACACCTGGCGGCTGCTCTGCGCGCGCCGTACCTGCCGCAGACAACGCTCGTCGCGATCCGCGACCGGCTCACCCATCCCGACGACCCGGTCGGCGCCATGCGCGCCGTCGCGCCGCTGGCCACGCAGGTGGCGCGACGTAATCCGGATCTCGCCGTCTACCACATGCACGACCCGGCCCAGGACCGGCCGATGCTCGAAGCCATGGCGTACCTGCGGCTCAAGCGCCTGCGACTGGGCCGGACCTACGAGCGCTTCATCGAGGAGCGGCTCGAGCCGGGTGGCACCCTCATCCTGCTGGAATCCACTCGCGACTGGCGGGTGCGCACCCTCGCCGACCGGGCATACTTCCAGTTCGGATGCCTCGGTGGGGTGTCGGAGGACGAGTACCACGACAGCGGCGATCGGATCACCGACTATCTCGCCCGGGAAGGCTCGCCGTACCGCCGGTGGGAGCCGCCGCAACCGGACACCCGCCGGCCGGAGGCCGAGTGGGGTTTCGATCCCGCCCTCCGCTCCGACGTGCAGCGCCTCGCCGCGCGGCGTGGTTACCGGCTGCGAAGGATGGTCACCGTCGAGCCACAACAACTCAGCCCGCTCGTCGCGGACCTGTACCGGTGGTGGTACCACGAGCGCGGGCTGCCCGCCAACCGACTGCTCGCCGAGTCGTACGTGCAGTGGGACCCGCTCTGGGTACTCCGGCGGGCAGTGGTGCCCTTCTGGCTGCGATTCAACATGCGGGCGTCCTACGACAGTCTGCGGCGGTACCTCGACGGAACCGAGCCGTACGACGAGATCCACGTCAATCTGTTCTCGCAGGGCCTGTGGTCGCCTGGTGTCGTGCCCACCAACCAGTGGCGGGAACTTGCCAGCTCACGGGCCGAACGCTGGGGCGGCCTGATCGGGGTCGACGAGGCCGCCTATCCCGCGGACGTCGGAAGCAGCCTGCGCTACCAGCCCGCTTACCGCTCGCTGCCCGACCACCACTCGCTGCCACCGGCGCTTCAGGTCGAGGACATCGACCGGTTTCTGTCGACGGCTCCGGTGGGGCGGTACCCGGTCGACTGGATGTGAGCGGTGCGACGGCACCGGAGACGGCCGACGGTGGTGGCCGTACGACCGGCCGCCGGCGGGCGTGGCGCGGTCACGGTGCGAGCGGCTTCTCGAACCAGTGGTGGGCGTAGTGCTCGGTGTTGTACGGCTCGATCTCGCGGTAGCCGGCCGAGTGGTACATCGCGATCGCCTCGGTGAGGTTGCGGTTGGTGTCCAGCCGCACGGCGGTCCAGCCGCGCTCGGCGGCGTACCGTTCCAGCTCGCCCAGCATCCGCCGCCCGATCCCGAGCCCGCGTACGGCGTCCGCCACCCAGACACGCTTGATCTCGGCGGGTGCGTCGCGGTGGAGCTTGACCGCGCCGCAGCCGACGGGCTCGGCGTTGAGGGTAGCGAGCAGGAAGACACCGGCGGGCGGGACGAGGTCCTCGTCGTTGACCGCGTTGCTCAGTGCCGGCTCGAACCCGTCGTCGAACCGCCGCGCGACGTCCCGGGCGTAGGCCCGCACGCAGGCGCGAGCCCGCGGGTCACCGGGCGGGCACGGCTCGATGACCACCATCGACCCGATGAGCAGCCGTTCGACCTCGGCCATCGCCGCGACGAGCCGTTCGCGGTGGTGCTCGGTGAGCGGTCCGAGGATTGACCAGGCGAGTTCGTCGGAGCGCTTGTCCAGCTCAACCCACTCGGCCCGGCCGGCGTCGGTGAGCGCGGCGGCTCGCACCCGCCCATCGCCGCCGGCCTGGTCGGCTGGGCCGACGGTGACGAGCCCGTCGCCTTCGAGGGTGCGCAGCAGCCGGCTGAGGTACCCCGAGTCCAGCCCGAGCCGGGCTCGTAGTGCCGCGACCTCGGCACCGCCGGGGCCGATCTCCCACAGCAGACGTGCCTGCGCGAGGGGTCGTCCGCGGGCCATGTACTCGTCGTCGAGCGCCCCCACCCGCTGGGTGACCGTCCGGTTGAACCGCCGCACCGCGGCGATGAGCTCCGAGTTCATATACCTGACTTTAGTCAGGGATGCTGTGTCGCCGCCAGCCTCAGCTGGTTGTGGCGGCAACTTACGTTCCATTCCGAGCGGGCCCTCGGCGGCACGCATCCGGTCACACTCGGCGCCGCAGCCCAACCGGCCCATGCTGTGGTCAGTCGTGACCTGACGGTTTGTCACCGTGCCGGTTCGTGGGCTTGGCGTGTCATGGACGGGGGTCCTCACCGGCATACGAGGTGCAGCGTTCCCAGTGCCGCCACCACCGCAGCTCGTCGGGCTCACCGGCGGCGGCCACCAGCGCCTCGAGCAACCCGACCGGGTCACTGGTCGCGGCCACCCCGGTGGCCCTGACCAGGCGGCGAAGCTCAGCCCTGCGCTGGCGCATCACCTCACCGACCAGGGTCTTACCCGATTCGGTCAGGCCCAGCCAGGACACCCGGCGGTCCGACTCGCCCTGTCGTCGGGCAACCAGGCCGCGGCGGACGAGCCGATCGCAGGCCCGGGTGACGGTGGAGGGGTGGACGTGCAGTGCGACCGCGAGGTCGACGGTGCGCAGCGGCCCTCGGGAGGCGAGGACGACGAGGGCCCGGTACTGCGACAGGGTGATGTCGACATCGACGGTAGTGAGCGCGCCTGCCGTGACGCCGACCAGGGCGCGACTGAGCGCCGCCAGCGCGTCGACGAGCGCGGCGTCACCCGCCGTCGACGGCTCCTCCGCGCCCACGTACAGTTTCATCTGGCAATCATTGCACGGTTACACGCACCTCTTGGGGGGCACGATGCAGGCCACCGGCCGTGGGTACCTGCCGGCCGACCGTGCGGCCGGCTGGGAACGCCTGACCGCGCTGCCGTTGACCGCGCTGTCGTTGCTGTTCCTGGTGGCGTACGCCGTGCCCATCCTGTGGCCGGGCCTCAACCAGTCCTGGATCCAGGCCTGCCACGTCACCACCATGGCTGTCTGGGCACTGTTCTGGCTCGACTTCTGCGTCCGGTTCGTCCTGCACCCCGACCGCCGCCGGTTCCTGCGCGGCCACCTGTTCGACCTGGCCGTCCTGGCCCTGCCGATGTTGCGTCCACTTCGCGCGCTGCGGCTGGTCACGGTGGTGCTCAACCTCAGCCGGCGCACCGAGGTCTGGGTCCGCGGCCGGCTCGGTGTTTACGTGGCCGCCACCACCCTGCTCCTGGTGGTGGTCGCGGCCCTGGCGGCGCTCGACGCGGAGCGCGGCGCCCCAGACGCGACCATCACCAGCTACCCAAACGCCCTGTGGTGGGCGGCCGTGACCATCACGACCGTCGGCTACGGGGATTACTACCCGGTGACCGGCGAGGGTCGGATAGTGGCGCTCGGTCTGATGATCGGCGGCATCGGTCTGATCGGTTTCGTGACGGGCTCACTCGCCACCTGGATCGTCGACCGTGTCGCCGGCCGTGACCAGCAGCAGCAGGCGGCCACCGCTGAGGATGTCGCCGCGCTGCGGGCCGAGATCGCGGCGCTGCGCCGGCACCTCGAGGAACCGGCCGGATCGGCGCGTGACCGCCCGGCCGTGCAACCCGAAACCCCCGTGCAGCCGGTGACACCACCGTGACCGTTCCGGCCCGTCCGGACGCCGCCGCCGCAGCGACCGGCCGTGCAGCGAATGCGCGACCCGCTCGGATTCCCGACGGCGCTCGCCTCCACCGCTCTGGTGCTGCTCGTGGACGTCGCTGCCGCGACCCGCACCGTCCTGATCGGATTCCTCGCCCTCTCGCCCTCGCTCGCCGTCGCGGTCGGCCCTCAGCCGCTCCTGATCTCCCGCCCGCCGAGCCGCCGAGCAGGACGTCCGCGGCCGGCACGTCACCGACGTCGACGGCGATAGCCTGGGCAAGGTCGACGAGCTGCTCATCGACAGCGCGGAGCAGAAGGTCCGGTTCCTGCGGGTCGAGCACGGGGGCATCCTCGGATCGGTGCCACGGCCACGTTCATCCCCGCCGGACACCGGCGCACCTGGCAGGAGACACCACGCGTCGACGTGCGGAACCATCAGCTCCGGCAGGCACCGTCAGGGGCGTTCCCAGAAGTCGGGGCCGATGGGCTCCTGATAGTCGGACGACGCGACGAAGAAGCCCTCGTCGTCGACCTCGATGGGTAGTTGGGGTAGGGGCCGGTTCGCGGGTCCGAAGATCGGTTTGGCGTTGTCGGTGATCAGGAACTGGGACTGGTGGCAGGGGCAGAGCAGCCGGTTGGTCTGCTGTTCGAAGAGGCTGGCGGGGCAGCCGGCGTGGGTGCAGATCTTGGAGTAGGCGATGTAGTTGCCCCACATCCAGTCCTGCTTGCCGGCCTCCCGGTTGTTCTCCCGGGCGGTGAGGGCGTCCTCGGCGCGCAGGTGGATGAGGAGGGTGACGGAGTCGGCGTACTGGTTGCTGATGCCGTGGGGAATGCCAGGGAAAACCGTCACCTGCCCGCCGGCCAGCAGCTCCGAGGGCCGGACAGGCCGCCCGTCCTCGCGGACCAGATGGACGCGGGTGATGACGCCGTTGTCGTCGGCGGGGGCGAAGCCGGTCTGGAAGAGTTCGCGATCCTGGTGGGGGTCCCTGATGAGCCCGCCGATCAGGGGTGCGGCCACGATGGCGCCGACGGGGACGAGTCCGGCGAGCAGCGACACACCCAGCAGCGGACGGCGCTTCACGCCCAGTTCGTCGGCCATGTAGAGCATCGTCTGGCCGGTGATCCTCTGCTCGTCGGGGGAGACGGCGCCCTCGTGCCGGTCCTGGATCGACACCTCCTTGGGCAGCAGTTTCTTGCCCCACACGAGGACGCCGAACCCGATTCCCAGCAGGGAGACGCCCATGGTCGTGCCCAGCAGCGGGGTGTAGTACTCCTCGATCTCGCCGAGGAGCCGGTACCGCCACGGCCACCAGATGAAGACAACCAGGAAGGCGGTCGCGGAGAGTCCCGCGATCAGGAAGAGCGTGGCGACGATGCGGACCAGCCGCCGTTCGGCCTTGGAGCCGGTGGCGATCTGCGGCTCGTAGTGGACGATCTCGATGTCGTCGCGGCGCGCGCCCTCACGGACCACGTCGAACCGGGACAGCGTCGGGTCGTTCACGTCGACCGGCTGGCGATGCTGCTGCCTAGTGTGCTCGGTCATGACTTCCCCGCTATCCACAGGGTGGCGAAGACCAGCGCGACGATGCCCACCAGGAAGACCGTCAGCCCCTCGGTGGAGGGACCGTAGCGGCCCAGATTGAACCCGCCGGGATCGTGGTCGGACTGGATGACCTGCTGGATGTAGGCGATGATGTCGGCCTTCTCCTCCGGGGTCAGCGTGCTGTCGCCGAACACCGGCATGTTCTGCGGACCGCTCAGCATCGCGGCGTAGATGATCCGCTCGGTGGCGGGGTAGAGACTCGGGGCGTACTTGCCGGAGGAGAGCGCCCCGCCTCCACCGCCGAAGGCGTGGCACTGGGAGCAGTTGATCCGGAACAACTCGCCACCGCGGGCCAGGTTGGCCTCGTCGACCAGATCGTCGACGCGGTCGGGGACCACCGGGCCGCCACCGAGTTCCTCGATGTAGGCGGCCAGTTGGCGGACCTGCTCGTCGGTGTACAGCTCCGGCTTGCGTGCCGCCTGTGCCTCCTGCCGCGCCAGCGGCATCCGGCCGGTGCCGACCTGGAACTCGACCGAGGCGCCGCCGACGCCGATCAGGCTCGGCCCCCGGCCCTCGACGCCGCCCGCGCTGCGGCCGTGACACGTGATGCAGCCGTTGTTGAACAGCGCCTGGCCCTCGGCAGCGGCGCCGCTGAAGCGCGGTTCCTCCTGCGCGCGGGCGCCGGGGGCGAACACCGTGTACGCACCGCCGGCCAGGACCAGTGCCGCGATCAGCCGCAGCGCGGCGCCCACCCGGCGTGCTGTCCTGCCGGGCCGGACGCCTCGCCGGAGTCTGGCGAGGCCGGGTCGGCGTGGGGGATCAGGCGTCATCGCACTCCTCGGTCGCTGGGTACGGCGAGGCGGCACCCTGAGACGCCCCGGTGACCGCATAGTCCACTTCCGCACGGTATTAGGATTCGATGATCGTTGTGTCGTCTTCGTACGGCAGGCGTCCCACCGACGCACGCGCCCCACCCAAACGCCTCGTGGGGAGACACGTCCGGAGCCGCTGGCGCGCCGTGGCGGCCGGTGGGTGGGGGGCGTCGGCGATCTCAGCGACGTGGCCGCGGTCATGCTGGCGACCGACGGAAGTCTGAGCGTGATTCCCCGCAGCGGGTGTGGTGACGGCAGCAGTCTCGCCGATGTGGTCGATCTCGACCGATAGCGGACGCCATGGACCGAAGCGGGAAATACCAGCCTATCGGGGGACCTCGCGGGTGAACGGGCGTGACGCCGGCATGGGATCCCTATCGTCGCTGTCTGTATGTGGAGGTGAGGAATGCCGGAGAGTCCCGTCAAGGACAAGAACTACAACCTGATCAACATCCTGCACCTGTCGTTGGAGAACGCCTGGCGAATGGAGACGTTCATCTCCGACGCCGAGCGGGAGGGCGACACGGAACTGGCCGACTGGTTCCGCAAGATCAAGGAGAACAGCAAGAAGGCCGGCGAACAGGGCAAGCGGATGCTTGCCAGTCGCCTGCAGAACGAGGGGGCCTGAGCCGGCGTCGACCAGGGCCATGACCAGCAGCGCCACGATCAGCCGCGGCAGCGAGCAGCGGTGTTGCCGCCGAGTCCGGCCACGGTGGGACAGGCCGGCACCGGCATCCATACCGGCCGGGAGTTCGCGGGGACGGCCGGCCCTTGTCGCCGCGGGTACCGCGACGAGCTGCGAACTCGACGCGGTCACTCCCTGGCTGCGCGTACGGCTTCGGCTGCCTGTTTTATCGGTGGGGAGACGGTGTCGGGGTGACTGCCGGTGACGTGACGCAGGCGCGGAGCGTGGACGGGATTCTGGAGGCGGTCTGGGACGCCAGGACCGCCGGCGGCCGCCTTGTCAGCACCGTCGTCCTGATCGTGCTGGCGGTGGTCGTCGCCGTCGTCGCCGGGCGCCTGGCGACGCACCGGGTGGAGGACACCGGCAACCGCTACTACATCCGCAAGGCGGTCCACTACCTCGCCGCCGCGGCACTGCTGTTCGCCCTGGCGCTGCTGTGGCGACCCTTCGCCGGCCGGGTCGGTGTGGTGCTCGGCCTGCTCGCCGCCGGTCTCGCCCTGGCGCTGCAGGAGGTCATCGGCGCCTTCGCCGGATGGATCAGCATCCTCATCGGCCGGCAGTTCCGGGTCGGCGACCGCATCCAGATGTGCGGCGTACGCGGAGACGTCCTGGACATCACTCCGTTGCGCACCCGGATCCTGGAAAGCGGTTCCTCCTCCGACCCCGAATCCTGGATCCGGGGCCGCCAGTACACCGGCCGGGTGGTATCCCTGTCGAACCGGTTCGTGTTCACCGCCCCCGTCTACAACAGCAGCGCCGTCCTGGACCACCTGTGGGAGGAACTCACCCTGCCCGTCCCCTACCAGGCGGACTGGCGCCTGGCGGAACGCATCCTCCGCGAGGAGGCCGAGGCGATCTCGAACACGGCTGAGGCGCGACAGGCGATCGACCAGATGCGTCACCGCTACCCGGTGGCCGAGGCGGAGGTGGAACCCCGGGTATTCATCCGCGCCACACCGAACTGGGTGGAACTCTCCGCCCGGTTCGTGGTGCCCGTCCGCGCCGCCCGGCAGGTCAAGGACCAGGTTACCCGGCGGGTGCTGGAGCGCTTCGCCGAGCACGGCCTGCGGGTGGCGTCGATAACCCAGGACATCACCCTCCGTGGCCGTCACGCCGTGCGCGACGGTGCTGAGCACCACGACGAGGCTGCCGGCGGTCCAGAGCCGGGGATCGCGTGCCCCCTCCTCCGCGCTGTAGGCAAGGTAGAACAGCGCCGACACGCCGACCGGGCCGAACCACCCCAGGAACACCACGTCCCGCCACGGCATATTCAGCGCCGGCCGCAGCGCCAGCACGACCGGCAGGCGGCGCAGCAGGAGCACCGCGACCGCGAACGCGAACGCGAGCCAGCCCAAGTCGAGCCAGTCTCGCCACGGCACCTCGACGCCGAGCAGGAAGAACAGGGGCAGCACCAGGTATCGGGTCAGCGCGTCGTCCAACTCCTGCTCCGACGCCCGGGACTCGTCGCCGATCACTCCGTTGTAGGCCAGCCCGGTGAGGAGCACCGCGAGAATCGCGTCGGTGTGCAGCACCCGGGCGACTCCCAGTGCCGCGACGCCGAGCACGACCGCGAAGATCAGCAGGGAGCCGCCTTCGACCTCCTCACGAGCCTCAGCCGCTTGGACCGCCCGGCCGGCCGCGTATCCGATCACCAGGCCGACCAGCACCGCACCCAGCACTCCCCACAGGGCCTCACGGACCTGACCGCCGGCCGAGCGGGGGACGGCGGCGATGAGCGCGAGGACAACGAAGGCAAAAGCGAGCCCGTCGTTGGCGCCCGACTCGCCACTGATGGTGCAGCCTCAAGGGCCGGACCGCGGCGGGCGGTCCGGCCCCGGCTCGGAGCGGGATCGTGGTCAGAGCAGTCCGTCGGTGAGGCCGAACGTGCCGCTGGTGGATGCGGATGCGTCGGCGTCGGCGTTGCCGGAGACACCGCCGCTGACGCCGCCGCTGGCGCTGCCGGAGATCCCGCCGGAGACGCCGCCGGTGATGCTGCCAGTGAGGTCGCCGGTGATGCTGCCGCTGGCGCCGCCGGTGAGGTCGCCGGTGAGGCTGTTGGTGAGGCCGTTGGTGTCGCCGGTGAGGGAGTCGACGGTGCCGGTGACGCCGGAGAGGGTGGTGTCGACCTGGCCGGTGACGCCGCCGAGGGTGTCG
>NZ_POUB01000237.1 GCF_003236335.1 Micromonospora deserti
ACGCACCACCACCCACCCAGTCCGTAGCATCAAAGGCCAGCGACCGCGGATCGCTACCCACGTTTCCTAGACCACCCGTCGCACATCACCTGGCGGAACCGCGTCGCACATCAGCTGACGGATCACAGCGGCAGCCGACCTGTCGTACTCCGCATGACGCGTTACGTGGTGGCTTCACTTGACGCGTGACACGATGCCCTAGCTCGCTGGCTATCCGCTGTGAATGCGGGCGGTCGGAGGGGCTGGCCTATCCGCTTGTGCCGATGAGCGGATAGGTCATGGTGCGGGCGGTCCCTCGACGGCTACCGCGGTAATCCTGCTCAACCACTCGTCCTCAGGACGTTTGTATTGCTCAAGGTGCTTGCGGCGTATGGCGGCGATGGGTCCGTCTTCCGGGAACCGGGCAGCGTCGAACTTGATGATCGTGGCCGGTCCGGACGCCAGCCAGGGGGACGGGTCGAGCCCGAACAGCGCCATCGCGGCGAACACCCCGCCCCCACTGATGTCGGCAAGCGGGTGCTCATCCTCGCTCGACAGCGGTTCACCCATCGCCATACCCCGCGTCAAGCCTGTGTGCGACGTGTGGATGTACCTCAGCGGCTCGCCGTCGCGGGCGACAGTCAGCCAATATGTACCTGACACGGTTTCAGCACCAGCGCCCACAACGGTGCCCAGCTCAGCGGACATGGCAACGAGCATGTCGGGACTGTCGGACAGGAACATTGACGTGTCGACTAGGAATGCATGGCCGTCGCGTCCGCCGAGCAGCAGGTCGAACTGCCCCGGGTCGACTTCAGCGTCGGCAGTACGTTCCACGGCCGCATCGCTGATGAACTCGCCTGCATGTCGCGACAGCTCCTCCAGCAGCCTGGTCGGTGAAGCAGTCGCCACGAGGTACCCGCAGTGCAAGCCCATGCGCGTACCCTAGTCCGCCGCGCCGGATTACGACGTCTGCTGGATCTCTTCCCCCAGGACGACGACTGGAACTGCGAGCCTGACTCCGCTCTGTCGCCGACTGCTCGATCCTTCCGGGCAGGCCTCCGGCTAGCGCTGTTTCCAGAGGTCCTGAAGCGCCAGAGCCCGTGCCTCGATCAGTCGCATACGAGGCATCCACTCGCTCGGCGCGGTCCAGTTGGCCTGGCCGGTGATCTGGTCCGGGTGCTTCCGGTACAACAGCCCGGGTTCCGCGATGAAGTACCCGTCGGTGACGACTGACGCGGCGATCAGTAGCCCGGTGTCTTCTCCGCCGGGCAGGGCCATCCATCCGCCAAGTGCGAGCGCGAGATCACGTCGGATGCACAGCGTCGCTGGGTGAACCGGAAGCCGGTACCGGTTGTTGCGGAAGTACCCAAGCACATCGCCCTGGTGGAGGGTGCCGTCTGGTGGGTCTGCGTGCTGCCATCCGACCGTCGATCCGTCCGGCATCAGGTCAAGCACGCTGCACGTGGTCCAGCCGACATCAGATCGGCCGGCAAGTACCTCGATCTCACGTGCGAGGGCGCCTGGGGTGAGTCGGTCGTCTGCGTCCAGGACTCGCAAGAGGTCGCCGCTGCTGCGCGCCATTGCCATGTTGCGCGCGGTCCCTGGACCGCCAGGTCTGCCCGTCCCGCTCAGTACGCGGGGGTCGTCGGGCAAGGAAGCCGCGACCTTGCCGGTACGCCCGTCCTCCTGGACTAGCCACTCCCATGTCCATCCGCCTGGCAGCTCTTGTGATCGGAGCGATTCGTACGCGTCTGCCAGGTAGGGGATGCTCGGCGGGTGGACCGGAGTGATCACGGAGATCTTCACTCGGACCACCGCGCCAGCTTCGTTGTGTAAACGAACTCGGTCCGGTCGCCGGGCAGCACGACGTTGGAGACCTCGACGACGCAGTCTTTGGTGTCGATGGAGATCTTGCGAAGGATGAGCACCGACACTCCAGGGGGCAGCTTCAGGGCTTCGGCTTCGTCCGCCGAGGGCGGCCGTGCAGTGATCTCGTCAACGATTCGGTCTAGCTCGATGCCGATGGTGAAGAGCTGGTTCTGGGTTCCGCCGGGCCATGGCTCGTTGTTGTCGTCGAGCAGTGCGGGGTTCTCGGCAACGACGTCGTAGACCATGTAGGACGTGTTGAGGCTGAGTGGCACCTTCTCCTTGCGCGAACTCGTGTGGTAGATGCGCTCAAGCATCTTGGCCCCGACAGGAACGCTGAAGAGTCGGGCGAGGTCGGCGCTTGCGGGCACAGTCCGATACTCCGCCGAGAACTCAAGATCCTGCATCGTCAATCCGGTGTCCCGCTCGGTCGCACCGGTACGGCGTCGCTGGGACTCCGGTAGCCGGGCTCGATCCTTCTCCCACTGGTACCGCTCGGGAGAGCGTCGCACTCGCTGTCGAGGCGCGCGCACGAAGGTGCCTCGACCGTGGCGACGGTCGACGAGACCTTCTGCTTCAAGCGCATCGAGCGCTTGCCGAACAACGGGCAAGCTCACCTCGTACTCGTCCTTCAGCGTCTGCTCGTTTGGCAGCTTCCCCCCAGGCTCTAGCTCGCCCGAATGAATCTTTTCCCGCCACTCTGCGGCGATCCGCTCCCATTTGGCCACGTCTTCACACTCCTTCACGTCAGCCCTCAGTTTAGGTCTTCATGAAGTCTTGACGCGATCGGTCGATCCGCCTTACCTTGTCTACACGTCTTCATGAAGACATGAAGACAACGGAGTGCACCGACGAGCGGTGCCCCAAGCAGACAGGAGACGGCCTTGAAGCTGTACGTGGACACCACGCGCAAGCAGGTGACGGCGTCGAAGGACCCGGAGCCGAAGAACGACCAGAACGGCAACCAGAAGTCCGAGAAGAACACGGGCCGGCTCATGTGGTCCACCCAGGTCTTCGTGCTCGACGAGACGGGCGGGGAGGTCATCACCATCACCACGGCGGGTGAGAAGCCGAGCGTGAAGGTGGGTGACTTCCTGGCAGTCGAGCAGTTGGAGGCCATTCCGTGGGCGACCAACGGGCGTAACGGCGTCGCGTTCCGGGCGGTGTCTCTGAAGCCGAAGAACGGTTCTGCGGCCAAGTAGGTCCCTCGCACGACGTGCTGTGTGTGCCACTGGTGTCCGTGGCCACCGCGCAAGCGGCCTGACGGTCCGCTAACCCACCTCAAGCGGTTCCGGGAGTTGTTCCTGACTCCTACTTCTCCCGGTCCGGTCGCCACCTGGCAGTGGTGACAACCCCGAAGGAAATGGCCCGGGGTCGGTACTGACTCCTACGTCTGCCGACCCCGGTGCCGCCTACTCATCCGACCCAACTGGCATTGGGAGGACTCGTCGTGTCCAAGTCTAGCCCCCGTCGCTTCGGCGGCAAGTCCACCGCAACGGTGACGGTCATCGAGGCCAAGGTTCACCGTTCCTCCGCGCGGAACGCCAAGATGGCGTTCATCCTGACGGCGGTCATCGTCGGCCTTCTGTCGGCCGTGGTGGCCGCTTCCTACTGGCACCCGATCGTGGCCCTGTTCGTCGGTGCCCTGATCGGTGTCCCGACCGGCGCTGTCGTCTGGCTGCTCGTCCGGGTGTGGCCGGTGATCCGGCTGCTGTGGTGGTGGAGCCTAGAGGTGTTCCTGGCGGTCGTGCTGCTCACCTGCTGGGTGCAGCTCGCCAACCACACCCCGACCGTGGTGACCCTGCTCGTGGTCGCCCTGGTCGTCGGCGTCCCCGCCGCCATCCCAACCGTGCGCCGCCAGGTCATCGCCTGGACGTGGTGCCTGATCGTGCGCCACCGGCTGCGCGTGTGCTTCGCGCAGTTCATCATCGCCAACCAGTCCGGCAGCCTCCCGCTGATCCTGTGGGCACGCCCCACACCGGTCGGTGAACGGGTCTGGGTCTACCTGCGTCCCGGCCTGTCTGCCAAGGACCTGGAATCCCGCCTCGACAAGATCGCGGTGACCTGTCACGCCTCCACCGTGCTCATCGAGCGCGCCTCGGAGAGCAACGCCGCCTATCTGCGGTTCGACATCAAGCGCCGCGAGGTGCTCAACGCCCGCGTGGGCTCGCCCCTGGTCGACGTGATCGACCCGACCGCACCCGTCTCGGCGTCACCGCTGACGGTGCCCACCGCCCTGGACCTGCCGGACGTCGACGCACCGACGATCACCCTCCCGGCCCAGGGCAAGCCCGCCGGCAAGAAGCCGGCCACGACCGCCAACGGCAGCAAGCCCGCGGCTTCCTCCGCGTCGGACGACACCGACGACGTCTCCGACTGGATCTGACCCCACACCAACCCCGGGACGCGAGGAGTCATTGCGGCTCGTTCGTGTGGCTTCTCGCGCCCACCACTCGCCCAAGGAGGGCACCCATGACCACCACGACTCCCACCACCGCTGGCGCGGTGCCGGTGGGTGCGGGCCTGTCGATGTTCGACCCGGTGTTCATCGGCATCGACGAGTTCGGCCAGCCCGTCTACCTCGACGTCGTCTACCACAACCTCCTCGCCGCCGGCGAACCCGGCGGAGGCAAGTCCGGCCTGGTCAACAACATTTGCGGCCACGGCGTCCTCTGCGACAACACCCGCCTGGTGCTGTTCGACGCCAAGCTTGTCGAACTCGGCCCCTGGCGCGACCTGGCTGATGCGTTCATCGGCCCCGACATCGACCACGGCATCGACATCCTGCGCCGCCTCCTGGTCGTGGCCACCAACCGCTACACCTGGCTGCTGGCCAACCGGCGCCGCAAGCTCGCCGAAGGCGACGGCATGTCGGTCATCCTCACCGTCATCGACGAACTCGCCATGTACTCCACGGTGCTCGGCACCAAGGCACAGCAGGAAGAGTTCTCCACCCTCCTGCGCGGGCTCGTGTCCCTCGGCCGGGCCTGCGGCATGCCCGTCGTCGCCGCCACGCAGCGCCCCTCGTGGGACATCATCCCCGCCTCGCTGCGGGACCTGTTCGGCTACCGGGCCGCGTTCCGGTGCACCTCGCTGAACAGCTCCAACATCATCCTCGGCCAAGGCTGGGCCGAACAGGGCTACACCGCCTCCGACATCGCACCCACCAACCAAGGCGCGGCCTACCTCCTGGCCGAAGGCGGCGTACCCCGCCGCATCAAGGCCGCCTACCTCACCGACACCGACATCTACAACATCGCCGATTACGCCGCCTGGACCCGCCGCCCCACCGGCACACCCGCCCCGGCGGTCGACCCGACCGAATGGGAGATGGCGGCATGACCACCCGCGAACGCGCCTACGCGCGTGCCAACAACCAGAAGGCCGCCCAGTACACCGAGCTGTGGATCATCGGCCGCCCCGAGGACATCGCCGCCATGGTCCAGGTCGCCTCGGCCAGCGGCCGACTCGTCTTCGCCTCCACACCGACCCGTATGGGCGGTGACGACACCCGGCACCGCCGCTACCTGCGGCTACGCACCACCTGAATCGGCCGACAGGACCAGGTCATCGCCTGGCAGCAGAGCTGGTCCTGCCGACCTCCACCAACAGCCCCGAAAGGACGTGGCTGCCATGAAGGCTACCCAGAAACCACCCACCACCGTCGAGGTCACTCCTGCTGACCTGCTGCGGATGGCTGCCCTCTACCTGCGCCGGCACGGCTGGACCCAGAGCAGCTACTACGACATCTACGCCCCCGCCGACTTCCTCACCCCGCCGGCCTGCGCCGCCGGGGCCATCGGCATCGCTTGCGCCGGCCACCGCGTCGAGCACTTCTCCCAGCTCGACGGCGGCACCCTCGCTGATTACCTCGCCGCCCTGGGCGCGTTCGTCGACTACCTCGACACCACAACGCCGGTCTTCGCCGTCGACGAAGGCGGCTTCGTCATCGACGAGAACACCTCTCCCTACTCGTGGAACGACGACCCGGCCCGCACCGCCGAGCAGGTCATCACCGCCCTACAGGCGGCTGCCGACGAGTGGGACCGCCTCCACGGCCAGGGAGGCGAGAACTGATGTTCACCGTCAAGGCGTCCTTGACGCGCACCCCCCGTCAGAAGCGCCGCGAGGTCGTCGAGAACGACGCCTTCGCCGCGTTCGCCCGGCGCATCATCCGCGCCCACGGCCGCCGCGTCGCCACCGGCGACATCGAAGCCCTCCGCGACCTGGTCGCCCTGTCGGCCAACCTCGACGGGGCCATTGGAGAGGCCGTGATCGGCCTGCGAGCCTTCGGCTACTCCTGGTCCGAGATCGGCACCCGGCTCGGCATCTCCAAGCAGGCCGCCCAACAGCGCTGGGGCGGTGAGAAGCCGTGACCGATCTGCACAGCAACGACCTCGCCGCCCTGGCCGACCGGACCGGCATCCGGGTCGAGTTCTACGACCCGCTCGGCACCCGCTACGGGTTCCCCACCTTCCCCTACCACGCCGCCCCTGACGGGCTGGCCACCGTGCGGCAGCTCCGCGCCGCCGGTCTGCGCCCCGGCGGACACGACCCGGTCGCCCAGATCTATTGGCGACACCGCAAACAGCGCCGGGTCGCCTACCTCTACCGCCTCGACCTGGCCGCGCCCAAGCGCACCGCCACCGAGGCCCAGCGGGCCGCCATCGCCAAGGCGCTTCGTGCCCGCCGTACCTGCCGCGTCTGCGGCGTGGTGCAGCCCTACTACATCCCCCGCCGCTACGGCTGCTGCCTCACCTGCCACGAAGGGAACCCGTCGTGAGCTTCAACCTTGCTGACCCCTGCCTGTGGTGCATCGAGCAGAACACCCCTGCCGGCGTCCACGACATCCTCGGCCCCGTCTACGTACCCTGCCCGGCCTGCCTCGGCGTCTGCCCGACCTGCGAGGGCGACGGCCTGTTCCCGGCCGACTTCACCTGCGTGCCCTGCTTCCTGGTCAGCCTGGCCGTCCTCGGCCTACGACCGCTGTTCTGCGTCGGTTGTTCCGGCGTCACCGACCTCATCGACCTCGAAACCGCCCCGGAGGTGACCCCTCATGGCCACCACTGATCCCGCCGCCGTCACTGAGCAGTTCGCCGCCGAGTACGCCCGCAACGCCGTACCCGCGATGCTCAAGGCAATCAGCTCGATCAAGCGGTACAACCGGTTCGTTCTGCTCGGTGCGCTGCTGACCAGCTACCTGCACCAGGCCCACTACCTGTGGACCCAGGACGCCGGCTACTTCGCCTACCTAGTTCCGCTGATCTTCGACGCCGCGATGGTGTCGATGCTGACCGTCGTTCGCACCTCCGGCATCGCCAAGGACGCCAAGCGCGGAGCCCTGGTGGTGTTCGCCTGCGCCGCCCTGTTGTCGGCCACCATCAACTTCGCCTCCCCTGGCAGCCTCGGCCTGCGCCTGGTCTTCGCCCTGGTCGTCGTCCTCGTCATCGGCGTCGAACTCGTCGCCGGACGCATCCGCCCCGACTTCGCCGCCATCGAAGCCGAAGCCGCCGCCCTGCTCACCGCCGCCCGCAACCTCGCGGCCACACCCGAGCACACCACCGAACCCATCCTCCCGGCTGTCACGCCGGACACCACACCGCCGCCGGCCGTCGACACTGCGGCCGTCGTCGACACCCCGCCGGCCGCCGCGCCGGCTGTCATCGAGGCACCTGCGCTCACCCCGATCCCGGTCGCACGGCCGGAGGTCCCGACGCACCTGGTGCCCACCGCCCGCTTCGCCACCCGCCAACACGAGCAGACCCACGGCCGACCCATCACCACCGACGAACTGGCCGCCCTGCTCTCGGTCACCCCGGCCATCGCCCGGGAACTGCTGCACACCATCAACGGCCACACCCCCGCCGTGAACGGCACACCGGTCGGTGGTGCCCGATGACCATCTACGTCGTCGACATCGAGTACGTCACCCACACCTGCCCGGCCTACACCGTGCCGCACATCTTCGACACCCGCCGCACCGTCATCGACGTCATCCCCGGCGGACCCTGCCGCACCCCGGTCACCATCCGCTGCGGCGACACGACCGCCACCGTTCCCTGCTACCGGCACGAACCGGCCGCCCGCCAGTGCGGAGCCTGCCGCATCATCGTCACCCAACACACCATCACCACCCGGCACCTCGACGAGGTGTCCGCCTGATGGTGTCGACGCTGGACCTCACACCCCGGACCGCTTCGGCCCGGGGTGTGGGCTCGAACGCCGACACCCCACCGGTCTACGCCTACACCGCCGAAGGCTCCGCGTTCCTGCGCGCCCAACAATCCGACTACTTCGGCTGGCTGGAACACGTCCGCGCCGCCGCCGGCTGCACCCGCCCCATCCGCCTCGCCGGCCAACTCCTCACCGTCGAGCAGAGCACCGGCCGGATCCTCGACCAGCGGCACACGGATGCCATGCCCGACGCCGCGATCTACACCGCCTGCGGCAACCGCCGCGCCACCGTCTGCCCGTCGTGCGCGCAGACCTACCAACGCGACGCCTTCCAACTCCTGCGCGCCGGCCTCGTCGGCGGCAAGGGCATCCCCGGCACCGTCGCTCAGCACCCGGCCGTGTTCCCGACGTTTACGGCCCCGTCCTTCGGCCCGGTCCACGCCCGCGTGGTCAAGCGGCACACCTGCGGCAACCGGAAGCGCTGCGACTGCCGCGCCGAACCGTGCCACGCCCGCCGCGACGTCGCTCTCTGCCCTCACGGCCGCCCGGCGGTCTGCTGGGCACGACATGAGACTGGAGACGCTGTCCTCAGGCATCCGCTGTGCCTGGACTGCTACGACCACGACCACCAGGTCGTCTGGAACCTGTTCTCCGGTGAACTGTGGCACCGCACCAAGCAAGCCGCGGAACGATGGCTGGCGAAGCTCGCCCGCCGCCGGGGCATCCCCCGCGTCGAGGTCGTCACCGCCTCCGGCAACACCCGCAGAGTCCCACCGGTCCGCCTGTCACCGGGCAAGGTCGCCGAACTCCAAGCACGCGGAGCGGTCCACTTCCACGCCATCGCCCGCCTCGACGGCGTCAACGGCCAGGACCCCAACGCCATCGTGCCCCCGCCCGCCGGGTTCGGCGTCACCGAGCTGGTCGACGCCTTCCGGCACGCCGCCCGACAGGTCGCCTTCCACACCCCGCCGCACCCCGACCGGCCCGACGGCTGGCTCATCGCCTGGGGCGAGCAGCTCGACATCCGCCCCATCACCACCGGGGCCGACGGGGACGTCACCGACGGGATGGTCGCCGGTTACCTTGCCAAGTACGCCACCAAGAGCACCGAGGCCACCGGACACACCTCCACCCGCCTGACCGCCGACAGCATCGGGGACTACGCCGACCCCGACGGCGACCACACCGCCCGCCTCATCGACGCCTGCTGGCGAATCGGCCGACCCACCCACACACC
>NZ_POUB01000238.1 GCF_003236335.1 Micromonospora deserti
GACCACGCCCGCCCCGACCGGGCCCCCGGTCATCGTGCCCGGGCGGCCGGGGGAACCGGCGGCGGTGCGCCCGGCCGGGGAGGTCCACGCTCCCGCCCCCCGGCACAACGCGATGGACGCCTGGTTCGTGCGGATGATGATCCCGCACCACGCGCAGGCCGTGGAGATGGCCGAACTCGCCCCCGACCGGGCCGCCGACCCCGACATCCGCGCCCTGGCCGACCGGATCCGGGCCAGCCAGGGACCGGAGATCGGCATGATGCGTGGCTGGCTGGACACCCGCGGCCTGTCGGCCGAGGTCGCCGGGCACGACCACGGCACCATGGGCGGCATGCAGTCGCCGGAGGCGATGCGCCGGCTCGCCGCCGCCCGGGGCGCCGACTTCGACCGGCTCTTCGTCGGGATGATGACCGAGCACCACCGGGGCGCCATCGAGATGGCCACCAACCTGCTCAGGGTCGGCTCGGACGCCACCCTGTCCGAGTTCGCCAACTCCGTCGCCACCGAGCAGGCCGTCGAGATCGACCGGATGCGCGGGCTGCTCGCCTCCTGACCGGTCCGATCACGGCGCGCCGCCGACCGGGCCCCGGCGCGGCACGTACCCTGGGTGACCGTGAACCGCACGATCCTCGGCCGTCCGCTGCGCAGCGTTGCCTTCGACGTCTTCGTCTCCGCCGTCGTGGTGCTCGTCGGCCTGGCCGGCGTGGTGGCGCAGCCGGGCGGCTGGAAGGCCACCCTGGTCGGGGTCGCGATGGCGGTGGCGTTGCTGTTCCGCCGCGCCCACCCGTCGGCGGTCGCCGCGGCGGTGGCGACGCTCGCGCTGGTCCAGGTGGTCGCCGGCTGGGGGCCGCTGGCCTTCGACATCGCCGTGCTGATCGCCCTCTACAGCGTGGTCAAGTACGCCGACCGGCTCCGTGACGGGGTGCTCGCCGGCCTGGTCGCCGCGCTCGGGGTGGTGCTCGCCGCGCTGCAGACCCCGGGCACCGCCCCCTGGTGGGCCACCGCCATCTACTTCGGCCTGGTCACCGGGGCCGTCTGGCTGGTCGGGCTGAACGTGCGGACCCGCCGGCTCTACGTGCTCAGCCTGGAGGAACGGGCGGCCACCCTGGAGCGTGAGCGGGAGGCCGAGGCGCGCGCGGCGGTCGCCGGGGAACGCGCCCGCATCGCCCGTGAGCTGCACGACGTGGTGGCGCACAGCATGGCCGTGATGATCGTGCAGGCCGACGGGGCCCGGTTCATGCTCGACCGGGATCCGCAGGCCGCCCGCGACGCCGTGAAGGTCGTCGCCGACACCGGCCGGCAGGCGCTGGAGGAGATGCGGCGGCTGGTCGGCGTACTGCGGGAGCCGAACCCGCCGGAGCCGGCGGCGCCGCCCCCGGCGGCGGGTGCGGCCGGCGGGACCGGGGTGGCCGCCGACCCGGAACACCGCCGGCCCGCGCTGACCGAGCTGCCCGCCCTGCTGGACCGCTTCCGCGACGCCGGGCTGCGGGTCCGCTGGACGGCCGCCGACGGCCTGCCGCCGCTACCACCGGGCCTGGAGCTGACCGTCTACCGGGTGGTGCAGGAGGGGCTGACCAACGCGCTCAAGCACGCCGGGGTCGGCGCCGCCGCCGAGGTCGCCCTGGCGCGCGCTCCCGGCGCCGTGGTGGTGCGGGTGGTCGACGACGGCCGTGGCCGGCCCGTGGTCGACCCGGCGCCGTCCGGTGGGCACGGCCTGGTCGGCATGCGCGAGCGGGTCGGCGTGTACGACGGCAACCTCACCGCCGGTCCACGGCTCGCCGGAGGTTGGCAGGTCGAGGCGCGGCTGCCGCTGCCGTCGACGGCCGGGACGGAGGTGATCGCGGCGTGACGGTGCGGGTGGTGATCGTGGACGACCAGGCGTTGGTCCGCGCCGGGTTCCGGATGGTGCTGGACTCCCAGCCGGACCTGGAGGTGGTCGGCGAGGCGATCGACGGCGCCGACGCGCTGCGGGTGCTCGCCCGGGTCGAGGCCGACGTGGTGGTGATGGACATCCGGATGCCGACGATGGACGGGGTGGAGGCGACCCGCCGGCTCTGCGCCGGACGTCCCGCCGGGCCGCCCCGGGTGCTGGTGCTGACCACCTTCGACACCGAGGCCGACGCGTTCGCCGCGCTCCAGGCCGGCGCGAGCGGCTTCCTGCTGAAGAACGTGCCGCCGGAGGAACTGCTCGCCGCGATCCGGGTGGTCGCCCAGGGCGATTCGGTGGTCGCCCCGTCGATCACTCGGCGGCTGCTCGACCGGTTCGCCGGCCAGCTCGGCCCGGGCCCCACCGGGGACCCGCGGCTGGGCCAGCTCACCGACCGGGAGCGGGAGATCCTGCTACTGGTGGCGCAGGGCCTGTCCAACGCCGAGATCGCCGCCCGGGTGCACGTCGCCGAGGCGACGGTGAAGACCCACGTGGGGCGGATCCTGGCCAAGCTCCACGTCCGCGACCGGGTCCAGGCGGTGGTGCTGGCGTACGAGAGCGGGCTGGTCACCCCCGGCGGCTGAGCCGGCCTACGACCCGGGTCGTACGGGTCCGCCCGGTGGGGGAGCCCGCGGTCGCACCCCGGTCGAGCGCGCGGGTGGACGCGCCCCGGCTGGGCCGCCCATAGCGTCGGAGCCGTCCAGTCACGATCGTCACGGGGAGCTCCACGTGTCCGTCGCACCTCCCGCGCCGTCCGCCGCCGGCGTCGCGGCCACCGCCCGCGGTCTGTCCAAGCGGTACGGCTTCGGCCCCGCCGCCGTCGCTCTCGACTTCGCCGTCGCTCTCGACTTCGCCGCCGGCCGGCTGGCCCGGGACCGGCCCGCGCCCACCGCCGAGCAGGTGCTCGACGCGCTCGCCGGCATGGATCCGGCCCGCACCCCGGCACCTGGCCGGGTGGGCGTCGCGGCGGTGGCCCGATGATCCGGCTGACCCTGCGCACGCTGCGTGCCGAGGCGGTACGGCTGCTGCTCTCCTCGCTGGCCATCGTGCTCGGCGTCGCGTTCATCGCCGGCACGTTGATCTTCGTTGACGGCATGCGGGCCGGCGCGTACGACCGGGCCGGCGCCTTCGACCGGCACACCGACCTCGGCGTCTACGCCGGGCGCGAGCCGATCCCGGCCGCCCTGGTCGACCGGGTGCGCGCGGTCGACGGGGTGGCCGCCGCCGAGGGGGAACTGCTCGGCACCGGCGGGATCGTCGGCGCCGACGGCCGGCCGGTGCTCGGCTACGCGGTGCTCGCCGCGATCCCCACCGACCCGGCCCTGCGCTCGTACGACGTGGTAACCGGCCGGCTGCCGGACCGCCCCGGCGAGGTGGTGCTCGACGCGCCGACCGTCGCCGAGGAGGGCTTCGGGCTCGGCGAGCCGGTACGGATCGGCGGCGTCGGGGGAGCGGCCAGCCCGTACACCCTGGTCGGCACGGTTGATGTGGCCGGCAGCGCCCGCGACGTCGGCGGGCCGTTCATCGGCCTGGTGGGGGCCGACGCCCTGGCGGTGACCGGCCAGCGCGGGTACGACCGCATCATGGTGGCCGCCGGCGCGGGCGCGTCGGAGGCCGTGCTGGCCGGCCGGGTGGCGGCGGCGGTCGGCGCCGGCCCGACCGTCAAGACCCGGCAGCGGATCCTCGACGACGCCGTCACCGACGCGGTCCGCGACCTGGAGCAGTTCAACATGGTGCTGCTGACTTTCGCCGGGGTCGCGGTCGTGGTCGCCGGGTCCGTCATCGCCAACACCTTCGCCATCGTCCTGGCCCAGCGGACCCGCCGGACCGCGCTGCTACGACTGGTCGGGGCGACCCGCCGGCAGGTGTTCCGGGCCGCGCTGCTGGAGGCCGCCGTGGTCGGGCTGGCCGCCTCCGCGGTCGGGGTGCTGGTCGGGGTGGCCCTGGCCGGTGGCCTGAACCAGCTGATGTCCCGGCTGGACGTGCCGGTCCCCGGCGGGCTCAGCGTCACCGGGCCGACCGTGTCGGTCTGCCTGGTGCTCGGCACCGCGATCACGGTCGGCGCCGCGCTGCTACCGGCGTGGCGGGGCAGCCGGGTCGCCCCGGTCGCCGCGCTGACCGACGCGGCGGTGCAGCCCACCCGGCAGGCCGGCTGGCTCCGGCTGTCCGTCGGCGCGGTGGTCTTCGCCGCCGGCGTCACCGCGCTGGTCGGCGCCGGCGTCGTCGTGCAGGTGCTGCTGGTCGCCGCCGGCGGGGTGCTGACCTTCTTCGGCATCGTGCTGTTCGGGCCGGTGCTCGTCCCGGCGCTGGTCCGGGTGTTCGGTTGGCCGGCCCGCCGGGTGTTCGGGGCGACCGCCGGTCTGGCCGTGGCCAACGCGGTCCGCAACCCGCGCCGGGTCGCGGCCACCGCCACCGCCCTGATGATCGGCATCGGCCTGGTGTCGGCGTTCGTGGTGGGTGCGCGTAGCACCAAGGACGGCATCGAGCGCAGCGTTGACGCGGAGATCGGTGTCGATTGGCTGGTCACCGGGATCGGCGGGGACCTGCCCGCGCCGCTCGCCGCCGAGTTGCGCGCCCGACCCGAGCTGGCCGTGGTGCACGAGCAGCGCAGCGCCGTCACCGCCGGCGTGGAGGTCCGCGCCGCCCACCCCGCGCTGGTCGGCCGGACCCTGACCGGTGTGCTGGCGGGCGACCTCGACCGGCTCGGCCCGGGCATGGTGCTGGTGCACCGGGAGCTGGCCGAGGCGCGCGGCTGGACGGCCGGTACCGAGGTCCGCCTGCGCGGTCGGGCGTTCCGGGTGGCCGCGGTGGTCACCGACGACGAGCCGGCGCCGGCCGGCAGCCCCGTCCCGGCCGGGCACGTGGTCGACGTGGTGGACGCCGACTTCGCCGCGCTCTTCCCCGACGTGCGCGGCCACCTCGCCGAGATCGACCCGGCGGAGGGAGTCACCGCCGAGCGGGCCCGTGACGCCATCGAGGCGGTGGTCGCCCACTACCCGACGGTCAATCTGATGGACCAGGGCGCGTACAAGAAGATGCTCACCGGCACGGTCGACATGCTGCTCGCGTTCGTCACCGCGTTGCTCTGCCTGGCCGTGGTGATCGCGCTGGTGGGGGTCGCCAACACGTTGAGCCTGTCGGTGGTGGAGCGGACCCGGGAGAACGCGGTGCTCCGGGCGGTCGGGCTGACCCGAGGCCGGATGCGAGCGATGCTGGCCGTCGAGGCGGTGCTGATGGCGCTGGTCGGCGCGGTGCTCGGAGTCGGCCTCGGCACCGCGGTCAGCGCGGCCGCGATGGCTCTGCTCGGGCGGATCAGTGGGGAGTTCGCCGTGGTGCTGCCGATGGGGCAGTTGGGGCTGATCCTCGGGGTCGCGGTCCTCGCCGCGCTGGCCGCGTCGGTGCTGCCGGCCCGCCGGGCACTCGCCCGGCCGGTCGTGGCGGCGCTCGGCGACCAGTGACCGGTCGGGGTGTGCGGGCAGGCCGGCCAGCACGGCGCCCTGAGGTCCCCACGACATCGCCGGCCGGTCCCGTCGCCCCACCCCGGGTGGCGGGACCGGCCAGCGGTGCCGGGTCTACAGCGACTCGACCACCGGCCCGGTACACCGGTTTGCGGGTGTGGGGAGCCCGCATCTCGCCGGCTCTTCTTGTACACCTGCCTAAGCAGCAGCAGCCGGGCCTGCTGACCGCCCGCCCGGACCGGTTTCAGCCCGGCAAGGATCCGTTGGGTCACGTGCTCGGGCGTCTCGTGGTTGACCGCGCCACGATCCGCCGGTAGAAGCCGTCCCCGGCGGCAGGCGTCGATGCCCTCGGCGTCGGTACTAGGTGCTCGGGACCTGGTTGGAGCCTATAGCGCTATCTGAGGTCTTAAGTCTGTTTTGCGAACACCGGGGTGGCGGTATCCGCTGCGCCGGGAATGCCGCGCCGGCCGGTCAGCGCTGCGTCTCGCTCCCTGTGCCCGGCGGCGTGGTGGTGGCGGTCGGCTCGGGGTCCGGGGACGAGTGCGAGGGCGATGGGGTCCCGCTGGGCGACGCGGGGGTGGTGGGCGGCGCCGACGGTTCCGGATCGCTGGTCTGGCTCGGCTGGCCGCTCGGCGTCGGGCTCGCCGACGCCGACGGCCGGCCGGTGGAGCCCGCCGGCCGGAACGGCCGGTTCCGGTTACCGCCGGTCTCCTCCGGCGTCACCGGCGCCCCGGTCTCCCCGGTCGGCACCGTAACCGGTGCCTCGGTCGGCACGGTGACCGCCGGTGCGTTCGCGTCGCCGGCCGCACCCAGCGCCGCACCCAGCCCGGCCAGCGCCACCAGCACCGCCGCGACCGCGCCGACCAGCGTGCCGCGCCGCTTCCGCCGGCCGGGCGCCGCCGGCACCGCGGCCGGCAGATCGGTCCGGGTGCTCGGGCCGGCGTCACGCAACGCGCCGACCCCGGCGGCGGGCACCATCGCGGTCGGCGCGGACGGGTCGGAGACCGCCACCCGGGCCGCCTCGGCCATCGCCGAACCGCTGCTGAACCGCTGCGCCGGGTCCTTGGCCAAGGCGCGGGCGACCAGCGCCCGGACCGCCTCCGGGATATCGCGCGGCAGCTCCGGCGGCTCGTCGTCGAGGTGCCGCACGGCCACCTGGAGCGGGTTGTCGCCGGTGAACGGCGGGCTGCCGCTGAGGCAGCAGTACGCCACCGCGCCGAGGGCGTAGATGTCGGTGGCCCCCGACACGGGGCGCCCGGCGGCCTGCTCGGGCGCCATGTACAGCGCGGTACCGGGCACCGCGTTCGTGCTGGTGATACTGGTGACGTTGGTGGACCGGGCGACCCCGAAATCGACCAGGACGACGGTGCCGTCCTCCTGCACCAGCAGGTTGCTCGGCTTGACGTCGCGGTGCACGATCCCGCCGCGGTGGGCGGCGTTCAGCGCCTGCGCCGCCTGCGCCACGATCGACATCGTCTCGGCCACGTCCAGCCGGCCGGCCGTCTCGATCCGCTTGGACAGCGGCTGGCCGGTGACGAACTCCATGACCAGGTAGTCAGCCCGGCCCCCGTTGGGCAGCTGGTCCTCGCCGCAGTCGAAGACCTGCACGATGCCCGGGTGGCGCAGGGCGGCCATGATCCGGGCCTCGGCGCGGAACCGGGCGATGAAGTCGGGGTCGGAGACCAGCGCCGGCAGCAGGACCTTGACCGCGACCTGCCGGCCGAGAACGAGGTCCATGGCACGCCAGACGTCGCCCATGCCGCCGGTGGCGACCCGCTCGTCCAGGCGGTACCGACCGCTGAGTACGACCTCCGAAGACAACACAGCATTACCGTACCCAGAGCGGCCGCGAAGGGCGCGCCGTGACCGGCTGGCTCCGGCGGCGCCGCCGCCCCGGACGGGGCAGCCGGCTCCGCGCCAGCTCCGATAGCCTGTGACCAGTCGGGGACGCCGCGTGACGGAATCCCCCGTTTTGCCCCGCGTGCTGGGCGTCCGTGCCGCCCGGCGGGGTCCGGCCGCGGAGCAGCGTCGCCGGGGCCGACGGTGTTACGGCGACACGCCGCCGGTTCGGCTAGACAATTCTCACTCTTCTGCCGACCGGGGTCGACTTGTCCGCTCGGCCCTCGCCTCCTAACGTTAGCCCGACTCGGGCCCGCCCCACGGCCTCGCCGCGGCACCCCGCCGGTGGCCGTGCCGCCGTGGCGAGAGTCCAGACGTACCGTCCGGGCCGGCGCGGTCCGAGGCGTGATCAGGTCAGCGGGGGGCTGAGGGTGCGGGATCAGGTCCGGCTGGCGGACCGGGCTGGCGTCGCGCACGGCCGGACTGGCGTGCGTGACTGCGGCACGCCCGGAACGCGGAAGCGGCGGACGCGTGGCCGGTGAGCTGAACGAGGCGGTCATCGCGGCGCAATCCGGCGACGAGGACGCCTTCCGCTTCCTCTACCGCAGCCTGCAACCAGGCCTGCTGCGCTACCTCTCCGCCCTGGTCGGCGCGGACGCCGAGGACGTCGCCTCGGAGACCTGGCTGCAGATCTCCCGCGACCTGCCCGCGTTCACCGGTGGGGAGTTCCGGGCCTGGACGGTCACCATCGCCCGCAACCGGGCGATGGATCATCTGCGCCGGCAACGCCGTCGGCCCTCGCTGCCGGTGCCGGTGCAGGCGCTCAGCGAACTGGCCGGGGATGCCGACACCGCCGAGCGGGCCGGCGAGACCATCGGCACCGAGGCGGCGCTCGCGCTGATCGCCACCCTCCCGCCGCGAGAGGCCGAGGCGGTGCTGCTCCGCGCGGTCATCGGGCTGGACGCCGAGACCGCCGGCCGGGTGCTCGGTCGCCGCCCCGGGGCGGTGCGCACCGCGGCCCACCGCGGACTGCGGCGGCTCGCCGCCCTGATGGAGCGCTACGACGTGTCCCAACCACCGGTCGCCCCCGAGGGCGCCACCCCGCCCCGTCCGCGTACCGGGCGGCGCCAGCAGGCGCCGCACGCCGAGCCGGCGGACGGTTGACGTGAGGGGATTCAGGATGATCTTCCGTCGGTCCGGGCGACCCGCCGACCGCGTCGAGTCCGACCGGCTGCTCGACGCGGCCCGCGCGGGGCTACCCGCGTCACCCGACGCAGGCGAGGACCCGCTGGCCCGGCTGCTCTCCGCCGCCGCGGGGCCGGCCCGCGTTAAGGAGGTGGCCGGGGAGGAGGCCGCGCTGGCGGCCTTCCGGGCGGCTCGGTCTGCCGCGCCCCGGGCCATGCCGGCCGTGCCGCCGCCTCGCCGCCGGTTCACCAGCGGTGCCATCGCCTGGGGTGCCGGCATCGCGGTCGCCGCCACCGCCGGCGCCGCCTTCGCGGCGGTCACTCTGGACCGCCCCGACGCGCCCGCCCCGCCGTCGCAGCGTCCGGCCACGCCGGCACCCACCAGCGAGACCGACCCGGGGCCGTCGACCGGGGCCGCGGGCGTGGGCACCGGCGCCGCCGTCCCGGGCCCGCCCGGCGGCACCTCCGGCGCTCCCGCGTCCGGCCCGCGGACCCCCGTGCGCGGCGAGCACGTGCCGGGGCTGTGCCGGGCGTACCTGGCCAAGCCGCCGGAGCAGCGGAACAGGGCGCTCGACACGCCCGCCTACCAGCCCGTGGTCGACGCCGCCGGTGGCCGGGCGCAGGTGGCGGGCTTCTGCCGAGACATGGTGGGCGGGGTCGAGCCGGAGAGATCCAAGAAGGCCGAGCCGTCCGCCAAGCCGTCGAATCCGGCCGACCCGGTGGTGCCGGACGCGGCCGTCCCGGCGGCACCGGCGAACGCGGCCGACCCGGCGGCACCGGGGAACCTGGCTGGCCCGGCGGCAC
>NZ_POUB01000239.1 GCF_003236335.1 Micromonospora deserti
GTGTTGCAGGCCGACGACCCGGAGGCGCGGGGGCCGCAGGATCCGACGCCGCTACCGGTGTGCCGGCGCACGGTGCTGCGCGGTGAGGTGATCTATGAGGAAGGGTCTGCGTGAGCGAGCGAGCCATCGATACAGCACAGGCGCGTGTGGCGCCGTCGCCGAGCGGAGCGAGGTGACGGGGTGACAGGCAAGCTTGACCTGGATCCGGCGCTGGTGGGCCGGGCGCGGGAGTTGGCGCGCCGCGCCGGGCGGCCGGTGGTGGATCTGGCGCGGAGCCACACGACGGTGTCGGTGGAGCGGGCGGTGCTGCGGCTGGCCGGGGTGACCGGCGCGGACCCCGACGGCATCCCGTGGGTGAACCGCCTGGTCGACGCGGTGGTCGCCGATGTGGGGTTGGGCCATGGGGTGGCGGTGCCGGTGTTCGACGCCCTGGCCCGGGAGCAGATCACCGACGTGACGTTGCTGGCGCAGAAGGCCGCCGCCGGGTCGGTGCGGTTCGCCGTGCCGGCCGGGAAGGCGGCGACGGCGGCGCGCAGGGCGGCGCGGCGGGCGGTCGCGGCGGGCATCCGGCGTATCGACCGGCGTCGGGCCGAGCGGGAGCGGCTGGTCACGCGGTACGGGGACCCGAGGCAGCGGCCGTGGATCTACCTGATCGTGGCGACCGGGGACATCTACGAGGACATCCCGCAGGCGCAGGCCGCGGCCCGGGCGGGCGCGGACGTGATCGCGGTGATCCGGTCGACGGGGCAGTCGCTGCTGGATTACGTGCCCGAGGGGGCGACCCGGGAGGGTTTCGCCGGCACGTACGCCACGCAGGAGAACTTCCGGTTGATGCGGGCGGCGCTGGACGCCTCGTCGAGGGAGTTGGGCCGGTACGTGCGGCTGACGAACTACGCGTCGGGGTTGTGCATGCCGGAGATGGCGACCCTGGCCGGCCTGGAACGGCTGGACATGATGCTCAACGACTCGATGTACGGGATCCTGTTCCGTGACATCAACCCGATCCGCACCTTTGTTGACCAGCGGTTCTCCCGGCAGGTGCACGCCCGCGCGGGGATCATCATCAACACCGGTGAGGACAACTACCTCACCACCGCCGACGCGGTGGACGAGGCGCACACGGTGACGGTGTCGCAGCTGCTCAACGAGTACTTCGCGCACGAGGCGGGGCTGGCGGACTGGCAGTTGGGGCTGGGGCACGCGTTCGAGATCAACCCGGATCTGCCGGAGTCGTTCCGGTTGGAGCTGGCGCACGCGCTGCTGGCCCGGGAGTTGTTCCCGCAGGCGCCGCTGAAGTGGATGCCGCCGACGAAGCACATGACCGGTGATGTGTTTCGGGGCAACCTGCTCGACGGGTTCTTCAACCTGGTCGGCACCATGACCGGGCAGGGCATCCTGCTGGTCGGGATGATGACTGAGGCGGTGGTGACGCCGTGGCTGTCGGACCGGGACATCGCCCTGCAGAACGTGCGGTACGTGCTCGGCGCCGCGGGTGGGCTGCACGAGGACTTTGTGCCCGCGCCGGGCGGGTTCATCCAGCAGCGCGCCCACCGGGTCCTCGGCGAGGCGGTGGAGCTGCTGGAGCGCATCGGTGAGCAGTCGCTGCTCACCGCGATCGCCGAGGGCACCTTCGGGATCATGAAGCGGCCCGCGGACCGGGGCAAGGGGCGCGACGGGGTCGCCGCCCACGAGGCCGGCTACTACAACCCGGCCACGGAGATCCTGGAAGGGGGCGTGGCATGAGCGCCGCCGAGGTGGGCGCGGCCGGCGCCGCGAAGAAGATCGTCCGGCCGTACGGGGACACCACCGGCGACGGCATGGTGCAGGTGTCGTTCACGCTGCCGGTGCCGCACGACAAGCGGGCCGAGGGCGCGGCGGTGCAGTTGGCCAACAAGATGGGCATCGACCCGGCGATGCTAGTGCACGCGAAGCAGTTGGGTGACGGGTTCACCTTCTTCGTGGTGTACGGGCGGGTGAACCACCTGGTGGACCTGTCGGCGGTCCAGGTGGTGGAGCGGGACTTCCCGCTGCTGTCGGCCAAGGAGGTCAACGCCCTGGTCAAGCAGAAGCTGCGGCGCAAGCTGTCGGTGGTGGGGGCGTGCATCGGCACCGACGCGCACACCGTCGGCATCGACGCGATCCTCAACGTCAAGGGCATCGCCGGGGAGAAGGGCCTGGAGTACTACCGGGAGTTGAAGGTCACCAACCTGGGTGCGCAGGTCAGCGTGCCGGAGCTGGTGGAGGCGGCGCGGGTGGAGCGGGCCGACGCGGTGCTGGTGTCGCAGGTGGTCACCCAGCGCGACGCGCACCTGCACAACACCCGGGAGATGTCCGCGGCGTTCCGGGAGGCGATGCCGGCGGGGCGGCGGCCGCTGCTGATCGTCGGCGGGCCGCGGTTCGACGAGACGATGACCGGCGAACTCGGGGTGGATCGGATCTTCGGCCGGGGCACCACGCCGGGCGAGGTGGCCAGCTATCTGGTGCACGCGTTGGTCACGAGCAGGAAGGCGGGAAGGCATGAGTGACTCCCGGGTCGGGTTGACCGTCGTGCATCGGCGTTACGTGCCGTACTCGCACGCCCACTACGCCGGCGATCTGGTCGACGGGGCGTACGCGCTGGGCCTGTTCGGGGACGTCGCGACGGAGGTGTGCATCCGCACCGACGGCGACGAGGGGCTGTTCGCCTCCTACTCCGACGTGCAGTTCAAGGCGCCGATGAGGGCCGGGGACGTCCTGGAGGTGGCCGCGACGGTGACCCGGGTGGGCACTCGCAGCCGCACCATCGACTTCACCGTCCGGGTGGTGTGCCGGGGCCGGCCGGACCGGGGCGAGTCCGCCGCCGAGGTGCTCGACCCGCCGATCGTGGCGGTCACCGCGACCGGCACCGTGGTCGTCCCGCCGGTGGCGTGAGCGTCGCCGTCTGCGCCGACGTCGGCTCCACGTACACCAAGGTGGCGGTGGTGGACCTCGACGGCGGTGGCCTGGTCGCGGCGGCGTCGGCGCCCACCACGGTCGGCACGGACGTGCTGCACGGCCTGGACGCCGCCGTCGCCGCCGCCACCGCCGGGCTCGGCGTGCGCGCCGCCCCGTGGTACGTGTGCTCGTCGGCCGGGGGTGGGCTGCGGCTGGCCGTCGTCGGCTACGAGCAGCTGGTCACCGCGCAGGCCGGCCGGCGGGTCGGCCTGTCCGCCGGGGCGAACGTGGTGCACGTGGCCGCCGGTCGCCTCGGCGCCGCCGGGCTGGCCGCGCTGCGCGCTGCCCGCCCGGACGTGGTGCTGCTCGTCGGCGGCACCGACGGCGGCGACGCGGAGGTGTTGACCCACAATGCCACCCGGCTGGCGAGGGCCCGGTGGCGGCGGCCGGTGGTGCTCGCCGGCAACGCCGACGCCCGCGACGAGCTGCACGCCCTGCTCGCCGCCGCGCGGGTGCCGGTCACCGTCGCCGACAACGTGCTGCCCCGCATCGGGGTGCTCGCGCCCGCCTCGGCGCGGGCGGCGATCCGGGCGGTGTTCCTGCGGCACGTCATCGGCGGTAAACGCCTGTCGCGGGGTTCCCGGTTCGCCCGGCTGGTCCGCGCGGCCACCCCCGACGCGGTGCTGACCGGGGTGGAGACCCTCGCCGACACCCTCGGCGGGGACCTCGCCGTCGTCGACGTGGGCGGGGCGACCACCGACGTGTACTCGGTGCTCACCCCCGACGAACGTGCCGGCGGGCCGGGCCGGGAGGTCGCCGGGGCGCTGTGGCGGGCCCGCACCGTCGAGGGGGACCTCGGGATGCGCTGGAGCGCGCCCGGGGTGGTGCGGGCCGCCGTCGAGGAACGGCTGCTCGGCGCGGGTGAGCAGGACGGTCTGGCCGCGGCGGCCGCCGCCCGCGCCGCCGACCCGGGGTTCCTGCCCGGCGACGCCGACGAGCGGGCCGTGGACGCCCGCATCGCCGCGCTCGCCGCCACGGTGGCGCTGCGGCGGCACGCCCGGGGCGCGGCCACCGGCGAGCGCGCCGGCCGGGACCTGCGTGACGTGCGGCTGCTGGTCGGTTCCGGCGGGGTGCTGCGCCACGCGGCGCCCGTCGACGCGGCCGCGGTGCTGGGCGCGGTGCTCACCGACCGGGCCGGCGGGTGGGCGTTGCCGCGCAACGCCCGGGACGTCGTCGACGTCGACTACGTCCTCGCCGCCGGTGGCCTGCTCGCCGGGGAGTACCCGGCGGCGGCGCGGGCACTGCTGCGCCGCCACCTGGGCGGCTGACCGGGTCCGGCGGGCAGCTCCTCCCGCCGGACCCGGTGCCGGCCTACAGCGACCCGGTGCGCCACGGTCCGGTGATGGCGAAGGTGATGCCGGGGCTCTGCGCGTTGACGAACAGCCAGTTGCCGGTGCGCGGCTCGAACGTGGACCCGCACCACTCCGACCCGGAGTAGTCGCCGGCGGCGACGGTCTTGCCCGGCACCCCGCCGGCGGGGATCACCACCTGGTTCAGGGCGAACGGGAAGATCACCCCGTCGGTGGTGAGGCCGTGCAGGTACTCCCCGGAGCTGCCGTCCTCGCACAGCACGATGCCGCCGCGCGGGCTGACGCAGATGTTGTCCGGGTTGTTCAGCACCGCCGCGTCGGGGGAGGCGAACAGCACCCGCATCCGCTCGGCGGCCGGGTCGTACTCGAAGACCTGGCCCTGCCCGGCGGGGCCGCCGCTGGTGGAGACGACGTAGACCCGGTCGTTGCCCCACCAGGCGCCCTCCAGCCGGCGGAACACCGCCGCGCCCTTCGCGGCGCCCTGCAGGGCGGGGCGGGTCTGCCCGGGGGCGTAGTCCGGGTTGTCGATGGTCACCCAGGTCAGGTCCCGGTACTCGGTGCCGGTGCCGTCGCCGTAGGTGGCGTACGACGAGCCGTCGGCGGTGGGCACCACCAGCATCTGCAGCACCCCGCCGGCGGCCAGCTCACCGCGGGTGTGCGGCAGGTACCGGTACAGGCCGGACGGGGTGGCGTCCTCGGTGAGGTAGACGATTCCGCTGCCCGGGTCCACCGCGACCGCCTCGTGGCTGAACCGGCCCATCTGCCGCAGCGGCCGCGGGTCGCCCTTGCCGGTGTGCGGCACCTCGAACACGTACCCGTGGCGGGTGCCGTCCGGGCCGACCTCGGTGGTTTCCTCGCAGGTCAGCCAGGTGCCCCACGGGGTGGGGCCGCCGGCGCAGTTGCGGATCGTGCCGCCGAGGCTGGCCCACGAGTCGGTGAACCGCCCGGCGTCGGGGTCGAACACCAGGGTGGTGGTGCCGCCGGCGGCCGCCGGGTTGTAGGCGGGGGTGGTGAACGCGCCGGTGTAGCCGCCGCGTTCGTGGTTGCGCACCAGGGCCACCGTGCCGTCGGTGCGGCGGAACGCGGCCATGCCGTCGTGCGCGCCCGGGGTGCGGATGCCGTCGGACATCAGGTCACCGGTCCAGCCGTAGCTGAGGTACTCGAAGCCGCGGGGCAGGCGCAGCAGCTCCAGCCCTGTGGTGTGGTCCTTCACCGGGTGCAGTGGACCGTAGTCGGGGCTGGCGGGCAGTTTCGCCAGCGGGGCGGCGCCGGCGGTGCGGGCGCTGAGGGCGTCGAGCGGGCCGAGCGCGGCCAGCGCCGCGGCGGTGACGCCACCGCGCAGCAGGTTGCGCCGGTCCAGACCGTTGCTCGTGGTCACTTCCACCTCCTGGATCGTGGGCCACCGACGCTAGGAGGGCCGTCGGTGGCCGTCACCGGACGCGGTGTGAACCTCAGCTGAACGCCCCGCCACGCCCGGGCGGCGGGACTCGCCGGGCGACACGCCGATGCGCCGGCCGCGACTCGTCGGGGGTGGGTTGACAGCGGCGGGGGTGCAGCACGTACCGTCTTTGAGTCCTACTACGGGAAGCGGCTGTTGTTCGCTTCGTCCCTTCGTCCGCTGGCCGAGCGACACGAGCAGTTCGTCGCGGCGGCCAGGTCCAGCGGGCGGGGGTCGGCGGGGCGGCGCGAACCGGCCGCGGTTACCGGTGTACGGGCAGGGTGAGGTGCACGGCCAGTAGACAACGGCCAGGCGGGGGCAGCCAGTCGGCGTCCGGTCGGTCCGAAGGTCGACGTGCCGCATCCTCGCCCCACCGGCCGGGAAGGGCCTGGGAGCATCGGGGCGCGGCGGAAGCCGCGCCCCGATTTCGTTTCTCCCGGTGCGGCAGCGATCCGCCACCGACGTCGTCGGTGTGCGGCATCCCGCCGAGCGCCCGCGGGCGGCGGTCGAGCGACCAGACGCGGCGTCCCGCTCGGCGGCGGCCCGGGCCTCCTCGCAAGCTCGCATCACCCTGCTGGTGGACTCCGGCCGACATACCTCCCCGGCGCGGCCCTGGGCCGCCGGCGGTGGCGGCTGACCGGCCGGAAGCCAGGTAGCCTTCGGCCCGTGATCGTGGTGAGGTGGCCGTGACGACCATTACCCAGGACGAGGTCCCTGCCGGGCGGGCGGCGCCCGCCGTCGCCCGGCCCGGGCCGCTGCCGCTGCGGGTGGCCGCCCCGGCGGCGCTGGCGGCCGGGCTGGCGCTGCTGGCGGCGTTCCCCCCGTACGGGGTGTGGCCGCTGGCGCCGGTCGGGGTGGCGCTGCTGGCGGCCGCGGCGCACCGGCGGCGGATCCGGGCCGGCGCGGGGCTGGGTTTCCTCACCGGGGTGGCGTTGTTCGCGCCGCTGCTGAGCTGGACGAACCTGCACACCGGGTACCTGCCGTGGGTGCTGCTGTCGCTGCTGCAGGCCGGCTACCTGGCGCTGCTGGGCGCGGCGACGGCGTGGGTGTCGCCGCTGGCCGACCGGTGGCGTGCCACCTGGCCGGCGCTGACCGGGGTGCTGTGGGTGGGGCAGGAGGCGCTGCGCGACCGCACCCCGTTCGGTGGTTTCCCGTGGGGGCGGCTGGCGTTCAGCCAGGACGACTCGCCGCTGCTGCGCCTGGCCGGCCTCGGCGGGGCGCCGCTGGTGACCTTCGCGGTGGCGCTCACCGGGGGGCTGCTGCTGGGCGCCGCCTGGTGCTGGTGGGACGGGCGCGGCCGCCGGTGGGCGCCGGTGGCCGGGCTGGCCGCGGCGGCGGTCGCGGTGCCCGCCGCCGCGCTGGGGGTGCCGGTGGCCGCCGCCGGCCCGGGCGTGGCGGTCACCGTGGCGATCGTGCAGGGCAACGTGCCCCGGCTCGGCCTGGACTTCAACGCGCAGCGGCAGGCGGTGCTGAACAACCACGTCGAGGCCACCATCGAGCTGGCCGCGGCTGTCACCGCCGGCCGGCAGCGCCAACCCGACCTGGTGGTGTGGCCGGAGAACTCCAGCGACATCGACCCGCTGCGCGACGGCACGGCCGGCGCCCGGATCTCCCAGGCCGCCGACGCGGTGCGCGCGCCGATCCTGGTCGGTGTCGTACTGCGCGGTCCGGGCGCCGGGCAGGTCCGCAACGCCGGCATCCTGTGGCGTCCGGGCACCGGCCCGGACCTGGCGCAGCTGTACACGAAACGGCATCCGGTGCCGTTCGCCGAGTACGTGCCGATGCGGGAGCTGGCGCGCATGGTCAGTAGCCAGGTCGACCGGGTACGGGCCGACTTCGTGCCCGGCTCCGAGCCGGGGGTGCTGCACACCGGCGCGGCGGTGCTCGGCGACGTGATCTGCTTCGAGGTCGCCTACGACGAGGTGGTCCGCGACACCGTCACCGGTGGGGCGCAGCTGCTGGTGGTGCAGACCAACAACGCCACCTTCGACGTGGCCGAGGCGCGGCAGCAGCTGGCCATGGTGCGGCTGCGGGCGGTCGAGCACGGCCGGCCGGCGTTGATGGCCTCGACGGTCGGAGTGTCCGGGTTCGTCGCCCCGGACGGGCGGGTAAGCGACGCCACCGGGTTCAACACCCGCGCGGTCGTGGTGCGGCAGGTGCGCCTGGCCGACGGGCGCACCCTGGCCACCCGGGTCGGGCTGTGGCCGGAGGTGGCGCTGGCCGCCCTGGCGGTGACGGCCCTGGCCGGCGCGGCGGTGCTGCGCCGCCGGCACCGCGCGGGCGGGTAGCACACCAGCCGGGACGACCCGGCGGAGAGGGAGCGACGGTGGGCGAGGCGACCGACACCCGAGAGCCGACGGCCGGTCACCCAGGGGTGGGCCGGGTGCTGGTGGTGATCCCGACCTACAACGAGGCCGACAACCTGACCCGAATCGTGCAGCGGGTACGCCGGGCCGCGCCGGCGGTGGAGATCCTCGTCGCCGACGACAACAGCCCCGACGGCACCGGCGGGCTCGCCGATGCCCTGGCCGCCGCCGACCGGCGGGTGCACGTGCTGCACCGGGAGGGCAAGCAGGGGCTCGGCGCGGCGTACCTGGCGGGGTTCGCGTGGGCGCGGGAACGCGGCTACGACGCGGTGGTGGAGATGGACGCCGACGGCTCGCACGCCCCGGAGGACCTGCCGGCGATGCTGGCGGCGGCCCGCGACGCCGACGTGGTGATCGGGTCGCGGTGGACCGCGGGCGCCCGGCTGGTGAACTGGCCGCTGCGGCGGCTGCTGTTGTCGCGCTGCGGCAACCTGTACGCGCGGCTGGCGCTGGGCATGCCGGTCTCCGACGCCACCGGCGGCTACCGGGTATACCGGCTCAGCGCGTTGGAGGCGGTCGACCTGGGGTCTGTGTGCTCGCAGGGGTACTCGTTCCAGGTGGAGCTGTCCCGGTTGGCGCACCGGGCCGGGGCGCGCATCGTCGAGGTGCCGATCACGTTCGCGGAGCGGGAACGCGGCAGCAGCAAGATGAGTCCGTTGATCGTGGCGGAGGCGCTGTGGCGGATCACCGCGTGGGGGGTGCAGGACCGGCGGCTGGCGCTGCGGCGGGGCCTGCACGGCACGCCCACCGGTCAGGTGCGGTGGCCTTGAGCGCCGGCGTGTCATGCTGGACACGCGGGCTGTCCCGCCGGTCGTCGGGCCGGTAGCGGTGACGCTGTGGGCGTGACCGGCCACGGCGGGGCAGACCGGACGAAGGGCGCCGCGAGGGCGGATGGGGTGAGATGCGCCGAGGACTGAGGTTCGTACCGCTGGCCCTGCTGCTGGCGGTGGTGCTGGAGCTGGCGGTGTTCGTCGCGGTGGGGCGGGCGGTCGGGTTCGGCTCGGCGGTGCCGCCGGGGCTGGCTCTTATACACATCTGACGCTGCCGACGAAGCTAGAAGTGTAGAACTCGATGGTCACCGTATCCCTGAAAAAAAGAAT
>NZ_POUB01000023.1 GCF_003236335.1 Micromonospora deserti
GCTCGACGCTGGGGCGGATGGCGGGGGTTGGGGCGATCCGCATGTACCCGACTCAGGCAGCTGCCGCGAAAGACGTAGCGGCCGCGGTGCTCGGCGCGCGGTGGGTGTCGATTCTGGCGGCCCGAGGAAACGAACTGGTGTCCGGAAACCTGGATGGCTTGTGGGACAAAGTCGCGGCTAAGGAGCGAGTAAGTATCGTTCTACCCGATTTCACTCGGACGGATTCCCCTTCGTGGCTCACGCATCACGAGGAGGAAGCCGCTCGTTACGACCCGGGATTTGGTGGAAACTTACTGGCAGAACAGGTGAAGAGCAACAGCGAGTATCTGAGGAAGCGCACTCGCGGACGCACCAACGTACATTTGGTAAATGTCGACTTTCCCACCGTCGGCCGTTTAGTGATCACGGATAGAATCGCTTTTATAACGCTGTACAGCGAGAGTAGCCACGGCCGTGACGCACCCTGTCTGGCGGCAAGCCCGAGCAGTCCGTTCTATCACTTTGCGGTCCGCTTGTTCTCGATGGCTTTACGCGCTGATCAGTACAGCAACCATGTATCCGACGGCAAGGTTTGTTCGACGCAGGTCCGCGGAAGGATTTCCCGGCTTCCCGAGGCCGAAAGCCTGAGAAGGGGGATAGTCGATGATGACCTATAACTCCTCTACCGCCGGCTTCGGTCCCATCGACCTTCTATCCCCTGACTACTGTCAGGATCCGCATCCTTGGCTGGCTGCAGCGCGACAGCGCGGCAGCGTTTTGTATGCGCCAAGCCTTGACCTATGGATGGTGTTGGGTTACGAGGACGTTCGCGACGTTCTCATGAGGCCATCGGAGTTCTCTTCGGCCGGCACCTCACAAGACCCTGTCGTGCCCCTGTGTGAATCCGCTGAGGAGGTCCTGAACCAGGTTCACCTCGACACGGCGCCCACCATCTCAAGTTCAGACGGGGAGGGCCATGCGAGACTCCGATCAGCATTTGTTCGGACTCTCTCTCCCAAGCGAATCGCCATCATGCGGGAACGCGCGAAGCTGGACGCATCCAACCTGGCGGCCGCGATGCATGATTCTTGCGGTTTCTCCGAGTTTATCTCGCATTTCGCCTCACCCTTCACCTCGGAGGCAATCTTCTCGCTTATTGGATTCCCTAGAAATGATCACGAACACTTGCGGCGCTGGTGCCATGACCGGCTCATGCTGACCTGGGGTAGATTGGATGATGCGGGACAGGTGGCGGCCGCAAAAGGTCTCGCCAATCTGCGCGAATACTGTAAAGCATTCGTCGAAGATAGGTGGGTATTCGGCACCGGCGATCATCTTGTAGATGATCTCGTACAGCTCTCCAGAGCCAACCCCGACAAACTTGGCAAGTCGGAGGTGGTGGCTATCATCTCGTCGCTGTCGTTCGCGGGGCATGAGACGACAGCCCGGCTCCTGGGGAACATTGTCCTGTTACTTGGGACCACCGCAGGCACATGGGCAAGGATCGCCACTGATCCCGGCCTTGCCCCCCTCGCCATAGAGGAAGCTCTGCGGCTTGAGCCGCCGATCTTTGCTTGGCGGAGAAAGACCACACGAGTGTGCAGATTGGCGGGCACGACGATACCGGCGCAGGCAACTGTCTTGCTCAGTATCGGAGCCACGGGTCGTGACCCAGCAGTGTTCGAACAAGGACCGAAGTTCGCCATGGAGACCGCGTCGCGGAAACACCTGGCCTTCGGCCGGGGCATTCACTCATGCCCCGGCGCATCACTGGCTCGCGCCCAGGCGGCCGAGGCGCTTAGCGTTCTCTCGCGCGCATTCCCGACGCTCAACCTCGTCTCGAAAACTCCTCCCTGGACGTCCAATCTGTCATTTCGAGGACCATCTGCGCTTTGGCTGGAGTGGTGAAATCCGCGGATGACCGACGCCCGCGTAAGTGACGACGGGAAGCAACACACCCTTCTGGCGATGAACCAGCGGCGAACCGGATACGACGGTGATCGCCTGCTCGCATCCTGGAGCAAGACGTGCGCACCCGGTGCCGCCTGGCTGATCTACTGCACTGCTGCCAGGGCGACTCGCACCTCGACGCTTGGCCAGCATGATCGGATGCGCAGACATCGGCAGATCCGGTCGGGTCGGCAAGACGGCACGACTCGCGGCAGAAGCACGCACCTGACCTCATCGCTAAAGCTCGGTCCAGTAGCGCCGGACGGGGCCAAATTTGGTGTCCCGGATGCCCTCGAAGACGCCGCCGCACCGCTCGATCGTCTTCGCCGAGGCGACATTGTCGACCGCGCAGACAGCCAGCACCCGATCCAGGCCGAGCACCCGCGCCTCGTCGAGCATCCGACCCATCGCCCAGGTGGCCAGCCCCCGCCGGCGCGCGGACGGCCGGATGCCGTAACCGATGTGGCCGGCCCACAGCACGTAGTCGCTGTTACCGTGCCGCAGCGCGATCCCGCCGAGCACGCGATCGCTCTCCACAATCCATCGATACGCGCAAGGCACTTTGCCGGCGTCGATCGCCCACGCCGGGTCCGACTGGGCTGTCAGCCGCGCCACCCAGGCCGCGAACCCGACCGGTGAGTCCACCTCATCGGACGGCCGCAGCCCGAAACCGTCCTCGTGCTGCCCGGAACCCCACTCCGCGTGCGCCTCGAGCCAGGCGGGATGCAGGCGGACGGTGGGTGCGATCAGCTCGGGCATTCGACGACGATAACGCCAAGAGCATGTACTGACACCGGACCCGGCCCTCGGCCTCACCCTTCGAGGGCAGCCGCACTCATCTCGGCACGACCGGATGCGAGCACCCGCGAGCCGGTTACCGTTACCTCCAATGACGAGCGCTTCGCGGATGTGCTGATCTGACCTTGCCCTCGGATCGCCGGATGCGGGCACCGCGAGAATCGACGCGCGCCCCGCGCTGGCCCGCCTGCTCTGCCAATCCGAGAGCCGTACAGTCGCGTGGTGACCATGGAGCAGGTCCGGCAGGCATATGCGTCCATCGCGGAGCTCTACATCGAGCTGTTCGGTACAAGCCAGCAGGTACACGCCGACGACCTCGCCTTCATCGGGCGACATCTGGCGGGCCGACCTGGCACGGTGCTCGATCTGGGCTGCGGGCCTGGCCATATCACCGATTACCTCCGCTCGCTGGGCGTCAACGCAACGGGAATCGACATAGTCCCCGAGTTCATCGCCCATGCGCAGGCAGCCCACCCGAGTGGTAGCTACCAACTCGGGTCGATGGAAAATCTCGCCGTTGCCAACCACTCCATCGCCGGCATCCTGGCCTGGGGCTCGTTGATCCATCTGCCGCCGCAAGATCTCGACGGCGTGCTCGCTGAGTTCCGGCGAGTAATGGCCCCGGCCGGAACGTTAGTGCTTGGTCTCTTCGTAGGTGACGAGGTCGCCGCCTTCGACCACAAGGTCGTGACCGCCTATCGATGGCCCGTTGACGAGTTCTCCGAGCGACTGGCGCGAGCCGGCTTCACGGAAGTTGAGCGTCTGCAGCGGCCCAGCGAAGGCACTCAACGGCCACACGCCGCCATCGCGGCAATCGCGACCGAAGGGTGAGCTGAGTCGGCGAGCCGCCGTGCAATCACATCGACAGAAGCGGATGCACGGGAGCCGGCGGTTCACCGCGCACCCAGGGGACCGCCACCGCTCAAGCCCGCCTCGATCATGCCAACCCTCAATGCAACGGTGCCTGAAACTGGACCTGGCCCACCCGTGATCGGAACCACCGGTCACGCCAGTAGGACTGCGACCCAGACCGGCCTCGGTCAGGGAGTACGTTGACGCTCACGACATCGCCGGGGCCCTGCAGCATGGGCCCTTCCTCCTCAGTCAGACTGGGAACGTGAATGAGCCGACGCAACCGCTTCCGGCGTATCACTTCGCAAGCGACATCCATGGCGTACGCCACCTGATCGTCGACGACGACAGCGACTGCACAGGATGGCGCATCGAGGTGAGCGAGCCCGGCGGCGCACGCCACATCCCGTTCCGGCGGTCCGTCGTGTTCGGTGACGGCCCCCAGGTCAACCTGCTCGGCTACGGTCCCGCTCGGGAGGCATGGATGGCCGCGATCGGCTGGGCCGCCGTATCGGCGGAAATCCGCCTGCCTGACGAGTCACGTCACCCGGTGCGCGGGTTCGCTCTCTGACATCGGGCCTCGGCGTGACGGTTCATACGGATCGCGCGCTGGGCTGGTCTGCTGTTGCCCGGAACCACGCCGCCCACCTCTCGACGGACCCGCCTCGCACTCGCTATCTGGATGACCAGATCCTCGCCCGGCTACCAGCACCGGCCGTCATCCAGCGGGGCCGATCGGCTCGGGACCTCCTCGAACCCTGTACACGCAATGCCGGCGCGCTCCATCGCGGCCCGCCCAGACAGGCTTCATCGCTGCCAAGGCAGCAGCCATCCACTGGGCAACCTGAACGACAGCCCGAAGGCGCGCTCTGCCTGCTCGGTCGGGTCGGGGCCGGCTGGTGGGCCGTCCGCGGCGACCCAGCACCAGATCAATACCTGATCAGGGGCCTCCCGCTCGAGACGGTCCGGGTCGTCGTTCAACACCGTGATCTTCTCGCCGAGCACGCGCAGTGACGCGATCTCTGTGAGAAACAGGCCCGCATGCCGTCGCCATATGTGCGCGTCGGACCCAACTCGCACCAGGTAGATCCGACCCGGAACTCTCACCGCCGCCCACAAAGGCCGGCGATCTCGTACTTCCGTTGGAGGTTGCACCGTGAGTTGTTCCACCCTGATCGGCGTCACTGCCTCCGGTGGCGCCTACACTGCGCCCGCCGGCTGCACTCAGGCGGTGACCCGCGAAGATGCTGCTCCCGACCGGGTGCGCCTGGGCGGGCCGGGCGTGTTCGCCGGCGACCGGGCGTGGACACCCAACGTCGAAGGGGTCATGCGCATCTCGGTCGGCTTCGCCGGCACCCTGGTCGACATACTTTCCTGGATCACGAAGATCGTCTATATCGAGGCCTCTCGGACGCGAGGGCGCGGCATCCTCATCTAGCCGATGGCAGGACGGCCGGGGGCATGTTCGGCGCGATCTGCCCTCGTAGCGACCGGTTAGGCCTGGACTGGCGGCCCGTTCACCGCTCCCTCCCGTGTTCTGCCTCGACTCGGATGCCTGCGATGAGCAGCCCGAGTCCGTATCCGAACTGGTCGTCGGACCCGGTCACTGGCAGGGCGTCGTCAGGCAACGCGTCCGGCAGCGCGGCGATCGCGGCCCGTAACTCGCGCCAACGCGCGTCAGGTTCCCCGGCCTGTAGGCTCATCGCGAGGGCCGCCGCCAGATACGCAATGAGCGCCTGCGTCGCCCGGATCACGTCCGCCGGCGGCAGCCCGGCCTCCGCGAGTGCCCCGATGATCGCCGCAGCGAGTCGGCGACCATGACGCTGTAGAGGCGGGCGCCCGGCGATGTGAGCGGCGATGCCTGGATGGCGCAGCGCCGCCGACCGAATCGACGTGAGTACAGCGACGAGCCGCGCCTCCCACGACTCGCCGGGGTCGGGATCGCGGGCGTCGGCGAGGGCCAGGTCGGCGACGGCATCGAGCAGCGCCTGGCGATCCGGGAAGTGCCGGTAGAGAGACATCGGGTCGCAGCCGAGTTCAGCGGCGATGCGGCGCATGCTCATAGCCTTAACGCCTTCGCGGTCCCCAACCTTGAGCGCCGCTGCCGTGATGAGATCGGCGGTCAAGGTGGCGGGTCGAGGCATACGTCCATTCTGCCAGAACGCATCTACGCCGTAGACATAGCCGTGAACTTTTGTCTACGCTGTAGACATGACGACGCTCATGATCGGGCGGATCGCCGCCGTCCTGCTCAGCCTCGGCACATTCGGGTTCCTCTTTCCGACGAACTCCTGGCGCGCCGACAACCCCTTCCTCGTTCCCGACCTGATCCTGTGCGCAGCGCTGCTGGTCGCGGCCGCGCTGCCCGGCCGGATCGCCGCGCCGGCGCTCCTCGGCGCCTACTGCTTCGCTGCTGGAGTACTCGTCACCGCTGTCGCGTCCTACGCCGTCGACGACCGGATCGGCATCGGCAGCCTCATCGGCGCAACCGGCTCACTCATCATGGCCGCGGTGTATCTCCGCGCCCGACCCGGAGACCCGGCGTGACCCTCCGCCTGCGAGTCGTAGTCACACGCACCGGCGGGCTAGACGTGTTGGGCGCTCACGCCGATGACGCGCCCGAGCCCGCTCCAGGCCACCTGCGGATCCGCGCCGCCGGCGTCGCCCGCGCCGACCTGCTGATGCGCGCCGGCCGCAATCCCGGACGGGCGCCCGCGCCGCCGTTCACCCCTGGGTGGGACGTTACCGGCGTCGTCGATGCCGTCGGCCGCACGTCCCGACATGGTGGCGCGGCCGCCGGGTGGTCGCGCTGACGCTGGCCGGCGGCTACGCCAGTCACGTCTACGCACCAGCCGCCAGCGTGGTCGAACTCCCCGACAGCGTTCAGGCGATGCTGGCTGCCGGCCGCCGGTTCCGGCGGCGAGTCCGGGCCGGCGCATTCGCTGGCGCTGGCCGCGATGCGCGCCAAGGCGCCAGGGTTGGGGCTGGTGGGGTCTGCGGGTCGACCCTGACCGCTCGGGACGAGCCTCGGGCCTATATCGGGGCGACGCCGAGCAGACTGGCCCGGAGAGGCGTAGGCTGGGGGCTATCCCGGAATCGACGACATCCCCTCCCGAGGTGCCCGCCACGCCGGCTCTGCCCGAGGGGATGCCAGGTCCGTACCCGGCCGCGCCCGATCTGCAGTGGCCCGCCCGACCGCCCTCCCACCTTGAAAGCATCAGGACCGAGTCCCCACCTCCCACCGGCTCGGGTGCCGTTGGCCCGCGCCGGCGCAGCCCGGATCGGTTTCCGGGCTGCGGCGCTCGCGATCGTCGCCATGGTGATCGGCACCGTCCGCATCACCTAGCTGCACCGGCTCCACCGCTGAGGCTGGGCTGAGCAGTCGACGACCCGGCCCGGGTGGGGCCGGCGAACTGGCACCCCGCTCGGCGCATGACGCGATTCCGCGCACGACCCCACCGCTACGCAGCAGTCACGGCGATAAGGATCGGACATGACGCCACGTTCAAACCCCCACGTTCCCCCATCGCCGCCATCGACGTCGCGCCTACGGATCGAATCAACCCGGTCCCCGCGCACGCTGCTCGACGGGGGCTGGTGGCCCCGCTCGACTGATCCGCTCGTGGAGCTGCCCGGCCTCGTCCTCGCCATAGACCTGCTGCACGGGCCGATCATCCGGCTGGTCCTCAACGCCGGGATCTGGGACGGCAAGCCGCGCCTCCTGGCCGTCGGCGGCAGGGTCCTGCGGTTGGGCTACTTCACCAGTCAGCCCGCCAGCCTGCTGACCGCGATCTGCCTCAACGACGACCGGGTCGACCTGCTGATCGTCCCGCCGGAGACCGCGGTCGACCTGGCCGAGGCGGCGATGGCGCTCGCCGCCACCACCGGCAACCTGGTCCATACTCCGCAGCTGCTCGCCGCCGCGGGCAAGCTGTCCGACGCCAGGGTCGACAGCGCGGGCAGGCGCACCTGGGAGGGCGAGGGCGGCCGCCTCCGCACCGCCACCGCCGCCGTTGGCGCCGTCGCTGCCCCCATGACAGACGGTGCACGGGCCGGGACGTCTACGCCGGTGGAACCGGCGCCCGCGCCGACAGCACCTCTGCCGAGACAGCGGAGGACCCGCGATCTTTTCCACCATCATCACGAGGAGCAGACCATGACAATCGCCCGGCACACGATCGTCTCTGCGCTGCGTCGGCGCGGCCAGCACACCAGGGCCGACTGGGTCGAGCGGGAGCTGCCGGAGCAGGTCGACCCAGCTCGGCACGCCGGGCTGCTCGCGACCCTGCGTCTCGATCCGACCGAGCTCGCCGAGCCGACTACCCAGTGAAAGTGGCCCTGCTGGGACCGGTGGCCTGGCGGACCCCGCCGCCGGCACTACGGCCCGTGGGACCAGGTGACCGGTCTGCTCGCAGATTGGCTCGCCGCGCGGGGCGTACCGGTGACGCCCTTCGCCACGTTGGACTCGATCACCTCCGCCGCTCTCGACGGCGTCTACCCACGCGGGTACGTCGAGGATCAGAGCATGAACGGGCAGGTCTGGGAGGCGATGCAAGCCCCCCACGCGCTGGCCCGGTCTTCGGGCTCACTCACCGGACGGCAGTCATGGGATGCACGCCGCAGCCGTGTGGCCCGGCCCGCCGGTCGTCCACCTGGTCGCGTCGTGGCTTGAGCACGCTCGTCAGGTGAAGCTGCGCGTCTTCCGGAGCGCTGCTCATCGGCACCTCGTAGGTCGCCACCCGCTCCAGCCGGTCATGGGCAAGGTGGCCCCGGTCCGGATCGCCGACGAGGCCCCGAGCGCCCTTCGCCACGACGCGGGCGAGGAACGGCAGCATCCGGGCCGCCACAGACGGGTGGTAGAGCACGTCACCGGCCAACACCACATCCACGCCGTCGCCGTCGCCGTCAAGCAGGTCACTCGACGACAGGGTCAGCTCGACGCCGTTGGCGTGGGCGTTGGCGTTGATCGCCGCGATCGAGTAGGGGTCGATGTCGTTGGCGGTGACCCCGGCGGCGCCGGCGATCGCCGCGGCGATGGCGACCAGTCCGGAGCCGGATGCGACGTCGAGGACATGGCGACCGGCCACGATGTCCGGATGATCGAGGATGTAACGCGCAAGACCCTGCCCGCCGCTCCAGGCCGACGCCCAGAACGGCGGCGGGAGGACGTGCCCCGCCTCGGCTTCGAGCCGTGCCCAGAGGACGATCGCGTCCTCAGCCGTGAGCAGTCGCACCTCTGGCACCAGCGGCACCGGGGCCAGCCGGAGCCGGTCGATGCTGGCGGTCCCGGCCGCGCACTCGGGGGCGGACAGCGCGTGCAACACCAGCGGTTCGAGGCCTGGGAGGACCGCGGTATCGGAACGGACCGGCAGTCGCCGGTCTGTGGTCTCAGCCACCGCCGTGGCGACGGGCGAGGCCTCGCCGCCACGGCTTGGCGGAGTCAACGTCAGATCAGACGGATGTTGGCGGCCTGAAGGCCCTTCTGGCCCTGCTCGACGTCGAACTCGACCCGCTGGTTCTCGTCCAGGCTGCGGAACCCGCTCGATGAGATGGCGGAGAAGTGGGCGAAGACGTCAGCGCCGCCACCATCCTGCGCGATGAAGCCGAAGCCCTTGTCCGCGTTGAACCACTTGACTGTCCCGGTTGCCATGTCTTCTCCTCTGAGTAGCTGATGGAGCACGTACGGGCCCTCGGTTGTCGCCGCTGCTGTTCCGGAAGAACCGGCAGAACAAAAAGCGCCTGGCGGGTTAGATACCCACCAGGCGCTGGCAAAGTATGCGACAAACCGAAGGTTGCAACCCCGTGAGGCTAGCACGGACGCGCCGCCAGCGCGTGTCTTCGCTGTCAGCGCTGACCGCGCCGACTACCAACCCGCGTGCCGGAAGAGAATGCGGCCGCGCCCCGTGGCACGGATGTGGTTCCCGCACTCGCCCGACGACTTTCCGAGCCTCTCCCGCGCACTGCGCTGGCGGTCGATCCGCCCGTCGCTGTGCGGAGATCCGAGCGCCGCGTGGCGCTGTGGCCTCCTCCGTGATTCGGCGCCGTCGTCGCTACGGGAGGCGCCACGAAGCGGCGCTCGCCCGGGGCGAGTTCGGTGAGCAGCGAGTCGCCGGGCCCAAGCCGGGTGATCGTCGGGTTGATGCCGGCCTGGCGGGTGAGGTCGCGCACGTCGGTGACCTGGTCGTCGGTCATCAGGGTGACCACGGTGCCGCTCGCCCCGGCACGCGCGGTCCGCCCCGAGCGGTGCAGGTATGCCTTGTGCTCGGCGGGCGGGTCGGCGTGGATCACGAGAGCCACATCGTCGACGTGGATACCGCGCGCCGCGATGTCGGTCGCGACAAGCGTGCGGGCGTCGCCGGCGGAGAACGCCGCCAGATTGCGGGTACGGGCGTTTTGCGCCAGGTTGCCGTGCAGCTCGACGGCGGGGCACGCCCGAGGCGACCAGTTGACTGGCCAGCTTCTTGGCGCCCCGCTTGGTGCGGGTGAATACGAGCGTGCGCCCCGGGGCGGCCGTCAGGTCGATCAGGACGGGGAGCCGGTCATCGTGACGCACCCGGAGCACGTGGTGGGTCATCGCGGCGAGCGGGGGCATCGCCGAGTCGACGCTGTGGGTGACTGGGTTGGAGAGGTACCGCCGCACGAGGACGTCGACGCCCGCGTCGAGCGTCGCCGAGAACAGCAGCCGCTGGGAGCGACGCGGCGTCTTGTCGAGGATTCGCCGTACGACCGGCAGGAAGCCCAGGTCGGCCATGTGGTCCGCCTCGTCGAGCACCGTGACCTCGACGGCGTCGAGGATCGCGTGGCCGGTCGACACGTGGTCGGCGAGCCGGCCGGGACAGGCGATGAGGATATCGACTCCGGCACGCAGTGCACCGACCTGTGGCCGCGCGCTCACCCCACCGAAGATCGTCAGGGTCCGCAGCGACAGCGCGGTGGCCAGCGGTGCGATCGTCGCTTCGATCTGGGTCGCCAGCTCGCGAGTGGGCGCCAGGATAAGCGAGCGCGGGCGGCCGGGCAGCCGCGGAGACGTGGCGGCCGAGAGCCGGGCGAGGACCGGGAGAGCGAAGGCATATGTCTTGCCCGATCCCGTCCTGCCACGACCCAGCACGTCGCGTCCAGCGAGTGAATCCGGGAGCGTCTCGGCCTGGATCGGGAACGGCGCGCTGATACCCGCCTGCTCGAGCGCGGCGACCAGGCGGCCGGGCACGCCGAGGTCGGCGAAGGAGGTGGGTGTGACATGGGGTGTCATGCTGGGGCGACGTGCCGCCATGGGAGTCTCCGAACGTGGAAGGGGTCGCCCTGCACGGCGCTGACCGATTGGTCGCGGCGCGTGGTGGTCGATATCAGATGCAGGCCGTGGTCGGAACCGGCGGACTGGTTGATCAATCTACCCGCACCCGACCCAAGCCATACACGATGGCCTTTTGGGTTAGGGTTCGGCGGGCCGAGCGAAAGGGATCCAACGCCCCCGGCGAGCGGCCGGATACGCCCCGCTCATTTTCCGCACCCGCGTGCATGTGCGAGCGGGTGAGTCGCGCGTTGGCGCGCAAACTTGGAGCAGCTGTTGACTGATGTAACCGCGCATGACTCGAATTTGTTCCGTGAAGCACCGGGAGCAGATGCGCCTTTCGACCGCACACCGGCCGTCGACGTAAGTTCGGCTGCGATGACCCGCCTGCGCACTCCGTTCCGTGTCGAGGGTGACGCCGACCGGAAGCCGACGACCGCGCCCATCGCCGCTCGTTAGGCATCACGACGCCACGGAGCCCAGCCGGTAAGGGCTACCACGCGTGCCGGTTCGGCACGTCGCAGGCACCGACGTCCTGTACGGGTGGATCAACACGTGTCCACGACCGGACCACCGGATGGGGCGGCCGGCGGTGGACGGCCGCTCGGCCTTGCCCCCATACATCGTCGCGCCGGCCATCCCGATCAACGTGTCCCGTCGAGGGTGCTGCCGCGACCCGCGATCGCCGCACCATCGTGACCCCGGCCGGGATGGTCGCCCCAGTGCAACAGCCCACGGTGTGGGCGCTGCCCGTCTCGGCAGCGGCGATGAGAGTCGGACAGTTCATGACATGACCTGCTTGGGGTGTGACTAAATGGCTGGGAGGTACGCGCGCCGAGGCGGCCGAACGTGGTCGCCGTCGGCGCGCTGTTGAATCGCCTCGATCGGTCCGTGGATGCGCTCGCCGGCACCCGCTCAGAGAAGGCATACGCGTGCGTCGCGAAGGCTGCGCTCCGCGGATGCGTCCTGTGCCGGCCCGGTCAGGCCTCCCAACTCTCGTCCACAATTCGTGGTGTCCCGATCACACCGACCGTCTTCCCAAGATCATCTTGGTTCGTCTTTCCGCAGGCGTGCTATACGGTCAGCAGGTGAGAATCGAGCGTCACTGGTGGAACGGGGACCGGAGTCCGCGGGGGCGTCGCGACGTCTACATCCGCACCGACGGCCAGCGATGGGAAGTAGAGGCGCAGACCGGCGGCATCGCAGGCCGGTCGAAGCTACACCCCTGTCCGAGTCGAACCTCTGCCGAGATCCTCGCCGACGCATGGCTGGGTGGTCGTCCGGAGTGGCGGGAAATGGTGCGCCGTGACAGTGGACGTCAGGAGCACTCCTGGCAGACCTCCCGGCCGTCGGGCCGCGCGCCGAGCTGACTGCGGTGGTGCACCAGGAAGCAGCGCGCGCACCGGAACTCGTCCGACTGCATCGGCACGACCGCCACGGTCAGTTCCTCGCCGGACAGATCCGCGCCGGGCAACTCGAAGTTCTCGGCAGCCTCGGCCTCGTCGAGGTCGACTCTCGCTGACTGCGACGCCGCACCGCGCGCCTTGAGCTCCTCCAGGCTGTCGCCTTCAACCTCAACGGCGGGTCGGCGCGGTGCGTCGTAATCGATGGGATTGCTCATCGTGATGGCCTCTCCGGTTTGGTTCATGGGTGTCGCGACGGTAGACCGCGGGGGTCGTGTCGTGGCGCTCAAGAGAGCGGTGGAAGGGTAGCTCGCCCGACGAGGCGAGGGGCGCCATCGGCAGTGATCGCCATCTCAGCGGAGAATGACACCGCACTCCCCCGGCCATGGCCGGTCGCGAAGGTCGCTGACAGGGAGACGATGTCCCGGACCGGTCGTTGCCGGCTGTCGCCCTCCGGCGAATAGGTGATCCGTGACCGCGACGCGAAGCTCAGGCCCGCGTTCGTCGCGGTCTTCACCTCTGAATGCATCGACATTCGTGCGTGCCGCTAGCGCCGCAGGCGTACGCGGAGAGACGGGTGCGTACGGTACGGCACGAGTGCCTCGGTGGGCTCCTGATCCACCACGCCCGGCACTGCTGACGAACCTGGCCGTACGTCACGCACTACAACGAGCATCGACACGCACCAGGCTCAATATCAAAGCCCACCCAACGCCGCCACCTGCTCGCTACCGGTCGCCGGCCTCACCACCGTCCGCGAGCGCCGCAGGAAGAACCTTAACAAATTCATCAGCGAGTATTCGGGGACAGCATAGCCAGAACCGGATTTCGAGCGGCAGGCAGAAGGCGCCATTATTCGGTGCCGGTCACGACACCGGCACGGCCTACGGGCATTCGGGCGCGACGCAGAAGGTGCAGTACGGGGCTCGGCAGCGGCAACGGCAGGCCGCGCATCCGCATGGCGCAAGCAGCGACGATCATCCTTTCGGTTGGCTGAGGCCGTTGAAGTGCGGATACCGCGCTGCCCCCCATCCACCATCGCCGTGGACTGGCGGGAGTCGGGTGCCGACGAAGGCTCCATCGACGGATCAGCCGCTTCGGCGGTTACCCCACTGGCGCGGGCTCTGGACCGAGCCCCGGCCGCCGAGGCGCTGGCCCTTTCCATACGGTTGAGGCGAGGCGACCTTGCCCTTCGCGCGTCGGGCAGCCCGATTTGGATAATCGGCAGGCTCGTCGGTCTCAGTCTCGGCTGTGGTTGGCGTGTCGGCATCCTCGGCGTGGTTGTCTTGAACGGGCTCAGGCTCCGGCATCGGTATCTCCCTGGATTAGTGGGGCGCCCTTTGGACCATCGCCAGCCGGCGGACGCGGACTGCTCGACGCCGGTGTGGGCGCCTTGACGGTATCGCAACGCCGAGCCCGTCCGATCGGCGGTCCGTGGGGCCCCGCAGGTGGCAACCGCCATCAGATCTGTGGCAGCCGGTACGCGACCGAAGGCTGGCCGGAAAGGTGACGCCGCACCGGGGTCAGCGCCTTCGCCACCGACTGACCACTGACCTACCGCGAACCAGCATGACGTGTCATGACGGTTCGCGGTGGGTTATCCGGCGCGTGACTCGCGGACGTCCGCTACGGCCGTGGCCAGCCGGGCGAGGGCGACCGCCTCCTGGCTGCCCTCCTCAGCACTGAACACGTGCACGATCAAGCCCGTCTCGCCAGGCGCGGCCGGCACGTGCAGCGTCTCGTAGTCCAGGGTGACCAGTCCGGCGATCGGATGCCGCAGCCGCTTGCGCCCCGCCCCACACATCACCACCCCGCCGGCGGCCCAGATCCGCCGGAACTCGGCGCTGCACGCGGAGAGTTCGGCGATGAGCGCGACCAGTTCCGCGTCGTCGGGGTAACGCCCTGCGGAGACCCGCAGCTGGCCCACGGCCTCCCCTGCCCTGTCCTCCCACTCGGGGAAGACGACCCGGGAGGCGGCGTCGAGGAAGAGGTATCTGGCCTGGTTCCGATCGCGGCGGCCCGGGTCGGCCAGGCCGCCGAACAACTCGGCGCCCAGCCTGTTCCAGGCCACGATATCGAGGCGGTCGTTCGTCGCGAAGGCCGGAAAGTGGGCCATGTCGTCCAGGACCCGCCGCAGCAGGGGGCTGACCCGCGCCCTGGGCGCGGGGCCGCGCCTCGCGGCGGCCAGGGTGGCGAGGTGCTTGCGCTCTGCCGCGTCGAGGTCGAGGGCCCTGGCCAGTGCGTCGAGCACCTCGGGGGACGGCTGGGTGGCTCGACCCTGTTCGAGGCGTACGTAGTAGTCCACGCTGATCCCGGCGAGCTGGGCCAGCTCCTCGCGGCGCAGCCCGCGCACCCGCCGGCGACGGCCGCCGACGAGCCCGACATGCTCCGGCGCCACGCGCCCCCGGCGGGCACGCAGAAAGCCGCCGAGCGCCCGCCGCGTGTCGCCAACCCCGCCAATGCGATCAACGCGGCCGACTTGGTCGAGATTCTCACTGGGGTTGTCGACCCCGTCTGCGCGCTCGATGTGCTCCACGCCGTCCATAGAATCAAGTATGCGTGGCGTTAATGCTGGTCCTCGCAGTACCAGGACCACTGCTCCGCCGGTTGGACCGGGTGCTGGCTACCCGGCCACGCCAGGGGGAACGTGACAGCATGACCGAAGCCACGCCGGAGCAGCGGAAGAAGATCCTGATCGTCACCGCCCACCCCGAGCCCCGTTCGCTCAACGCCGCCCTGGCCGCCTTCGCGGTTGAGGAACTGCGCGCGGCAGGGCACGAGGTACAGGTGTCCGATCTCAACGCGATGAAGTGGAAGGCGGCGGTGGACGCCGACGACTTCCCCGACCACGCCCTGGACCGACGGCTGGACGTGCTGGCCGTCTCAGGACAGGCCACGCTGGCGGGACGACTGTCACCGGACATCGCGGCAGAGCAGGACAAACTGCGGTGGTCGGACGCCGTGATCCTGCAGTTCCCGATGTGGTGGTTCTCGGTGCCAGCGATCCTGAAGGGCTGGATCGACCGGGTGTTCACCTACGAATTCGCCCACGGCCCGGCAGTTCCCCCGCCCTACGGTGAGGGCGCACTGACAGGGCGACGGGCGCTGGTGTCGGTGACGATCGGTGCCCGGGAACCGGCGTTCTCCGACCGGGGCATCCACGGGCGGCTGGCGGACGTTCTCTACCCGATCCAGCACGGCCTGTTCTGGTTCACCGGCATGGTGCCGCTCGAACCGTTCACCGTGTACGACGCGCTCAACGTTTCGCAAGAGCGGTTCGCTGCGGCGAAGCGCGAGTACGGCCGACGGCTCGACCGGCTCTTCACGGACGAGCCGGTCGCGTATCGGTCGCTCGGCGGCGGCGACTACGGCCGCGACATGCGGCTGCTGCCGGGCGTGGAGTCGCCGGGGACGAGCGGACTAGATATCCACCTCCGCCCGCATGGCTGAGCGACCGGCTTCGCCGGCAGGGCACCCTTCAAGATCGACTCGCTCGAAGGGGGGGACCACCGCCTCTACCGCCTTGCCGAGACACTCAACCGGCCTGAGTTCGGGGCCCCTCAGTGGGCATCCGATGCCGGATGGTACCGATCTTGAACTGTTGTTACCGTCGGCCGGCTGAGACGCTGCCGCAGCGCTCCCGGACGATGATCCTCTGGGCGATGACCGACGTTACGTCGCGACGGTTAACCGGTGAGACAACGCCGCCCTGGCGCACCTGACCGAGAACCGCCCGTTCTATCCCGTCCCGACATTGCCGTCGTCGACCAGAACTTTCACCTGCGGGTAGGCGCCCCGAGCTGTTGGGGCAGGGACTCCCACTGGATGGCGGTGGGCAGCGCGAACAGGGGCACATTCGAATGCCCGGCATTGCGCGTGCTTCAGCCACGGCTCGGCGCCAACCTAGGCACTCGGAGTGAACGAGCCGATGGCCGGCCACCTGCAGTGACCGGCCATCGGGGTAGTCAGCCGAACCGATGCGAGCGGACGCCGTCAGCAGCCGGTCAGTCGATGCCCAGCTGGGCGACGTGAAGGGTCACCATCCGCCCGAGGGCCGAGTCACTATCCAGTGTGTCCGGGTCGGACGCGGCGTACCGGCCGGAAACGGCGAAGGTGTAGTCACCGGCTCCCGCGCCGACCGCGGCGAGGTCGATGAGCGCGGTCGCCGTGCCGGCGCCCTGGGTGAAGGTCTCTGTCGTCGTACCCACGACCCGGCCGTGCGGGTCGGTGACCGTGACGACGTAGCTGGCGCCGTTGATCCCCACGCTGGCCAGAGACGGGTGGGAGAGCGTTACCTTGAGTGCGGTCACCCCGGTGCCGACCGGGGCGACGTAGGTGTGGTTGTCAGTGCCGGCCACCGTCGCCCGGGGCGCGTCGTAGGTCCAGAAGTCGGCACGCAGTACCTGGCGGCCGTCCTCGGCGAGGACCCTCGCGTCAGCCTGGGCCGCGGCCGTGGCCAGCTTCTTGGCCCAGTTCTTCCCGGTCACCAGGGCGACCGCGTGGTCGAGGTTGACGTACCCGTAGCCGACCTGCCAGAACGGTAGCCGCGCGGCGCCGTCGTCGGTGGCGACGGGGGAGGCAGTGGCCTGGAGAGCGAGGCGCACCTGGTCCGGGGTGAGCGCGGGGTTGGCCTGCTTGAGGATGGCGGCGGCGCCCGCCACGTGCGGCGATGCCATCGAGGTGCCCGAGGCGGTGGCGTTACTGCCCGGCGTGCAGGGGCCGATGACGGTGCCGAGGGAGTCGCACGTCGAGGAGATGCGGACGCCGGGTGCGGTCACGTCAGGGTGTACGACGCCGATCCGGTCGCCGGTGTAGACGGTGTGGCCGCCTGCGGTTATCCCCGTCGGCTGGGAGTTGTCGTAGACCAGCCCGTTGGAGGAGAAGTCGCCGCGCTTGCGGTCGAGAGTGCCGGCCGCTACGGAGATGACCCAGGGCGCCTGCGAGAACGGGTTGAGGCTCAGCTCCGCGTTGTCGCTTCCCGAGTTGCCGGCGGCGAAGACGACGGTCACGCCCTGGTCGGCGACGGCCTTGGTTGCCACCGCCACCGGGTCACGCGGATCGAACTGCCGATAGCTGTTGCCCCATGAGTTGTTGATGACGTCGACGCCCCACATGCCGTCCTGATCAAGCAGGTAGTCGTACGCCGTTACGACGGCAGTCGTGAACAGGACCTCGCCGATCGCGAAGCAGTCCACGATGACATCCGGCGCCACACCATACCTGCTGCCATCGGTCACGCTGCTGGAGTCGGCGGCGATGATTCCGGCGACGTGAGTGCCGTGGCCACCGCCGATGTCGGTGTTGCTGTAGGGACCTTTGTCCATCGGGACGACGATCGTGTTGGACGAGTCGGGCGGAATGTTCGCGTACTCCGCGCTCACCAGCGAGACGTTGTGCTCGACGTGGTCGGCGAGATCCGGGTGGGTGGCATCGCAGCCCGAGTCGACGACCGCGACCGTTACTCCTTCGCCGGTCAGCCCGGCCGCGCGCAGTTGCGCGGTGCCCATGACGTCGGTTGAGGCGGTGTCGAGCAACTGGATCGGCTCGTCGGGATATACGTCGGCGGCCACACCGGTGGTCACCGCGGCACGCATGCCGTCCACTGAGCCGCTGACCAGCGCCAGCGGCAGATGGCGCATCGGCTGCACGGTCAGCCCGAGCGCGTTCAGCGCCTGCACCTGCGGGCTCGTCGGGACGGCATCGAACGTCGCGATCCCCCGCCCGGTCAGGTTGCCCGAGGCCAGCAGGCGGGACAGCCCGACCGGCACGGCCGCGGCGTCGAGGCTCAGGGTGTCGTTGCCGGGGGCCGCGCTAGCGGCCGGCATTCCCACGGCCCCCAGGGCTAGCGTGGCGGCACAGCCCAGCGCCGCCAGTCTTGTCTGTCGGGTTCGGAACACGGCTTCCTCCGTGGCTGTGAGATGGGTTGGGGATCGAGACTCAGCGTGTCCGGGAGCGGAACAGGCGGCCGACCAGCAGCAAGCCGGACAACAGCAGGATGAACCTTAGCCCGCCGGCCGCCACGGCGTACGGCGATGGGGGTTGGGTCTTCGTGCTGGACATGACGATGGCCGAAAGGATGGGCTTGGGTCTGAGGTGCTGTCGGTGTTGGGGAGGTCGACGGTGAGCACGTCGAGGCCCCGGGTCAGGTCGGTGGTATAGGCGTATTGGCCTCAGCCCGGTGGCCACCCAGTTCCGGTTGCGCTCCGGGACCCGGTAGGCATCCCACATTTCCGACAGCCTGCCGGTCCTCCGCCGCCACCACCTACCGCGACTGCGTGTACGCGTTCGCCAGAACCTCCTGGGCCAGATCGTCAGCTACCACCAGCTGTCGCCGGTAACGGTCAGTCGGCGGATACCGATATCAGTAACAGCAGGTTCGATGCCGGCGGCAAAGGTGGGTGGCGGTATGTTCAGAGGTCAATCTCGTGGCTCAGTGCGGCGGGCCGGCGCGCTGCTCGCGGCGATCCTGACAATGTCCGGCACCGCTTTGGTCGCGACGCCCGCCCGGGCGGCCGACGACTGCTCATTGGGCCTGGCCACCGCAGGGCAGGTCTCGCCCGTTGGCGGCGGGGGTTACCTCGTGTGTTCCGGGCGCGTGGCGAGCTTCGACGGCACGCCACTGGACGTCGACCTGTCCATCCCGGTCAACGTTCCTGGCCCGCTCCCGCTGATGGTCATGCTGCACGGCTGGGGTGGCTCGAAGGCGGACTACGAGTCCACGTCGCTGGCCGGCAACGGCAGGAACACCTGGCACTGGAACAACGCCTGGTTCGCCAGCCACGGATTCGCCGTGCTCAACTACACCGCCCGCGGCTTCGGTCGCTCCTGCGGCCAGGATCCGGCGCATGGTTACACCTACGCCGCCGACCCGCGCTGCGCCGGCCGGGCGAGTTGGACGCACCTGTCGGACCGGCGTTGGGAAATCCGCGATACCCAGTACCTGACCGGCCTGCTGGTCGACGCCGCCATCGCCAGGCCCGACCAGGTCGTGGTCACCGGCGGATCGTACGGCGGCGGGCAGTCATGGCTGCTCGCCATGGCCCAGGACCGGGTTCTCCAGCCCGACGGCACGACTCGTTCGTGGTCCTCACCGCGGGGAACACCGATTCGGCTGGCCGCCGCCGTGCCGCAGTACGGATGGACCGATCTCGCTCAGGCGTTGATCGACAACGGGCGGGCCGCCGACGGGTTGTCCGGCACTGCGGCCGATCTGCCACACCAGGACCCGGTCGGCGTCGCCAAGCAGTCCTATGTAGACGGCCTATACGCGGCCGGCCAGATCACCGCGCAATACGCGGCGCACGACCCGAGCGCGAACCTGCCTGGCTGGTTCGCCGCCATCACCGCCGGCGAGCCTTACCAGGCCAATCCGCTCGTGGCTCAGGCCATCGCGCAGTTGGAGCAGTTCCGCTCGGCTTACGCCATGCCGGTGCCGCCAGCGTCCGCGCAGGTGCCCGTCTACGCCATCCAAGGGCTGACCGACCCCCTGTTCCCCGGCATCCAGGCCACCCAGATGCTCACCAGGCTGCAGAAAGCCCGGCCGGGCTACCCCGTGTGGGCCCTCTTCGGCGATGTCGGCCACTCCTATGCCGGCAATCCGCCTGAGGTTTGGCAGACCGCCAACGACGCCGCCAACCGGTGGCTGCACGAAATTCTCGCCGGCGCCGAGCCGACGGCACCGAAGGTCACCCTGAATCCGGTGCAGTGTGCGGATAACCGAGACGTCAGCAGCTATTCCGCCGATCGACTTGCCAACCTCGCGAACAGCGTGTGGACGTTCCGCGACGACGCGCGGGTCACGACCGCGAACACCTTCGTACCCGGACCGGAGTCGGCGGGGTTGGACCCGATCCTGAACTCAGGCTGTCGCACGGCCGCCGTCGGCAGCGACCCAGGCGTGGCCACGTGGACGTTTCGCCCGCCGACTGCCGGCACGCTCGTGGGCGCCCCGGTGGTACGTGTGACGGCGACACTCATCGGTACGGACGCCGAACTCGCGGCTCGACTGTTCGACGTCGACCCGGCCGCCGGTACGCAGACTCTGATCACGAGGGCGGTACTTCGGGTCACCGGCAGCACCGGGCTTGCGCAGGAGGTCACCTGCCAACTGTGGCCGACCGGTTGGCGACTGCCCATCGGTCACCAGCTCAAGCTCGAACTGACTGCAACCGACACACCGACCTGGCGCGCGAACAATCAGCCAGCCGCTCTCGCACTGAGCAACCTCGAGGTCACCGTGCCCCTGCACGCGACCACACCATCCGGGCCCAACTCGATGAGGTAGGTATCAGCCTCGATGCTCCGCGCGGGCCCGTCGTGGCGGTGCCGGAGGCCACCGGGACGAGCCCGCCGGAGAGGAGTTTGAGTTCCGGGTGGTCCGCGTTGGTGTCTGTCACGGAGGTCATACTTTGGGGTATGGTTCTTCTGCTACCACCGTGACCGGCCCAGCTCGGTGGGGCTGCGCGACGAGTTGCTGAAAGATCATTGGTCCTACATGGACCGATACTCGAGAGAAATGATCGCTCGCGGCCCGACCCTTGCCGTCGACGGCGACACGCCCACTGGCAGCCTGCACATCGTCGACCTGCCCGATCCCGCCGCCGCGCGCGCGTTCGCTTTCGACGAGCCCAACTATCAGGCTGGCGTGTACCGGGACGTGCTGCTGCGCCGGTGGCGCAACACTCTGGGCCGTACCATGTGGGACTTCCCCGGAGGCCGGACCGGTGGTAGTCGGTACCTGGTGCTCGGCCTCGGCGCGGGGCAGGCCGCCGACCTCGCTGTGCCGCCCGACCGGGACGAGTTGATCGCGTATGGGCCGCTGCTGTCCGACGACGGCGCCACCTGGCTGGGTACGGCGGTGCTAGTCCGGGCGCCGGATCCGGACAAGGCACGCGCCGTGCTGGCCCCGGGTCGGTACGCCCACATCGAGGTGCACAACTGGCAGTTTGGCGGGCGGCCGTCATGACCCGAGCCTGGCCGTGGACTTGGTCCAGCGTGTCCCGACTTTGACCACCGCTTGGCAGCGCACGCGTCGACCTACGTACAGCGCGACGGTTCAAAGTGGTGCGGTAGCTGGTTGTCGAGGAATCGGGTCATGCCGAGCAGACGATGGCCGCTGAGTGTGAGCACGATCAATCCGGCGGGTTGGTCGACGGTGGTGATGTCTGGGGCCTCGGTGAGGGGTATGTACCGCACGGCCGGGTGGGGCGGAGCTGCCGCACTCGTGGCGGACAATCCGAGGAGGCTGTACGAGGCGTGCCGGTTTCATTCCGTGTCGAGCGTGGCTGGGATGTCAAGATTGGCGAGGAAGGCGGTCGCGGCCGGCGTGCGGCTGAAGCGGCTCCAGATGACGTACTCGACGCGGGCCGGCGCGTCAGCGACCTCGATGGTGATTACGCCGGTGAGCTGAGGCGTGTAGGCGGAGGGGAGCATGGCCACGCCGAGGTTCTGCCCGACGAGTCGAGTGATGAAGTCTGCGGTGGTCACTTCGAAGGCGACGTCACGGCTGAGACCAGCGGCTGAGAAGGCTTGGTCGGATTGGGCACGTCCGGCTGTCCCGGCCGGAAGGTCCACGAATACCTCGGTAGAGAGCCTGCGAAGGTTGACCACTGGTTTGTCGGCGAGTGGATGGTCCGGCGCGACCACAGCGACGAGTCGGTCACGGGCGAGTTCGTGGGCGGCGACACCTTGGGGTCGCGCTGTGGTCGGCAGCCCGAGGAAAGCCACGTCGGTGGCTCCTTGCTTGACCTGCTCGACGAGGTCCTCGCTCGCACCCACCCGCAGGCTGATGCGCACATGCGGGTACTGCTGGCGGAAGTCCCGCAGCGCACCCGGGATATCGACCGCGGCGACAGTAGGGATCAGGCCCACGGCGAGCCGTCCGCGGATCTCTCCGACAGCCGCGGCGACCTCGGCGGCTGCGCGCTCGGCGGCGTCCAGACACTGGCGGGCGGCGGGGAGGAACGCTTCACCGGCCGGCGTCAGCCGCACCCGGCGGCTGGTGCGTTCGAAAAGCCTCGCGCCAAGTTCCCGTTCCAGCCGCGCGATTTGGTGACTCAGGGCGGACTGGACAACCAGACATCGTTCGGCGGCCCGGGTGAAGCTGTTCGTCTCGGCGACGGCGACGACGTAGCGCATCTGCTGGAACTCCATCGATCAATCTTGCAGCGTGATCGATGAGGTGACAAACATGTGTTGGACTCATTGATCATTACCAGGTGAGACTGCGAGTGTGACAAGTCCAGCAGCACCGAGGGGTTCCAGCGGAGCCAGCAGAGGTGCTCCCCATGGAAATCTGCCTCGCACCGCCCTGACCGCGCTCGCTCCCGCGGTGTGGGGCACGACCTATGTCGTCACCACCGAGCTTCTCCCGCAGGGACACCCACTGTTCGCAGGACTCCTGCGTGCGTTGCCCGCAGGCCTGATCGCGCTGGCGATCACCCGGACGCTGCCGCCTGGAGCGTGGTGGGGGAAAGCCGCGGTGCTCGGCGTGCTGAACATCGGTCTGTTCTTGCCACTGCTGTTCATCGCGGCCGAACGCCTGCCAGGAGGCGTTGCCGCAACCTTGGCGGCGGCCCAGCCGCTCGTCGTCGCCGTCCTGGCCGTGACAGTCCTCCGTGACAGCCCCTCCGTCTGGCGCCTCTTCTGGGGCGTGGCGGGCGTCGTCGGCGTCGGCTTGGTGGTGATCGGGCCGAACGCGGCACTCGACATCGTCGGGATCGTGGCGGGGCTGGCGAGCGCGGCCACGATGGCGCTTGGCGTGACGCTCACCAAACGCTGGGGACGGCCCGCCGAGGCCAGTCCCACCGCTTTCGCCGGCTGGCAACTCACCGCAGGAGGTCTATTCCTGGTGCCCGTCACATTTCTTGTTGAGGGACCACCTCCCGCAATCAACCCGACCGCCGCCCTCGGCTACCTCTGGCTGGGTCTGGTTGGCGGCCTGATCGCCTACGCCCTGTGGTTCCACGGCATCACCACCTTGCCCGTCACCTCTGTCGCGGTTCTCGCCCTGCTCTCGCCGCTGGTCGCCGCCGTTCTCGGCGCCATCCTGCTCGGCCAGACACTCGGCCCGATCCAACTCGTGGGGTTCGGGCTCTCACTCGCCGCGATCGTCGCGGGACAGCTTCCCGCACCCGCCCGCTCACCCGACTCTGTGCCTCATCGTGACCACGGCGAGTCCGGACCTGCTGAGCAGCATGATCAAACGCTGGCCGAGACGGTGATGCCGATTTCCACCGGTCGATCTCGATCGGGCCGGTCTGGAAGGTGGGGGCGTCGCAGGGCGGCCCCGTGATCGGCTTACCCGGAGCATCCCCCACCCCAGCCGGCTCCGCACGGGGCCGGCTTCACCATGACATCGTTGGAAGGATCTCGCAGTGTCGAACAAGAAGACCGTCCTGGTCACGGGCGCGACTGGCGGCCAGGGCGGTGCCGTTGCCCGCAGGCTGCTCGACAACGGCTGGGTGGTGCGCGCCTTCGTCCGTGACCCGGACAAGCAGAAGGCCAAGGACCTCAAGGCGCTCGGCGCGGAACTGGTCACCGGCGACCTCGGCGACCCGCAGTCGCTGCGCGCGGCAGCGCAGGGCGTGCACGGCGTCTTCAGCGTGCAGCCCGCCGACTTGGCCGACCCACACCCCGAAGTCGAGGTGCGGCAGGGCAAGAACGTCGCGGACGCGGCCAAAGCCGCGGGCGTCGCGCACCTGGTCTACAGCTCCGTTGGCGGCGCCGAGCGCAAGTCCGCCGTCGCGCACTTCGAGACCAAGGCGGAGATTGAGGCGCACATCGATGCCGTCGGCGTGCCCGCGACGGTGCTGCGGCCGGTGTTCTTCATGGAGAACTGGGCGAACATGGTGCCGGAAACGGAGAACGATGAGCGGGTTGGTTCGATCGCGCTGGACGCGGACACCTCGCTGCAGATGATCGCGCTGATCGACATCGGCCGGATCGCCGCGGACGCGTTCGACAAGCCGGCCGAGTTCATCGGCAAGAAGATCGAGATCGCCGGCGACGAGCTGACCGTGCGGCAGATCGCCGAGGTGTTCACCAAGGTCGACGGCATCCCGACTCGCTTCGAGCGGCAGCCCATCGAGAAGCTGCGGATCGAGGCCGAGGAGGTGGCGAACATGTTCGACTGGTTCAACGAGAAGGGGTACCAGGCCGATATCGCCGCGCTCCGCGAGCGGTACCCGCAGTTGCTGACCCTTGAGGCGTGGCTGAGCAAAAACCGGTAGGAGAGATCCAACCGCCCTCACCTTGCTCCTCGCCGGATGTCAAAGAACCGATCTCCTGCTTCGACCTGTCTGTCGCAACCGGCCCGCCCGGTGCGCGGACCATCCGGTGAACTTGGAAGGAACTGCCATGAACGACACGACCCCGGTGAGGGCCGGGCGGCGGAATGGATCAGGCTCGCCGTGCTCGCCCTGCCGACACTGCTGGTCTCCATCGACGCGTCCTGCTCCTCGCGCTCCCCCACCTGACGGCAGACCCGGGACGAGGTGATCGGTCGGCAAGCGCTGTGCCGCCCAGAAGACCAAGTGCCGGAGCACGCGTGGCGTGCTCCGGCACCGGTCGGGAGCCGGCCGGCACCGGCTCGCCGTCATCAACTCACAGGTGGGCCCGTAGGTAGGCGCCCGCCGCGAGCAGCTGCGTGCGGGCCGACTCGTCGGTGGCTGTCCTTGCCGCCGCCGCGAACCGGTCCAGAGCAGCCTTGGCCTGCTCCGTCCGGCCCGCCGCCGCCGTGCGCTGGGCCGCCTCGAGCTGGCCGAACAGGTCGTCGGCGAGCTCGTCGCTGAGCAGACCCTCCGCCTGGTACCGCCGCACCAACGCCTGGGCGTTGTCGAAGGTGGCGACGACCTCGAAGGCGACGGTCACCTCCGTGGCGTTGCCGGCCATGTCGGTCGCCACGACGGTCAGCTTGTGACCGCCCGCCGTGGGCTCGGCACCCGCACCGCTCTCGATCGCCTCCCCGTCCAGACGGAGGGCCACCGAGTCGACGCCCGACGTGGCGTCCCGTGCCGTGGCGGCGATCGGCAGTGACGTACCAAGGTCGTACTTGCCGCCGTTCGCCACGCCGTCGACGGTCACGACCGGGGCCGTGGTGTCGACGAGCAGGGACACCGCTTCCGGCGCGGAGGTGTTGCCGGCCTCGTCGATCGCCCGGAACCGCAGCGACCCCGGGCCATCTTCGGTCACCCGGACCGGCTCACGGTACTGCGTCCAGGCGCCGTCGCCTTGGGCGAACTCGATGCGGACCGGGCCGCCGCGGTCATCCCTTGCCGAAGCGGTGACCGTCGCCGGCGAGGTGTACCAACCGCGCTGGCCGTTCGGCTGCGCCGGGTCGAGCGACACGGTCAGGCTCGGCGCCGTCGTGTCGAGAACCCGGAAGTAGTCGAACGCGACGGTGACCGGCTGCATCTGCTCCGGACCCATCGCCATCAGGCCGAACGAGGTCATCGCGGCGTCGTTGGTGACCGGCTGGCCGAGCGAGGTCCAGTTGACCCCGCCGTCGCTGATCTGGGCCGAGTAGGTGTTCCCACTCCGGCTCAGCCGCAGGTAGTACCAGCCGCTCTCGGACGAGTCGGCGATGTCGATCGACCGGTTGCCGCCGTTGCCGAACTGCGCGTTGCGTTCCGAGACGAGCTCGGCGTGCAGGTTGGTCGGCGTTCCGGCGTTGTTGTTGGCGACGACGTCGAACTTCACGTAGTTGTCGTCGTTGTTGTAGACCAGGAAGCCGGCCAGCTGCCACTTGTGCAGCATTGTCGGCGTCAGCCTGGTCTCGATCGTCCAGTTGCCGGCGGCGACGTCCGCAGGGATCTTCTGCAGGATGAAGTTCCGCGGCGAGGCGCTGTTGGTGCCGTCGATGTCGCCCGGCTGGGTTTCGATGCGCAGCGCGCCGCCGCTCATCGCGACCTTGGACGAGTCGTACCGCACCACCGCGTTCCACCGGCAGCCGTCGAGAGCGCTGCCGTCGAACTCGTCGCTGGGCGCGCGGACACCGTCGTCCGTGCCGTCCGGCGTGATGGTGAAGTGATCGAACACGGCGTTGACCTGTGACGTCCCGGTGTCCCCGGCGGCCACGAGGCCGACGGTCGCGTTCGGGATGACGGTCCCGGAGCCGGCGAGCGCGGTCCAGGTCTGGCCGTCGGCCGAGTACGCGGCGGTCAGCTTCTGACCGTCGCTAACCAGTCGCAGGTGCGCGGTGGACGGGAAGTCCGCCGGGACACCCACGTTGGCGTGCCACGACCGCGTCCCGCCGGCCTCGGTCTGGAACTCCATGACCCGACTCCCGGACGAGGTGCGGGTGAACGCCACCTTGACGTAGTCGTTGTCGGTGCCGTGCATGAGCAGGCCGGCGTGTTGCCACTCGCGGTTGTGCGGGATGGCCACCTTCGTGGTGATCGTCCACGGCCCGGTCTTGGCGCGCTGACCGACGTAGCTGATCGGCCCGGTGGCGTCCTCGTTGATGTCACCGTTGGTGACCGGCAGCACCAGTCCACCGCTGGTGACCCGCGCCGGCAGGTTCGGCGCGGTCCGCACCGTGGTCCACCGGGTGGTGTTCAGCGTGCCGCCGTCGAAGGTGTCCGAGCCGCGGATCGCGCAGCCCGGAGCGGCCTCCGGCGGTGCCGGGTGGATGGCCTTGTCGACCAGGGTGAAACCGGTGAACTTCACCTCGCTGGTGGCCGATGTGCTGTGTGCGGTGACCGCGAGGCCAATGTCCTGCGGGCTGACCGCGCCAGGCAGCGTCACCGGGTCGCCGACCAGCGTGAACGACTTCCCGTCCTTGCTCCAGTAGCCGTAGTACCTTCCGCCGTCACGCACGATCCGCACCCAGGCCGGGTAGCTGGTCGTGCTGGCGCCGCTGCTGGCGTCGAGCTGGCCGTTGCCGTTGGTGTCGCGCAGCCACTCGAACCCGAGGCCAGCCCGCATCGTCATCGCCGCGTAGCCGGGCGACGTGGCCGGCTGGGTGACATCGTTACGGACGATCAGACCGGCCTTGGCGGAGTTGTTGGTGTTCGTCTGGCTCTCGATCTTCACCGTGGCGGTCCAGGTGTCGCCGGCCGCCGCCGGCAGGTACACCGAGCCGTACTGGTCGGTTCCCTGCCACATGTTCGCGCCGCCGGCGTTGATGATCCAGGTGTCCTGGTCCGGCCGGTCGAACGCGGCGGTGGTGTTGGTGTAGGTCTGCCAGGCTCCGTAGAGATCACCGACCTCGACCTGCACGACCCGGGACTTCGTGTGGTAGCCCTTGTCGTTGGTCGCGACCGCGGTCAGCTGGTAGCGCATCTCGGTGGACGCGTTCCAAGTCATGGAGTACGGCGCCGTGGTGTCGATGCCGATCGACGTGCCGTCGACGAAGAACTCGACCTTGGTGATCGTGTTCTCCGCGTCGCTCGCGTCGGCGGTCACCTGGATCTCGCCCGGCTCCAGCTCGTCTGCCGGCGTCGGGGAGGTCACCGCGACCTTCGGCTTGCTCGTCGGCGAGACACCCTCGCCGTCGGCCTCGATGAAGTTGAGGCGCCGCTCTCCCGCACCCGGGAACACCGCGTACAGGGTGAACGTCTCGCCGGGGTTGGACACCTCGACCGGGACGTCCACATAGCCGCCGCTGGTGGTCGCCGGCACCTGGGCGGTGCCGAGCAGCTCACCGTCCGGCGCGCCCCGCCGTAGCTCGATCGTGCTCGCGCTGGGGGCCGACACGCGCAGGACAAGCCGGTCCACCTTGTACAGGTTGACTGGGTCGTACGACGCCCAGGCGCCGTTCTGGCCGGCGATGGAGTTGCCGTGGCCCTCGATGTCCCGCGACGGGCCAACCGTCACGTTCGACGAGTTGTCGAAGAACTCCGCCTCCCGCTGCTTGGGAAACAGCAGGGTGGTGTCCGAACCGGTCAGGCTCGGGGTGCCGCCCGCGCCGCCGGAGTCGGCATAGCGGCCGTCAAGCGCATAGAAGACGTTCATGTCCTCGCCGTGCCCGCCGCCGAGGGCGGTGACCACCGAACCGGTGCGCCCGTGCAGCGGTTCGGCCGGGTGCGCGTGCTCGTCGTGACCCATCGCCGGCTGGATCACCACGTCGGCGTCGTCGATCTGGGTGTCCTCGGCGTCGCTGACCGACAGGTCCCAGCTGACTTCATCACCGAAGTCGAAGAACGCACCGTTGGGCGGCAGGGTGAACGTCACCTCCGGCCGGGTGTTGCCGACCGTGATCGGCACCGTCGCCGTCCCGGTCTTGCCGGCCGGGTCGGTCACCGTGAGCCGGGCGTTGTAGGCGCCGTTCGTGGTGTAGGTGAAGGTGGGCTTCAGCTCGGTCGAGTCGACCACGCCGTCACCGGTGAAGTCCCACTCGTACCGCAGCTGCTCGTTTTCCGGGTCGGTGCTGGCCGAGCCGTCGAAGCGGACCTGCAGCGGTGCCTGGCCGGAGTCCGGCGACGCGCCGATCTTCGCCGTCGGCGAGCGCGAGCCGGAGATGTAGTCGATCCGGTACAGCCCCGAGTTGGGGTTGTCGCGGCCGAATCCGCCACCCCAGTCCAGCACGTACATCGAGCCCTCAGGACCGAACTTGGAGTCGATCGGCGCGAGGAACTGCTGCTGCGGCAGGAACGGGTTGACCTTCTCGACCCCACCCTGCCCGTTCGGAATGATCGAGTACATCTTGTTCCGCGACCACTCGTAGAAGAACGGCCTGCCGTCGTAGTACGCCGGGAACTTAGTGTCCGATTGCAGGTTCGGGTCGTAGCTGTAGTACGGGCCGCCCATCGGGGCCAGGCCACCACCCTGCGGGATGACCGACGGCACCGAGGAACGCTTGTAGCCGTACCACATCTTGGCCGGCTTGGCCGGCGGCAGCTCGGTCAGGCCGGTGTTGCGCACCGAGTCGTTGATCGGGTGGTCGCAGTCGAAGGACGGGCCGACCGTCACCGGGTTCGTCCGGTAGTCCACGTCCCGGAACGGCTCGTTGTTACCCATGCACAGTGGCCAGCCGTAGAAGCCGGGCTCGGTGATGACGTTCCACTCGGCGATGCCGGCGGGTCCACGGTCCGGGTTGTCGTTGCTGTTGTCCGGCGAGTAGTCCGCCAGCCCGATGGCCCCGGTCTTCGGGTCGATCGAGAACCGGAACGGGTTGCGGAAGCCCATCGCGTAGATTTCCGGCCGGGTCTTCGGCGTGCCCGCCGGGAACATGTTGCCCGCGGGGATGGAGTAGGTGCCGTCCGGCTCGGGGTGGATCCGCAGGAGCTTGCCGCGCAGGTCGTTGGTGTTGGCCGAGGTGGCCCGCGCGTCGTGGAACGTTCCGTCCCGTTCGGACAGCGGCGCGTAGCCGCCGGACGGCTCGGAGTGCGGGTTCACATCGTCGCCGACGCCCAGGTAGAGGTTCCCGTCCGAATCGAACGCGAGACCACCGCCGGTGTGACCGGGCTCGTCGGGGAGCCGTCGCGCTGGCACTTCGAGCAGGATCTTCTCCGTGGCGCGGTCAATCTGCGACCCCGGCCCGACAGTGAGACGGGACAGACGGTTGACGAAGTTCGCCGGGTCGCTGTCGTTCGTGCTCGCCGGCGCGTAGTAGATGTAGAGGTAGTTGTTCTGCGCGAAGTTCGGGTCGAGCGCGATGCCGAGCAGGCCGTCCTCACCGCCCGAGTAGACCGGGATGGTGATCGCGGTGGAGGTGGTCTTGGTTCGCGGGTCGTACACCCGGATCTGGCCGCGCACCAGCTCGGTGAAGAAGACCCGGCCGTCCGGCGCGACGTCCATGGCGAACGGGGCGCTGGTGTTCTGGTCCAGCGGGACCCGCTCGTACTTGTCCCACGTGGTCGCGCCGCAGTCAGCCTCGACCATGCCGGCCGCCCACTTCACGCCACCCAGGATGTGCTGCACCAGCCACGGCTCGCCGGTGTAGTGCGCGCCGAAGTGGCCCATGCCGGTCATCCAGGCACGGCCGCCGTCGTACGGCTTGCACCAGGAGATCGGGTGGTCGTAGCCCATCGCGTTGCTGCCCGGGACGTACGTCGTCTCGTCCATCGTCGCGAGCACGTGCGCGTCGCCTCGGACGTTGAGCGCGTAGTTGTACCACTCGTCGGCGCGCTCCCACCGCTGCGGCAGGTGCTCGGTGGACGGGTGGACCTGGTCCTCCACCCGGACCGTGCCGGGCTGCCCGGGGCTGGTGCCGGTGGCGGCATGCCCGGGCATCAGCGTGCCGATCATGTTGTCCCACCACGCGTAGTTGCCGCGCATGTCGGTCGCATTGTGGATGGCGACGATGCCGTGGCCGGACTTCATGTAGCGCTCCATGGCCGCCTTCTGGTCGGCGGTCCACGGGTCGCCGGAGGTCTGGAACATCACGAGCGCGTCGAAGTGCGCGAGGTCCGCGTCGTTGAAGATGGACGAGTCCTCGGTGTGCTGCGAGGTGATGCCGGCCTCGGCGAAGGCGGTCTGCAGCACGGGAACGCCCTGCTCGATGGCCTCGGTGTGCCGGAACTGAGTGGTCTTGGTGAAGATCAGCACGTGGGCTTGGCCGTGCGCGCCCTCGTGCGCGACCGACTGCGATGAGCTGATCATGGTCAGCGCGAGTGCGCTGGCTACTGGTATCGCGAACAATCGTCCCCACCGGGGACGCCAGGTCACGTTCATGAGATGCGGTACCTCCCTGGGGACGCAAGGAACTACTGGTGTGGCCGTGACCGTGCGGCGTGCCGGCGCCGTCGGACTGGTGTGAAATTGACTGTCGGCTCTAGGGCATCACCGCCCGCAGGAACTTCAGTCCGTCCACGGCGATCGCGTCCTGGCTTGCGGCGAGCGGACGCCAGATGGAGGCGGCTGTCGCGATCGTCGCGTTCTCCGCGGTGAACGACTCGATGCACAGCGGGCCGGCGTAGCCGGCCTCGTCGATCGCGGCGAGGATCGCCGGCCAGTCCATGTGATCGGCGCCGGGCGTGCCGCGGTCGTTGCCGCACACCTGGACGTGTGCCACCCGGCCGGCGGCCGCGCGGATCGCCGCCGGGATGTCCGTCTCCTCGATGTTCTGGTGGTAGAGGTCGAGCGCGACCCCGCAGTGCGGCAGGTCGCCGATCGCCTCGAGGGTCTGGCCGATGGTGTTGAGCAGGCTCGTCTCGTAGCGGTTGAGCGGCTCGACGGCCACCGTGACGCCGGCCGCGCCCGCGTACTCCACGACGGGGGCGAGGCTCTCCCGCAGCTGCGTGTACGCCGCGGCCCGCTCGGCCGGTGACAGGCGCCAGGTGCGGCCGACCGAGGCGTACGCCGGCCCGGCGATCACCGGCGAGCCGACCGTAGCCGCGGCGTCCACCACGCCGTACAGATAGTCCTGAGTGGACCGGATGGTGGCCGGGTCCGCCGCGGCCAGCTCACGACCGGGCGGCATCACGAGGCACACGGTGGCGCCGAGACCGTGGTCGGCGAGCACCTGGGCGGCCCGCCTCGGCTCCCAGTCGCCCGGGTTCTCCACCGGGAGCTCGAGCACGTCGAAGCCCCACCCCGCGACCTTGCCCGCGAGGGCGGCCAACGTCGCGTCGGTCAGCGGCGAGGCCCACACCCAGGTGTTGACCCCGAGCCGATGTCCGCTCACCGCCACGGCCCCGGGTACCCCGGCATGTCCTCGCAGCCGCACATCGCGTAGTGCAGTGGCGGCATGTCCTGCTTGACGTAATCCTTGACGTTGTCGCCGGTGATCCGCGGCTGCGGCAGCACCCACTCCTTTGGCACCTGCTCACCCTTGAGGATCTTCAGCGCGGCGATGACCGGGGTGCGCCACTGGTAGGTGGGATAGGTCGGCGCGACCGCGGTCAGGCCCTCGTCGACCCACAGCCGCAGGAAGTCCTGCTGGTCCTCACCGACGATGGCGGGCACGTCGACCCCGGCGTCCTGGAACGCCTCGACCGCGGCGACGGCGGTCGCGCCGGCGTCCATCCACACGCCGTCGATCTGACCCTCGCGCTGGATGTAGTCGGCCACGATGCTCTTGGTCTTGGCCGCGTCGCCGTCGGTGAACTCCACACCGACCACGTCGAGCCCGCTGCCGGCGAAGATCTCATTGGCGGCCGCCCAACGCTGCTCGAGCACATCCACGCCGGGCAGGATCCGCAGGGCGAGGACCTTGCCGCCCGGCTTGACCTTCTCCTTCAGGAACTCCGCGCCGTCCGCGCCGAAGGCGAAGCCGCCGATGGGGTGGATGAAGGTGACCGGGCAGCTGGTGTTGACGCCCCGGTCGAACACAATCACCGGCACGCCGGTCGCGCACGCCTGCTCAACGGCCGGCGTCAGCGTGGCGGTGGTGTTCGGCGAGATGATGATCGCGGCACAGTTCTTGGTGGACAGCGACTGGATGTCGCTGATCTGCTTGTCGTCCTTGGCCTCCGCATCCAGCACGGTGAACGTGGTGATCTCCGGGTGCAGCTTCACCTCCTGCTGCATGGTCTTGTAGCCCACCTGCCGCCACGGGTTGTTCACGGCGGCGTTGGAGAAGCAGAGGGTGTAGTTCCCGCCGGGCTTGGCGAACCTTGCGGTGTCGACCAGTTCCGGCTCGAGCATCTGCTCCCACGGCTTGCCGTCCGGGCCTTGCGGCCTGGCGTCGCGGAACGCCAGCTGGCGGTTGTATTCGGTCTGGTCGAAAAACTTCGACTTGCTTGCGTCAGAAGTGGGTGAACCGCTGGCAGTGGTCGTCTCGTCGGGCAGGTCGCTCGAGCAACCGGCGACCGCGAGCGCGCCCGCCACGACCACCAAGGCCCATCTCTTGGTCATTCGTTGATCTCCTTACTAACCTTGGGGACTTCAGGAGGAGGCGGGTTGCGCGGGTCGCGCAACGTTCCGCTGTTTCGGCCACAACCGCAGCCGCTGCCGCACGCCGCTGCCGAGGGAGGCGTAGGCGACGGCGACGATGATGATCACGCCCTGCACGGCCGACTCGAGGGCGCCGCTCACGCCGAGCAGGTTCAGTAGCGTGAACAGGGCCTCCAGGGACAGTGCGCCGGCGGCGGCCGCCACCACCGATCCGCGCCCGCCGCCAAGGAGCACGCCGCCCAGCACGACGGCAGTGATCGCCCGGAACTCCAGGCCGTTGCCGACCTGCGCCGAGACGCCGGCGAACCCGCCAAGCAAGATCGCGGCGACCGCGGCGAGCAGTCCGGAGAGGACGAACGCGAGCAGCCGGAGCCGGTCGACCTGACCGCCGGACAGCCGTACGGCGGCCTCGTTGTCGCCGACCGCGACCAGCGCCCGGCCGGTGCCACCGCGCATGAACAGCGCCGCGGCTACCAGGATCGCCAGCAGGATGAGCACCGACCACGGGACCTCGCCGAGCACCGGGACATCCACGGCGCCGCGCCCGAACATCCGGAACCCGGCGGACAGTGCGCCGCGTGGGGCGCCACCGGTCCACAGGAAGATCGCCCCGTCGAGCACGAGCAGCATGCCGAGCGTGACGATGAACGACGGCACCAGGAGCTTCGTCGTGACCAGCCCGTTGACCAGGCCGACCAGCAGGCCGAACCCGAGCACGAGCAGGATCACCCACGCCGTTGCCGACTCGCTCCCGTCGATGAGCCGGGCCGCGATGACCACCCCGGCGGTCACCAGCGCGCCAACCGACAGGTCGAACCCGCCGGAGACGATGACGAAGTACTGCCCGATCGCGAGAATCATCAGCGGCGCGGCACGCTTGAGCAGCGCCAGGTAGCCGGACGGCTCGTCGTAGGCCGGGCCGGCGATCGCGAGGCCGATGAGCAGCAGGAGCAGGACGACGAGCACCGGCGCGGTGCCCTCGGCCAAGCGGGGGCGCCAGGTCATGTCAACCTCCCGCGGGTGCGGTTGGCGCTCATGCGCCGGGCGTAGAGCGCGACCGCGGTCACGAGTACGACACCGCGCACCACGTCCTTGAAGAACGGGTCGACCTCGAGGTCGTCGAAGATCGTGTCCAAGGTGGCCAGGATGAGGACGCCACCGATGGTGCCGGCGACGCCGCCCCGGCCACCGGCGAGCAGCGTCCCGCCGAGCACGACGGCGGCGATCGACTCCAGGTCGTACCCGGCGTCGGTGCCGACATACGGGGCACCCGACCCGAGCCGGCTGGCGAGATAGATCCCGGTGAGGCCGGCGGCGACCGAGCACAGCACGTGCGCGGTGACGATGATCCGGCGGGTCGGCAGCCCGGACAGCCGGGCCACCTCGATGTCACCGCCGACGGCGTACATGTGGTAGCCGGAGCGGGTCCGCGACAGGTACCACCAGGACAGCACGGCGACGGCCAGCATGAGCAGCGCCGCGACCGGCACCGGGCCGATCCGGTCATAGCCGAGGTGCTGGAAGCCGCGCGGTACGTCCCCGGCCGGGCCGGTGTAGTTCTCCTCGAGGTAGCCGCGCAGGATCAGCGCCACGCCGAGCGTCGCGATGAACGCGTTGGCCTTGAGGACGGTGATGACCAGCCCGTTGACCAGGCCGACGCCAGCGGCCACGGCGAGCGCGAGCAGCACGCCGGGCACGACCATGCCGTCCCGCCCGGCCATCGTCTCCGCCGCGATCAACGAGGTGAGGCCGACCAGGTAGGCGACGGACAGGTCGAGGGACCCGGTGAGGATCACCATCGTCTGTCCTATTGCGACGAGACCGAGCGCGGTGGCCCGGGTGAGGATGTTGAGGATGCCGCCCTGGTCGAGCAGGACCTCGCCCCGCAGCCCGACGAGCACGCTGCCGACGACGAGCAGGGCGACGAGTGCGATGTAGACGATCACGACCGGGGTGAGCCACCGCTGCGCCGCCGGCCGCGTGGCCTGCTGCCTGACCGGTAGGGTGTTCTCCTGAAGGGTGCTCACGCCACCTCACCGACCCCGTGTCCGGTGGCCAGCGCCATCACAGCCCCCTCGCTCGCACCGGCCGGCAGCTCACCGGCCAACGCACCGTCGTGCATGACGAGGATCCGGTCGCTCATCCCGATCAGCTCGGGCAGTTCCGAGGAGATCATCAGCACCGCCACGCCCCGCCTCGCGAGGTCGCGCAGTATCTCGTGCACGGCCCGCTTCGCGCCGACGTCGATGCCGCGCGTCGGCTCGTCGACGACCAGCACCCTCGGCTCGACCGCCAGCCACTTGGCGAGCACGACCTTCTGCTGGTTGCCGCCGGACAGGTAGCGCACCTCCTGGTGCTCGCCGCGGGCCACCACGGTCACCACGTCGAGCAACGCCGGCACGTCCGACCTCGCCCGGGAGCGTGCGCCGCGCAGCGCGGCGCGGCGCACCAGCAACGTGTTGTCGCGCACGGACTGGCGAAGTGCCAGCCCATCCCCCTTGCGGTCCTCGGTGACCAGCGCGATCCCGAGGCGCACGGCGGTGCGGGGCCGGGTCACCCGCTGTGCCACCCCGTCCACCTCCAACAAGCCGCGGGTGAACGGCTCGACGCCGAACACCGCGCGTGCGACCGCCGAGCGGCCAGACCCTTGCAGCCCGGCCAGCCCGACGATTTCCCCGGCGCGCACCTCGATGTTCAGGTCGCGCACGCGGTCGTTGCCGGCGCCGCGCAACGCGAGGCGGACCCGCCCGAGGTCGTCGGGGACCGCCCGGTCCGGGTAGTACTCGCCCAGGTCGCGGCCCACCATATGCCGGACAAGATCCTCCGAGGTCAGCTCGCCGGTTGGGGCGCAGGTGACGAACCGGCCGTCCTTGAGGACGGTGATCCGGTCGGAGAGGTCGAACACCTCGCGCATCCGGTGCGAGACGTAGAGGATCGCGATGCCCCGCTCGCGCAGCCGGCGTACCAGGTCGTAGAGCAGCTCGACCTCGTGATCGGCGAGCGCGGCGGTCGGCTCGTCCATGCCCAGCACCCGAGCGTCGGTCGACAGCGCCTTGACGATCTCCACGACCTGCCGCTGGGCGACCGACAGCGACGACACGTTGTCGGCCGGATCGATCCCGTCCTCGCCGAGCCAGTTCAGCAGCTCGCGGGTGTCGGCCACCATGCGCCGCCGGTCGACTTGCATCCGCCGCACGGGCTCGCGGCCGAGGTAGACGTTCTCGGCGACGCTGCGATGCGGCAGTAGGGTGAACTCCTGGTGGATGATCGCGATGCCGGCCCGCTGCGCGTCGGTGGGGCTGGCGAAGGACACCTCGGCGCCGTCGACCTCGATGGTGCCGCCGTCTGGCCGGTGCACCCCGGCCAGCACCTTGAGCAGCGTGGACTTGCCCGCGCCGTTCTCGCCCATCACCGCGTGCACCTCACCGCCCCGCAGCTCCAGGTCCACCCCGCGCAGCACCGGCACGCCGAGGAAGGACTTGGTGATCCCGGTCAGCCGCACGCTCGTCGCTATGCCGGGCGTCATACCGGCACCTCTCTCCACGCGCCGTCCGCGGCCGCGGAGGCCAGCACCGCGTCGGTGATCCGGACGGCGCGCAAGCCGTCCGCGAACGTGGGCAGGCCGTCCGGGACGTCCTCGCCGCGCACCGCCCGGTAGGTGTCGGCGACGAACGCGTCGAAGCAGTCCTGGTAGCCCTGCGCGTGCCCGGCGGGCAGCCGGACGTAGCGCGCCGCGGAGGGGTGCAGCGTTCCTGGGTCACGCAGCAGCGTCTGGCCACCCTCGCGCCGGCCGACCCACAGCCGCTCCGGGTCCTCCTGGTCGAAGCCGAAGCTCGCCTCGGTGCCGGAAAGCTCCAGGTGCAGCCGGTTCTTGCGACCGGCGGCGACCTGCGACACCACCAGCGTGCCAACCATGCCGGCGGCTGTGGTGAAGTGCACGGCGGCCAGGTCCTCGGTGGGCTCCCCGTTGCTGCGGGCGCGCTCGTGCACGACCGCGGTGCGCGCGGACAGGCGGGCGATCCGGTCGCCCGTAACAAACTCGAGCAGGTCGCACCAGTGCGAGCCGATGTCGGCGAACGCCCGCGACGGCCCGCCGAGCGCGGCGTCGACCCGCCAGTCGTCGTCGGACGGGCGGGACAGCCAGTCCTGGAGGTAACCGCCGGTCACGCTGGCGACGACGCCGGCCTCGCCCGCGGCCAGCCGGGCCCGCAACTCGCGCACCATCGGGTGGAAGCGGTAGACGAACGGCACCGTGGCCACCCGATCGCCGGCCGCCTCCACCAGCGCCACGGCCTCGGCGCTCCCCGTGGCGAGCGGCTTTTCGCAGATGATGTGCGCGCCGGCGGCGAGCGCGGCGGCGGTGACGGGGGCGTGCGACGCGTTGGGCGTGCACACATGCAGCACGTCGATCTCGGCGTCGTCGAGCAGGGCTGCCAGGTCCGGGTAGCCCTCGTCCGCGCCGACCGCGCGAGCCGCGGCGGCGGCGCCCTCGGGGCGCGACGCCACCGCGGCGACGACGGTCGCCCCGGCGCGCCGGGCCGCCTCCGCGTGCACCTGCCCCATGAACCCCGCGCCTACAACCGCCACGCGCAGCGTCTGCTGCTCGGATTCGAGCCCACCAGGCGCCGTTGTTAGATCGGTCACAGACATGTGACGACGGTAACGCCTACTTATGACGATGGTCAACCAAAAGCTACGTCGATGCCGCCCATCCTGAGGTGATCAACGTCCAAAGTCCTCGTGTCGGCCGACGGAACGCGGCCGTTTCGCTTTAATTGGGGGATGAACCTCGGGCAAAGCGCCGCTCCGACGTCGCCCGGCGAGCTGCTTCGGCTGCTGCGCGACGGGCAGGCGCGCACCCGTGCCGAACTCGCGACCGAGACCGGACTGGCCCGGTCGACCGTGCGCCTGCGTCTCGACGCACTCATGGACGCCGGGCTGGTGACCGACTGGGGAAGCGACGCCGTCACCGGCGGCCGGCCCGCGAGCAGGTTCGTGTTCAACGCCCGCGCGCGGGTGGTACTGGCGGCCGACGTCGGGGCCACCCACGCCGCCGTCGCCATCGCCGACCTGACCGGTGAGCCGCTGGCCATCGAGAGGCTCACGCTGGATATCGCCGACGGCCCCGACGCGGTGCTCGGCCTGCTCATCGACACCTGGCGACGGATGCGCGCCAACCACGGCCCCACCGCCCCCGTCGCCGGCGTCGGCATCGGGCTGCCCGGCCCGGTCGAGCACTCGACCGGCAAGCCGACCCACCCGCCGATCATGCCGGGCTGGAACGGATACGACGTGCCCGCGCGGATCGCCGCCGACTTCCCCGTGCCAGTCCTGGTGGACAACGAGGTCAACCTGATGGCGCTCGGGGAGCACGTCCGCTGCTTCCCCGACGAGGCGCACATGATCTTCGTCAAGGTCGCAACCGGCATCGGCTCCGGCCTGATCAGCAACGGACAGCTGCACCGAGGCGACGTCGGCGCGGCCGGCGACCTCGGGCACATCCTGGCCCCGCACGCGGGCGACGTGCTCTGCCGCTGCGGCAACAGCGGGTGCCTGGAGGCCGTGGCCAGCGGCCCCGCCATCGCCGCGAAGCTGCGTGCCGCCGGCCTCGACGCGACGAACAACGCCGACGTCGTGGCCCTCGTGCAGGCCGGCAGCCCGATCGCCGGCCAAGCCGTGCGGCAGGCTGGCCGGGACATCGGCGGGGTGCTGGCCGCCGGCGTCAGCCTGTTCAACCCCTCGCTGATCGTGATCGGCGGGGCGCTCGCCCAGGCCGGCGAGATGCTGCTGGCGGGCGTGCGGGAGTCCATCTACCGTCGCTCGCTGCCGCTGGCCACCGAGCGCCTGCGCATCGTCACCTCACAGGCCGGCTCGAACGCGGGCGTCGTCGGCGCCGCGGCGATGGTCGTCCAGCATGCCCTCTCCCCCACCGTGCTCGACCGCGAGCTGGCCTGAACCGCGCGGGGGGGCGTCGCGCAACGCCGTCGACAGTCCCACCGCGCGGACTGTCGGTATATCTACAATGCTCTGAGTGGCGGGGCAACCGGTGCTCCGCGTCTCCGGCCCGCGAGCCCGACCACATCCTCGACAGCCACATCGGCCAGGGACTCCCGAAGGCCCTCGGTCCCGGCGAGACAGGCAAGGTCACCGTCGACCAGTGGTACGGGCTGATGTCCTCCCGGTGCTCCCCTCTCCGCGTACCGCCCGGACATCGACGGGGTTGCCGCAGGGCCTCGGGACTCCTACGCTGATTCGGCCACATTCTTTCTCCTCTTCACGGGGCCTTCATGCGCAGGATCCGCAGGGTCCTCGGCGTGCTCGTCGCCGGGGTCTGTGCAACGGCCGTGGTGCCCGGGGTGGCGGCCGCACAGCCCACCTCGCCGTTCACGGTCCTCACCGTCGACGTGGGCGACGCCTACGGCAAGCCGGTCGCCAAGTCAGGTGTATACGACGGGAACGGGTCCACGGTGACCGGTCGGGCGTACGCCACCGGCGGCGTGAGCATGGGCGTAAGCGGCCTGCCCAACGGCTCCACCATCGCGGTCCGGGCCACCCCGCCGGTGGGCCAGAGTTTCGTCGTCGGGAAGGTCTACCAGACCGCCGGCTCCGCGGACGCCACCCGGGCCGGCCTCGACATGTCGTCCGACTCGACCGGCTGCAACGGTGCGCAGAGCTACGGCTCGCTGACCGTGCGGGACGTCTTCCACGACGAGGCGACCGGCGCGGTCGTCTCGTTCGCCGCCGCGTACGAGTTCCACTGCTCCGCCAACGACGGCGCGGTGACCGGCGAGATGCGCTGGAACTCCGGCTTCACCTACATCGGTGTCGTCTCGTCGCCCGCGCCGCTCGACTTCGGCCGGGCCGCCGTCGGGCAGTACGCGGACAACCGCACGGCGTCCTTCGTCGTCAAGGGCACCGAGGACAGCAACTTCGAGGCGGCCCGGATCACCGGGCCCAACGCGTCGTCGTTCCGCATCCTCGGCAACAACTGCTCCGGCCGCAGCTTCTGGCCGGGCGAGTCCTGCGGGGTCACCATCATGCCCGAGCCGCTGCGCGCGGGGAACCACATCGCCAACCTGGAGCTGACCGACAACAGCGCCTACGGCAAGCGCGTGGTGCCGCTGAAGGTCACCGCGTACGACACGGTGATCGGCATGTACTACCCGTTGGCGCCGCAGCGCCTGATGGACACCCGCAGCGGCCTGGGCCGGCCCGTGCCCGGCCCGATCGGTGCCGGGGCGGCCGTTGAGCTCCAGGTGGCCGGGCGGGGCGGAGTGCCGGCCGACGGCGTCGGTTCTGTCGTGCTGAACGTGACCGTGACCGGGCCGACGGCCAGCAGCTTCCTCACCCTCTACCCATACGGCGAGTCGACGCCGACCGCCTCCTCGATCAACTTCCCCGCCGGCTGGCTCGGGTCCAACAACGTGACCGTGAAGCTCGGCGCCCAGGGGAAGGTGTACATCTACAACCGCAACGGCTCCACCCACGTGGTGGTCGACGTGGTGGGCTTCTACGCCGCCAGCGACACGGTGAAGAGCAGCCTGGGCTGGGGTGGCCACTACCGCCCGGTGCAGCCGAGGCGGCTCATCGACACGCGGCCCAGCCCTCTGGAGGCGGGACAGCGCATCGAGAGTCAGGCCGACTTCGGCCCGGCCAGCCCGCACGTCAAGGCGCTGGTCCTCAACATCACTGCGGTCAACCCGGCGAAGGCGGGCTTCCTCACCGCCTGGGCCGGTAGTCCGGAGGTGCCGACCGCCTCGACCGTCAACTACGGCGCCGGAAAGGTGGTGCCCAATCTGGCCTTCGTGCGGACCCGTCCGTGCACCGACTGCGGTCCGGCGTACGCGGTCCCGAACTACTCCATCTACACCTCACAGAAGGCTGACATCGTGGTGGACCTGGTCGGGGTCATCGACGACGGCTCGCTACCGGACGGGCTGCGGTTCACCCCGCTGAGCCCCACCCGAATCGCGGACACTCGCGTCAATTTCGGGACTGGGGCGCTCGCCCCCGAGGAGACCGCGACGATCACGGCGCCGTCGACCGTGGTCCGGCCGGACACCGAAGTGCTGGCGATGAACGTGACCGCGATCGCGCCGTCGAAGAACACCGTGCTCACCGTCTGGCCGGCCGACACCGAGATGGCCAAGCCGGGCGTGAGCAACCTGAACCCGGCCGCCGGGCAGATCGTCTCCAACGCCGTGATGGGCGGGATCGGCCCGAAGGACGCGTTCAACGTCCACAACCTCACCGGGACCGTCGATCTGGTCGCCGACGTGGTCGGGCGGTTCTACCTGTACTCGGGCACGGCCAGCACGGGCACCCTCGCCGAGCCGCGGCCGCTCACCGCGCGCGGGACCGGGTATCCGACTGACACTCCCTGAAGAGGGCGCTCCGGTGACGCCCGGGGCGCCCTTCCACGTACAGGCCGGTTGCGTACAACGGCAGACGCGCTCGATTCCGCCGATTTCGCATCATCCGCAGAAGCTCTGGCCGCTCAGGCCACTCGACCGGCCCGCGATACCGCATGCCTCGGGACTCAACGGAGGGGCAAGGTCGACTCGCGCATCACGAGGCGGCCGGGGAACTCCTCCGAACTGGATACGGCGCCGTCGATGGCTTCGAAGAGTCGCTGGCCGGCCACGACGCCAAGGCGCTTGAGGTTCATGTCGATGCTGGTCAAACGCGGGCGGGAGTCCGCGGAGATCGCCTCCCAGTTGTCAAAGCCGATCACGGAGATCGCGCCCGGCACGTCACGTCCGAGGTCACGCAGCGCATCCAGGACACCACGGGCGATCTGATCGCTGCCACAGAAGATCGCATCGACCTCGGAGTGCCGCTCGACGACCATGTGTGCTGCGGCTCGCCCCCAGGACTCGTCCCACGACCCGAAGTACGGCCGATCGCCGACCATTCTCAAGCCGGCGTCGGCGAGTGCCGCCGCCGCTCCCTCGGCACGGTCCCGTGCCGCCTGGAACCCGGCCTCACCGGTGATGTGGGCGATGTTGCGCCGCCCGCACGCCAGCAGGTGCTCGATGGCGAGCCGTCCGCCTCCCACGTTGTCGACGGTGATCGAGATGTCGTTCGGGTTCGCGGAGGGGGCGTAGACGTAGACGACCGGCACGGGGAGGTTGCCGGCCAGCGGCGGGCGAGGGTCGGTTCGGGAGCCCACGACGATCAGCCCGTCCACGCGACGGGACAGCAGCGCCCGCACGTGGTGCTTCTCCCTGATCGCGTCGCCGCGCGCGTCGCACAGGAAGACCGAGACCTGCCCCGCCCCGAAGGCGTCCTCCGCGCCCATGAGGATGGGGATCGAGAAGCGTCCCTCCAGATCGCTGGTCAGCAGGCCGACCGTCCCGGTCCGGCCACTGAGCAGGCCGCGGGCGAGGGCGTTCGGCGCGAAGGACAGCAGTTCCGCAGCCTCCAGCACCCGGACTCTCGTGGTCGCCCTGACCTCGCCGCGCCCGTTGATGGCCTTGGACGCGGTTGCGACCGACACTCCGGCAAGCTTGGCGACATCGGTGAGGGTGGGTGTCCGGTTGGCGGGGGCCTCGGGCTCAGTGGTCATGTGGTGTTCCCTCCCAGCGACCGGCACATGTGTGGTGCGCGGCGACAGGCCGCCTCGGAAGTGCCCTTGACGGCCACCCCGAGCGGAAGTAGACCTCTAAAACGTTTTCGACGATGTTTCGGTGCGATTGCAGGCCGGTAGAGCGTCATCGAGCCTCTTACCTAGGCCGAACATACACGGAAGCGCCAGCCGCCCCGGTGGCAGGAAGGGACCCGCCCGTGGGGCTTTCGAAACGCCCTCGAAAGGGTCGCCGCGACGCGCCGGGTAGTGGGCGGTGGCGGCGCCGGGTAGGACGCCGCCACCGCATTCAGAGCTAGCAGCTGGTCGCGTCGTACGGAGCCTCGATCTGCGCGGTCACCGGCGTACCGTCGACCATCCCGGTGATTTTGACGATCGCGGTGCCGGCCGAAACCGAGGCGCTACGGGTGTTGAACGCCTGGTAGGCGGCCTTCCCCGGGGCGACGCCAGGCACCGTCCGCGAGCCGTATGGCGTGATCAGTTCGATGGTGAGCGGCACCTTGTCGGCGTTGCGGGCGTTGACGGAGAGGTAGGCGTTGGCGCCGGTGCACTGCGCGCGAGCCTGGACCTCGACGTCCCACGTGGATGCCGGCTCGAGTTCCTTGTTCGATTGTGCGGCGTACGAGACGATGAGATCCTTTTCCGCTTCGGTGAAGGTGCCCGCTCTGACGAACGCCTCGGCAGTCTCGGTGACGGTCGACACGAACTGGCCGTGGTTGGCGAAGGGAGCCTGGTCCCAGACCAGATCGAGGAAGGTCGGACCGTCGGTGCCGGGCGAGGGAACGCCCGACACCGGGATGTCGTAGTTGGGCAGGCTGTCGTTGCGCTTGTGATTGGGCACACCGGTGTCGATGGATCCGAACACGATCGTCGGCTCGACCCGCCGGAAGTACGACGAGGCGGCCTGCGTGTCGCCGATGTAGTACGGCCTCAGAGTGAAGCCGTGCGTGGTGAAGAGAAGGTCGCCCGCCGCCGTGGTGCTCGCGTGAGTGATCGCCGAGTGCGAATAGTCGCCGTCCCGCTTCAGATGCCGGAACAGGGACAGCTCGCGGTAGTTACCAACGCCCGGGTTCCCGAGGATCTGCATGAGGACCGGACCCCAGAAGATCGACTGCGTATCGGGGCGATCCGGCGCCCGCTCGATCCGGATGCTGAAGGGCATCCGGATCTCGATGGTGTCGCCCGGCGTCCAGGTCCGGCTCAGCGTCAGGTAGCTTCCGGGCTTGGGGGTGACGTTCTGAGTGGCGCCGTTGATCGTGACGAAGAAGCCCTTTTGCACCCAGCCCGGCACCCGTAGCTTGATGTCGAGCGGGCCGCTGCCGTTCACGGTCAACGTGGTGTGGTCCGCCCGCGGGTAGTTGGTCTCCTGGGTGATGGTGAAGCCTTTTTCGGCCCAGGTCAGCGTCGATGCCGCGTACAGGTTGACCCAGAGTGTCCTCCCGTCGGCGGACTTGAAGTAGATCGTCTCCTGGTACTTGGTGTGGTTTTCCACGCCCGTGCCACCGCAGCAGGTGCCGAGGTTGCCGTAGCTGCGGGTGGCGCCTGGGGTCAATGGCTGGAAATACGTGACCTGTGGGTTGTTGACGTTCGTGTTGTCGGCGCGCGAACCGAGGATCTGATTGAGCAGGCCCCGCTCGTAGTAGTCCATGTACGCCGGGTTGTGCTCGTGGAAGAACAGGTTCCGCGCCAGCTTGATCAGGTTGTACGTGGTGCAGGTCTCCGCGCCGCCCTGGGCGATCGAGTTCGCGATGTTGCCACGGTTCTGGAACAACTCGATGTTGTTGTTGGAGCCCGGGTAGTTACCGCCCGTTCCACCGTTGCCGTACATGCGGTGTGGGACGACCATGCCAAAGAAGTTCTTGGCGGCCTGGAAGTATTCGGGATCACCGCTGTGCTCGTACACGCGCAGGTAACCGACGAATTGCGGCACGTGCGAGTTGGCGTGCAACCGATCTGGACGGCGGCGGCCGGGATTGGTCTGCGGCGTCGTGACGAGGATGTCGCGGTTCTCGACGCAGGCGTCGAAGAGTGACTCCCGGTTGTCGAAGAACTTGGCGGTGGTCAGGTGCTTCGCGTCGCCGGTGAGCGCGTAGATCTCGGGGAATACCTCGTTCGCACCCCCGGTTTCGCCGGCGATGTAGAGGTCCCACATGTAGTTCAGGTTGTCCCGGGTGATGGGGCCCGTGTACGCGGGATGGTTCTTGTCACCGACGGTCAGTGCGAGGTGAGCCCAGCTTGCCATCTTGACCACCATGTCGAGGGCCGTCTGGTTGTCGGTGTGGTAGTACGCGTCGAGCAGACCACGCATGATCTTGTGCTGCGTGTACCACGGCGCCCAGGTATTGGTGGCCGCGTTGCTGCCGTAGACGGCCCACCTCGGCGGGCCGAGTCGGAGCACCGCGTCCTCCGGGATCGCCCCCAGATAGCCCGGGTGGGTCGGTATCCAGAGGGCGCTTCCGCCGCTCTGGGTCGCCACGATGCCACCGTCTCGGCCGTTGGGCGAGGCGTCCCTGATCGTCGACCCATCCTCCTCCTCGAACCGGTACCAGGCGATCGACCCGCCGCCGGTGCTCCCGGACGCCGAGTCCAGCAGCGACCGGACCTCCTGCTCAGTCAGAGCTCGGTCGAAGATGTGGAACTCGTCAACGGTCGCGTCCAGGTACGGGTCGCCGTACTGCGACCGCCCGATCCATCGATTACCTGGGTTCCCGAGGTCGGCCGGGCTGAGGGTCATGTTCGAGTTCCGGCCAGCCCGCTGACCGTTCACGTACAGCGTGCCGGTGTTCTGCGTCAGAGTGACGGCCAGGTGCACCCACTGGTTGGTCGGCAAGGCCGCAGTGCCGTCGATCCGCTGCTCCCCGCCGCTACCGCTGACCGTGATCGCGAACCTCGGCACGTTGCCCGCGACGCCGGCACGCGGGGTCAGGAACATGTTGATGGTGGTGTTCTGACCGAAGTCGAACAACCGGCTCCAGCTCTGGGTGGATGCCAGATTGACCCACGTGGCGATCGTGAAGTCGGTCAGCTGGCTGATCGCCTCCTGCGGAAGCGTCCCGTACTGCGCCCGGCTGGGGCCGTTGAGACGCAGTCCGGTTCCGAAGCGGCCCGGCACCCGGTCGATCGGTGGCTCCTCCGGGTCCTCGCCGCCGCCGCCGTCGCCCATCCGCGCGGTGATCGCGGCCTGGCACGCCGCGAGTTCGTCGACCATCCAGTCGAGTTTGCTCTTGAAGATCGGCTCTCCGTGGTCTGCGTAGCTCTGTGCCAAGGCCGTCATGAAATGGCCGGCCCAGTGACCGCTGAGCAGCCCGCCGTCCTCCCAGCCACCCGGTACGGGAACGCCGGGCGGGTTCGGCCGACCGGCCTGGTTGTTGAACAGCACCAGGAAGCGCCGCTCGTCGAACTGCCGAAGGTAGTTCTTCATGCGGTCGCGCTTCTCTTGGAGCAGGCCGTCGCCCAGCGTCACGTCGCGTAGCCGGAATGGCCTCACGGGGGCGGTAGCCCCGGGGCCGAGGTCGGTCGGGCTCGCGCCGAGGGCGGTCGGGCCGGCTGTCGCGCTGGCGGCTGTCGCGGCCTGGGCAGCGTTCGCCGGGAGTGTGCCTTCGGTGACCACCACAGCGGCGGCACCGATGGCTGACGCCTGAAGAACGTGACGTCGACTGACAGGGAACGTGTTGGATTGGACCACTTCGAATCGTCCTTCCAGGTGGGCGTAGGTGCTGATGGCCCGGCCAGCCTCCCGCTCGGTCGCCGGGTTAGATCAACTGATCGGACCGGTTCGTGGCCGGCTAGCCACCCGCGAGAGCGGATTTCCGGGCTTCTTCGCGACCCTCGCTCCGAGCGCGGGCGAGCAACTGGGCGAGCCGCCGGCGGCGCCGCCGGGCGGTGGTCCGGTACGCGAGGACGAGCACGACGAGGATGGCGGCGAGGGCGAGCTGCGGCCAGGGCACCACCCACACCGTGGCGGTGGCGCTGGCCGGCCGGATCTCGGCACCGGTCCGGTCACCGCCGATGGCGGCGGGAGTCACGTCGACACTCGTCCGTAGCGGCCCCAATCCCCAGACTCCGGCGACCCGGGCCTCGACCTCCCGGCTGCCGCCCGGTAGTAACTCCCCCACCTCACCCGGGGCATCCCCGCTGACCAGACCGAACAGTTCCGCAGTCGTCACCCGGCCGCTGCCGGTCACCGCGACGTTGCCCCCGTTCGTCGCGGTGTACCTGACCTGGATGGTGCCGGCCGAGAAGGGATTCCACGAACGTCGGTACGTGACGGCCAGGTCGCTGACCGACAGGGCCGTGGTGACCGTGCCGCTGGCGCGCAGCATGACCCGGAACCCGACCCGACTCTCCACCGCCACCGTGCCCCCGGTGCTGGTCACCGTCGCCGCGATACCGGCGGGATGATCGCCGGGCGTGGCGTCCTCGGGCACGGTGATGGTGAACGGCACCACCGTCGTTGACCTGGCCGCGACCGTCACTCGCTCCTGCACCCGGATCCAGGTGCCGCCACCCACCGACTCACGGTCGGACGACAGCATGTTGAATCGCCCCTTGTCCGTCAGGTAACCGTCGGCCGTCTTCAAGGCGAAGACCACCGGGGAGTCGCTGAAGTTACGGACCGCCAGGTGCTCGGTCACCACCTGCCCCGGATCGAGCGTGACCTCGATCCACCGGCGACCGTCCGGGCCCAGCTTGTTGGCCGGCTGCACCGCCCAGGTGACCGTCGGACTCGTCGGCTCCGCCGCAGCGGGGAGCGGCGCGATCGACACGGCGACGAACACCGCAGCCAGCACGGCGAGCGTCCGCAGCGACACCTGCGAAGACACCCACGACACGGTTCGGATCATGACGCAGTCCTTCGACGCAGAAGAGGTGGTGGGGGTGGTGGGGG
>NZ_POUB01000240.1 GCF_003236335.1 Micromonospora deserti
GTCGGCGGAGGCCGCGGGGTGGGCGGGCGTCGCGCCCGTCGCGGACCGGTCGGTCGTCATGCCGCCGAGCTCTCCGCGCCGAGCTGCTCACGCAGGAACGCGATGTCGGCGGCCTGGCCCTCCACACCGCCCGGCGTCTCGACGATCACCGGGGCACCGGCCGCGCGGATCACGGCCACCACCAGCTCCGGGTCGATCGTGCCACCGTCGAGGTTGTCGTGCCGGTCCTGGCCCGAACCGAACGCACCCTTGGAGTTGTTGGCGTGCACCAGGTCAATCCGCCCGGTGATCGCCTTGACCCGGTCGACGAGGCCGAGCAGCTCCTCGCCCCCGGCGTGGGCGTGGCAGGTGTCCAGGCAGAAGCCCACCCCGTGGTCGCCGACGGCGTCCCAGAGCCGGGCGAGCGCGTCGAGCCGCCGGGCGCAGGCGTTCTCGCCGCCGGCGGTGTTCTCGATCAGCACCGGCAGGCCGAAGCCGCCCGACTCCGCCGCGTACGCGAAGGTCTTGCGCCAGTTGTCGAAGCCGACGGCGAGGTTGTCCCCGGCGTTGACGTGCCCACCGTGCACGATCAGCCCCTTCGCGCCGATCGCGGCGGCCGCCTGCGCGTGCGCCAGCAGCAACTTGCGGCTGGGAATGCGGATCCGGTTGTTCAGGGTCGCGACGTTGACGACGTACGGCGCGTGCACGTAGAGGTCAACGTCGGCGGCGCGCAGCCGCTCCGCGTCCTCCCGGGGCTTGGGCGCCTTCCACCCCTGCGGGTCGGCGAGGAAGAACTGCACGGCCTCGGCCGCTCGGGTGGTCGCCTCCGCCAACGGGTCGGTCGAATCGACGTGGGCTCCGATACGCATGCCCGGGAGCCTACGTCGCGTCCCCGACGGGCGGGGTGACGGCGGGGCGGGAGCCGTCCGCCCGCCCGCGTCACCGGACGGGTCTGCGGTCGTTGATGCGAGTGGGGTCGAAGGCCCGTCGGCCGGCGGCGCTGGCCGCGCCGGCGGGACCGGGCCGCCCGGAAGTGGGGCACCCCGTCGTGCGGCCCGGCGCGGCGGGGTCTGCCCCGAGGGGCACCGGCGGCTCGACGGACGGGCACGGCCCGGCAGGGAGATTGGCGGAGAATTCCACCATTTACCCGACAAGGTGCGAGAGCCGATGTAACGTCGGGTAACAACACGATAAAGCTCCGCGGGGCGTCTCCGGTCCAACCTCATCGGTGTGGTCGTTCCTCCCCAGGTCCCACCCAAGGAATGCGGACGGGACGCCCCGCGGCCTCCTGGCACGGGGGCGCGCATCGACACCGACACCGACGTCGACGCGGGCCCCCGTCGCCGTTCCCGGCCCGGGTCCGACCACCCCGGGCATGATCGTCCGGGCCGGGTATCCTGGTCCGGTTGTCCGCGTCCGGCCGGGTTCCCCCGGGCCGAGCGGGCCACGACGCACGACCTCCTGCCACGGAAGGACCGTGGCCGCCTAGCCCACAGGAGGTGAGCACGTCTTGCGTCATTACGAGATCATGGTGATCCTCGACCCCAGCCTCGAGGAGCGCACCGTCGCCCCGTCGCTCGACACGTACCTGAACGTGATCCGGACCGCGGGTGGCTCGGTCGAGAAGACCGACGTGTGGGGCCGCCGGCGCCTCGCGTACGAGATCAACAAGAAGGCCGAGGGCATCTACGCCGTCGTCGACCTGCAGGCGACGCCTGCGGCGGTGGCCGAGCTGGACCGTCAGCTGCGGCTCAACGAGTCCGTGCTGCGCACCAAGGTCATCCGGCCGGAGATGCGCTAAGCATTCAACCCCGGTACGCCCGGATCAGCCTCATCGGCCCTGTCGGAGGGTTCTGAGAGCCTGTACGGCAGAACTGATGAGTGCGCGAGGAGATGGTCATGGCAGGAGACACCACCATCACGGTCATCGGCAACCTGACCGATGACCCCGAGCTGCGGTTCACCCCCTCCGGTGCTGCGGTCGCCAAGTTCCGGGTCGCCTCGACGCCCCGGTTCATGGACAAGGCGTCCGGCGAGTGGAAGGACGGCGAGCCGTTGTTCCTCTCGTGCACCGTCTGGCGGCAGGCCGCCGAGCACGTCGCGGAGTCGCTTCAGCGCGGCACCCGCGTGATCGTGTCCGGCCGGCTGCGTCAGCGGTCCTACGAGACCCGTGAGGGCGAGAAGCGCACCGTCATCGAGCTCGAGGTCGACGAGATCGGCCCGTCGCTGCGCTACGCCACGGCGAAGGTGCAGAAGATGTCCCGCTCCGGTGGCGGTGGCGGTGGCTTCGGTGGCGGTGGCGGTGGTGGCCAGGGCGGCGGAGGCAACTTCGACGACCCCTGGGCTTCGGCCGCACCGGCACCCTCGCGCAGTGGTTCGGGTGGCGGAAACTTCGACGAGGAGCCCCCGTTCTAATGGCGCCGAGCGCCCGCGATCGCAAACCAGGAGCAAGAGCAATGGCCAAGGCTGCGGCACTTCGCAAGCCGAAGAAGAAGGTGAACCCGCTCGACAAGGACGGGATCACCTACATCGACTACAAGGACACCGCGCTGCTGCGCAAGTTCATCTCCGACCGCGGCAAGATCCGCGCTCGGCGGGTGACCGGCGTGACCTCGCAGCAGCAGCGGCAGATCGCTCGTGCGGTCAAGAACGCCCGTGAGATGGCGCTCCTGCCGTACACGGCGACGACCCGCTGAGAGGGGGCCCGGATATGAAGATCATCCTCACCCAGGAGGTGTCCGGCCTCGGGACCCCGGGCGACATCGTCGAGGTCAAGAACGGCTACGGCCGTAACTACCTGCTGCCGCAGGGCTTCGCGATCGCCTGGACCAAGGGCGCGGAGAAGCAGGTCACGCTGATCAAGCGGGCCCGCTCGGCCCGGGAGATCCGCGACCTCGGCCACGCCAACGAGGTCAAGGCCCAGCTTGCGGGCCTCAAGGTCAACCTGAAGGCCCGCGCCGGCGACGGTGGCCGCCTCTTCGGCTCGGTCACTCCGGCCGAGATCGTCGATGCGGTGAAGGCCGCCGGCGGCCCGGTACTCGACCGTCGTCGGCTGGAGCTGCCCGGCCACATCAAGTCGCTTGGGTCCCACCCGGTGCGCGTCAAGCTGCACCCCGAGGTGACCGCCACGTTCGACCTCAACGTCGTCCAGGGCTGACACCTCACCCGCACCACACAGGGCCCGCACCACTCATCGGTGCGGGCCCTGTGCCTGTCCGGTTTCCGAATCCGGCCGTCGACCGGTCCGCGGGACGTGCCGGGGCATCCGGACCGCGCCGGCCGGTTGCGGCGGTGGCCGTACCCGCGCCGAGGCCGGCCGGGTCGATCAACCGATCGGCTGGCCGGTGACCGCGCTGATCATCACCGTGGACAGGCCGCCGCCGACCACCGCGGCGGCCAGCGCCACCGTCGTTGAACGCCAGGTCGTCCCCACCCGGCGCAGCAGCAGCGCGACGACCAGGCTGCTCGCCAGCGCCAGCCCGAACCGGGGCATGCCCGCGGCCAGCGAGCCGAGCGCCCGCGAGCGCGGCGAGTCGCAGCCGCCGCCGGTGATGTCCGTGACGCAGCCGGGCGGTGCCTGGCCGTCCAGGGTCAGCAACCAGACGAAGACCAGCACCACCGGCACGAGGTAACAGGCGGCCGTGTAGAGGAGCGGTCGCAACGGCCCGCCCTGATCGGGATCGAGCAGGTCGTCCTCGAGCCGCCGGCTCCAGGTGCCCGCGCCCACCGCCTCGATCCGTCGTCGTACCGAGGCCATGCCGGCACCCCGCCCGGCATCGACCAGCTCGGCGCGGCGCCGCGGGGCCGGGCGCGGCCGGGGCGCGGTGTAGGCGACCACCGGCGACCGGGGTGCGGAAGCGGGTGGTTCCATCCACCGCGGATCGTCCCCCGCCAGGCGTGTGCCCGACCAGAACCCCTCGTCCCGACCGTCCTGACCCAGCCAGGGCGACCCCTCGCCGGTGCCCCCGCCGGAGCGCGGTGACTCCGTCCGGCCCCACCCGTCGTCGTCGGTGTACCGCTCCAATTGGCCAGTGCTGTCCGGCTGGTGCCACTGGCTCGTGTCGTCGTCCCACCGGCCGCCGCCGGCGGTCCGGTCCCACCGGTCCTCGCCCGCCGGCCGCCACGAGTGCATGCCCGACGCGTCCCACGGGTCCACCGCCGGGCGGTACGGCTCCGGCTCGACGGCACGGCGCGCCTCCCGGTCCCACGGGTCGACGGCGGGCTCCGCGGCCCGCCGGCTCCGGCGGGCCGGCCGGTCTTCCCAGGGCGGCACCGGCTCGGACGTGTCCTCACCGTCGTCCAGACCGGACCAGACCACCTCCTGCCGGCGGGACGGCGCCCGGCGGGGGCGGCTCTGCGGGGTCACCCCGGAGACCGGATCGTCCTCGGCGCGCCGGCTCCCCACGTACCCCTGTTCCTGCGGCCGGTCGAGCGTCCACTCCCGGGTGTGCTCCAACTCCTCGGGGGCGTCGGCCGCCCCGCGCCAGTTCGTCTCGCTGACCCGCCGCGAACTGCTCGTGGTCTCGGTGGTCCGCCAGCCGGCGCCCGACCAGGACGGTGCGGCCTCGTCCTCGTCGTCGTCCGGCGCGGCGTGCCGGCCGCCGCCGTCCGCGCTGCGTACACCGGACTCCAGCGCCCAGCGCGGCAGGTAGGTGTCGGCCGGCTCCTGCTGGCCGCGCTCGACGGCTCGCCGCCGGCTGGGCGTGCGGTAGCGGTCGGCGTCGGAGGTGTACGGGTCGGCCGGAGACGGCTCGGCGGGATCTTCCCACGCAGCGATCGGCTGTCGCGCGCGCGGACCATCCTCTCCGCGTCCCCAGTCCCGGTAACTCACGGCCGGAGCGTGACCCTTCTCAACCACAAAGCGCAATCCGCTGTCCAGGTGTAGCCGTTGGTGGAGATAGTACGGGACGAATGACCCGGCGGTCTGACCGAAATATCTTCCTCCACAGGTTGGGGATCGCATCTTCGCAGGTCAAGGCGGTGATGGTGAGAATTCCCCAACGGTTGTCCACAACCTGTGCACACGCTGCGCACATGCTTGTCCACCGGCGTCCACAGGTTGTCCCGAGGCTCGTCCACCGTCGTTGTTGAGCCGATTACCACGCGTTCCGTATGGTGGGCCCTCGACCGGCCGCGCGATGACCCCCGATCGACCGGCAGGTCGAGGTTGTCGTACCCCAGCAGTAGAGCTGGAGCTGGATCCGACGCAGTGGAGGGGGGACCCGTGTCGGTCACCGACGACATGCGGACGGAGTCGTGGTCCGGCGGTGGGCAGTCGAACACCCCACCCCCACGCGACGGTCAGTTCGACAAGACCCCGCCGCAGGACGTGGCGGCCGAGCAGTGCGTGCTGGGCGGCATGCTGCTCTCCAAGGACGCCATCGCCGACGTCGTCGAGATCCTCAAGTCCAACGACTTCTACCGGCCGGTGCACGCCACGATCTTCGACACCATCCTGGAGATCTACGGCCGCGGCGAGCCGGCCGACTCGATCACCGTGGCGGCGGCCCTGGCCGACTCCGGCGACCTGGTCCGCATCGGCGGCGCGCCCTACCTGCACACGCTGATCGCGAGCGTGCCGACCGCCGCGAACGCCGCCTACTACGCCCGGATCGTCAGCGAGCGCGCGGTACTCCGGCGGCTGGTCGAGGCCGGCACCAAGATCGTGCAGCTCGGCTACGGCACCGCCAACGGCGGCAGCCGGGACGTCGACGACATCGTCGACCTGGCCCAGCAGGCCGTCTACGACGTCACGGAGCGCCGGGTCAGCGAGGACTTCGCCGTCCTCGCGGACATGCTCCAGCCGACCCTCGACGAGATCGAGGCGGTGGGTGCCCAGGGCGGCGTGATGACCGGCGTGCCCACCGGCTTCACCGACCTCGACCGCCTGCTCAACGGACTGCACCCGGGCCAACTCATCATCGTGGCAGGCCGGCCCGGTTTGGGTAAGTCGACAGCTTCTATGGACTTTGCCCGAAATGCCGCTATCCGTGCCAACCATGCCTCAGCAATCTTCTCGCTGGAAATGAGCAAGGTCGAGATCGTCATGCGGCTTCTGTCGGCGGAGGCCCGGGTGCCGCTGCACGTGCTGCGCAGCGGCCAACTCTCCGACGATGACTGGACGAAGCTCGCCCGCTGCATGGGTGAGATCAGCGAGGCGCCGCTCTTCGTCGACGACACGCCCAGCATGAACCTGATGGAGATCCGGGCGAAGGCGCGCCGGCTCAAGCAGCGGCACGACCTGAAGCTGATCGTGGTGGACTACCTCCAGCTGATGACCTCGCCGAAGCGCACCGAGAGCCGGCAGCAGGAGGTCGCTGACCTTTCGCGTGGCCTGAAGCTGCTGGCGAAGGAGGTCGAGTGCCCGGTCATCGCGGTCAGCCAGCTGAACCGCGGGCCGGAGCAGCGTACCGACAAGCGACCGCAGTTGTCTGACCTGCGCGAATCCGGGTCGATCGAGCAAGACGCTGACGTGGTGATCCTGCTGCACCGGGACGACTACTACGACAAGGAGTCCCCACGCGCCGGTGAGGCGGATTTCATCGTCGCCAAACACCGGAACGGGCCGACCGACACCGTGACGGTCGCGGCTCAGCTTCACCTATCGCGGTTCGTGGACATGGCGATCGTCTAGTCCCGGCCGGGCGCCCGCCCCTCGCCCTCCCCGCCGGGGCGGCTCAGCTGAACAGCGCACCCGCAGCACCTGCCCCTGGCTGGTGACGCAGCCGGCGGGGTCGGCGCGGACGGCGGCCGGGGCGGTGTCGGTCCACAGGTACGACGTGCTGGGCCGGTCGAACACGGCGGCGGAGCGGCGGGCCCACCAGGCGTGTCGCGCGCCCGATCCGCTCGGCCAGCTCGGCCCTCCTGGGCGGGACCGGGCCGGCGTCGGGCCGGCCCGGCCGTTGGCGCTCAGCCGAACATCTCGTCCAGGAAGCTCTTGTGCTTCTTGCGCCGGTAGTGCCCGTGGTAGCCGTGGTGCTGCCCGTACGCGGGGGCCGGCGGGTAGCCGCCCTGCTGCTGGCCGGGCTGCCCCGGGTAGCTGCCCTGCTGCTGGACGGGCTGGGCGGCCGGCACGCCCTGCTGGCGGTTCCAGTTGGCCTCCGCCTCGAACAGCTTCTCCAGTTCACCGCGGTCGAGGAAGATTCCCCGGCACTCCGAGCACTGGTCGATGACGACGCCGCTGCGCTCGTACTGGCGCATTTCTCCGTGACACTTGGGACAGGTGAGGCTCATCACCCGACGGTACCTGGTCCGTTCACGCGGTCGCGGTCAGCGCCTGCGTCACCTCGTCGTCGGAGACCTCGTGGAAGTCGTCGTAGTAGGCACTCACCGCCATGAACTCCGGTGGATGCTGGGCACAGACCACCTGGTCGGCCTCGGCGGTCAGCATCTCGTACGCCTCCTGCGAGCCGACCGGCACGGCGAGCACCACCCGGCGGGCGCCGAGGTGGCGGGCGACCTGGACGGCGGCGCGGGCGCTGGCCCCGGTGGCCAGTCCGTCGTCGACGACCACCGCGATGCGGCCGATCAGGTCCAGCGGCGGCCGGTCCGCCCGGTAGAGCCGTTCGCGCCGCTCCAGCTCGGCCTGCTCCCGCCGGGTCACCTCGGCGATGTCCTCGCTGCTGAGCCGGCTGGCGACCACGTCGTTGAGCACCTGCACGCCGCCGGGCCCGAGCGCGCCGAACGCGACCTCGCGCGCCCACGGCATGCCGAGCTTCCGGACCACCAGGACGTCCAGTGGTGCGCCGAGGCGTTCGGCGACCACCCGGGCCACCGGCACGCCGCCGCGTACCAGCCCGAGCACGATGACGTCCGGTTCGCCGATCAGGGCGGTGAGCCGGTCGGCGAGCATCCGACCCGCCTCTTCGCGGTCGCGGTAGGTGGTCATGCCTCAGGTCTACGCCCTGTCGCCGCCGACCGCCCGCCAGTTGGCGGAACCGGGATGCTCAGCGCGGGGGCCCAGGCCAGCAGGGCGAGCGGGTAGAGCAGGTAGCCGAACCGGGTCGAGGGCATCAGCAGGATCGCGGCCAGCAGCCCGTACCCGCAGACGAGCGCGGCGGCGAGCACGCGACCGGCAGGCAGCGTGGCGGCGATCAGGTGCCCGGGGAACGGTGACTGCGCGGGGCTGGTCACCAGGCCGTGACCGAGCGGAAAGCGCAGCACGTTCTCGACCAGGGCGTCCCGGTCGACCAGCAGGGCCGGCAGCAGGGCGACGGCCGGCACCCCGACGGCTCCGGCGGCGACCCGCAGGCCGGCCCGGCGACTCGCCCCCCAGATGATCAGTACGACGGCGACCGGCCAGGCGAAGAGCTTCAGGGCGCCGGCCAGCCCGACCGCGATGCCCGCCCGGCCCGGCCGGCCGACCGCAGCGAGGGCGAGCGCGAGCAGGCAGAGCGCGAGTACGGGCAGGTCGTCGCCCCCGGTGGCGAGGGTGAGCGCGCAGACCGGCAGCACGGTGGCCGCCTGCGCACCGCGCAGCAGGGCGGCGTCCCGGCGGTTGCGGTCGTCGGCCCGGGGAGCGCTGAGCAGGGTGCGGAGTGCCAGGGCGAGGGCCAGCGCGGTGCCGACCGCGAACCACACCCGGGCGTCGGTCCACCAGGCGTCGACCGCGGCCCGCGGCAACCCGAACAGGGCCATCCCCGGCTGGTACGGGGTGTAGCCGAGTAGCTGCTCGCCGGGCGGCAGCGCGGCGATCGCGTCGTGCCCCAGGTACGGCGTGCCGGTGTCGACCAGGCGTCGACCCGACTCCTCGACGACCAGCACCTCCTCCTGCGCCCGGTCGGTGCGCCCGCCGGCCCGCTCGGCGCTCTGCACGACGACCGGCAGGAGGGTGGTGGCGGCCCAGGCGAGCCCGGTGATCGCCCAGCGTGCCGGCAGCCCGGACAGCGGGGACGCGGGATCGCGACGGCGGGCGTGTAGCTGGCCGGCCACCGCGAGCGCGGCGAGAAGGTAGCCGACGGCCGCGATCCCTCCCCAGGCCCGGTGCGGCAGCAGGGTGGAGGTGACGGCGGTGATCGCGGCGAACCCGGCCGAACCGGCGTACAGGCCGAGGTCGAGGGCGAGCCCGTCGGCGGCGGAGTCGAGGGTTCGCCAGTCGCGGCGACGGGTGGTGGAGGGG
>NZ_POUB01000241.1 GCF_003236335.1 Micromonospora deserti
ACCCGGACCACTACGCACAGTGGGAACAGCAGGCCGCCGACCTCGTCACCCAGCACTGGAACAGCTGACCCACACCACCAACACCCGCCGGCCGGCACCCCACACGGGGCGCCGGCCAGCGGCATACCCAGGGCCGGCACCCCGTCGAGGGCGCCGGCCGGCGGCGTACCCACTGCTGGCCGGCGGCCTGTCGCCAGTGGTTTGAGATTTCGTGGTGGTGGCGGGAAGAGGGAGCGGGGCCGGGTGGTTGAGTCAGGTGTCGGTGTGGCTAGTGTCCCCGGGCCTCACCACTATTGCCTTCGCGGAATACCGTCCGGCTGGAGCCGCGTCGCGCCACTCGCCGAGAGGCGACCTACACACCGGCACCCAGCGCCGCCCCCGAGCCCACCGGGCCCGGGGGCGGCGCTGTCTCCGCGCTACTGTGCCGGGCGCGGTCTCCGCCCCAGCTCACCGGGCCGGGCGCGGTCTCCGCCCCAGCTCACCGGGCCGGGCGCGGTCTCTGCCAGTGACCCGATCGGCCGCTCGGGTCGCGCTCCCACTCCGGCTCCCCTATGTTCGAGGGTCCGGCGTCGACGCGGGGGGTGTCGTGGTGGGCCTGCGGACCTTCATCGAGGGCTGGCCGGTCTACCGGCAGCTCACCGGCACTGACCCCCTCGGTCGGGGCGCCGCGGCGCGGTCGGCGGGTAGCGCGCTGGCCAGCGGGGCCGCCGTCGGTCTGATCGCCGCGCCGTCCACCGAGGCGGACCCGGCCCGCCGGATGGCGGTGGCCGGCGCGGCGCTGGAACTGTTCGGCTCGCACCGGGTGGAGACCCGGCTCGGGCTGCTCAGCGAGCCCTACCGGACGGGCCGGGCCGGCCGCCTGCTGCGGGCCGGGCGGGTGTTGACCGCCGCGGGGGTGGCCGGGGCGGTGCTGGGCCGGCGCAGCCGCGCGGTCTCGGTGCTTTCCGGCGCCGCGCTGCTGGCCGCGTCGCTGGCCACCCGGTTCGGTGTCTTCCATGCCGGCGTCGCCTCCGCGGCGGACCCGAGGTATACCGTGGTGCCCCAGCGTGAGCGGCTCGAGCGGCGGTGGGCGGCTCGAACCGCCGAGGCCGACCGGTAGTTCACCGCCGTCGGCCGTCGTCGGCCCCGCTGCGCGGGCCGGGCGGTGCTGTGGTCAAATGCTCGGTGGAGGCGTTCAGGCGGCTGGTGCCCCTCCCGGTCTTCAAAACCGGTGTGGCCCGGGCCCCGGGCCAGGCGGGTTCGATTCCCGTCCGTCTCCGCCAAGCCTGCGGGGGGATGACGTGATGGGCGACGGCCGCGCGGATCCGCGGCGTCAGGTGCCGCGCACGGACGCGCTGCTCGCCGACCCCCGGCTGGCCGGCGCGGCGACGACACTGGGCCGGGACCGGGTCAAGGCCGCGGTCCGCCAGGCCCAGGACCGGGCCCGGCGCGGCGAGATCAACCCCGAGGCGGTACGCGATGCCGCGCTGGCCGCCTTGCCGGCGCCGGCGCCCCGGGCCGTGCTCAACGCGACCGGGGTGGTGCTGCACACCAACCTCGGCCGGGCGCCGCTGTCCGCGGCCGCCGTCGCGGCGCTGGTGGCGGCCGCCGGGCACACCGACGTCGAGCTCGACCTGAGCACCGGACGGCGGGCCCGCCGCGGCCGGGACGCCCTGGCCGCCCTCGCCGCCGCGGTGCCCGCCGCCGGCGCGGTGCACGTGGTCAACAACGGCGCGGCCGCGCTGGTGCTGGCCGCCACCGCGCTCGCCGCCGGCCGCGAGATCGTGGTCAGCCGGGGCGAACTGGTCGAGATCGGCGACGGGTTCCGCCTGCCGGACCTGCTGACGAGCACCGGTGCCCGGCTGCGCGAGGTGGGCACCACCAACCGCACCACGCTCGCCGACTACGCCGCAGCGGTCGGGCCGCGCACCGGCTTCGTGCTCAAGGTCCACCCGTCCAACTTCCAGGTCACCGGTTTCACCTCGGCGGTGCCGGTGCGCCAGCTCGTCACCCTCGACGTGCCGGTCGTCGCCGACATCGGCTCCGGGCTGCTCGCCCCCGACCCGCTGCTGCCCGACGAGCCGGACGCCGCGACCACCCTGCGGGCGGGGGCGGCGCTGGTCACCGCCAGCGGCGACAAGCTGCTCGGCGGGCCGCAGGCCGGGCTGCTGCTCGGCGCCGCCGACCTGGTCGACCAGCTCCGCCGGCACCCGCTTGCCCGGGCGTTGCGGGTGGACAAGCTGACCCTGGCGGCGCTGGCCGCCACCGTCGTCGACCCGGCCACTCCCACCCGGGCCGCCCTGCACGCCGACGTGGGCGGGCTGCGCCGGCGGACCGAGCGGTTGCGCGACGCGCTCGCCGCCGACGGGTGCAAGGCCGAGGTGGTGCCCGCCGCCGCGGTGGTCGGCGGCGGTGGCGCCCCCGGCGTCGAGCTGGACTCGTGGGCGCTGAGCCTGCCCGAGCGGTACGCCGGGCCGCTGCGCGTCGGGGACCCGCCGGTGCTCGGCCGGGTGGTGCGCGGCCGGCTGCTGCTGGATCTGCGCTGCGTGCCCACCGACGCCGACGAGGCGCTGCGCGCCGCGGTGCTGCGCGTACCGGGGCACCGTTGACCATGTGGGTGGTGGCCACCGCCGGGCACGTCGACCACGGCAAGTCGACCCTGGTCCGGGCGTTGACCGGGATGGAACCGGACCGGTGGGCCGAGGAGCGCCGCCGCGGCATGACTATCGACCTCGGCTTCGCCTGGACGACGCTGCCCTCCGGCGGGACGGTCGCCTTCGTTGACGTGCCGGGGCACGAGCGGTTCGTGCCGAACATGCTCGCCGGGGTCGGCCCGGCGCCCGCCGCGCTGGTCGTGGTCGCCGCGGACGAGGGGTGGATGCCGCAGTCCGCCGAGCACCTGGCCGCGCTTGACGCGTTCGGTGTGTCGTACGGCCTGCTGGTGGTGACCCGCGCGGACCTGGCCGATCCGGGGCCGGCGCTGGCCCGGGCGCGGGCGGAGTTGGCGGGTACCTCGCTCGGCGCGGTGGAGGCGGTGGCGGTCAGCGCGGTCAGCGGGGCCGGACTGCCACAGCTGCGCGCGGCCCTGGACCGGCTCGCGGCGCGGCTGCCGGTGCCGGCGACGCACGTCCCCGTCCGGCTCTGGGTGGACCGCTGCTTCACGGTCCGGGGCAGCGGCACCGTGGTGACCGGCACGCTGGGCACCGGCCGGCTGCGGGTCGGCGACGAGCTGGAACTCGCCGCCACCGGCGAGCCGGTGCGGGTACGCGGGCTGCACACCCTCGGCGCCGCCCGCACCGAGGTCGACGCGCTGGCCCGGGTGGCGGTCAACCTGCGCGGCACGCCCCGGGACCGGCTCGGCCGCGGCGACGCCCTGCTCACCCCGGGCCGGTTCCAGCGCACCGACCTGCTGGACGTCCGGATCTGCGGGGACCCGGCGGCGGACCTGCCGGCCACCGTGACCCTGCACGTCGGTTCGGCGGCGGTGCCCACCCGGGTGCGGCCGCTGGGCCCGGACACCGCCCGGCTGCGGCTGGCCCGGCCGCTGCCGCTGCTGATCGGCGACCGGGCGCTGCTGCGCGACCCGGGTCGGCACCATGTGGCCGGCGGGGTGATCGTGCTCGACGTCGCGCCCCCGCCGCTGACCCGCCGGGGCGCGGCGGCCGCCCGCGTGGCGGTGCTGGCCGGGCTGGACGGGCGCCCCGACCTCGCCGGCGAGCTGCGCCGCCGCCGCCTGGTCCGGGCGGCCGACCTGCGGCGCACGGGCGTGGCGGTCACCGGCCGGCCGGTGGTGGGGGACTGGCTGGCCGACCCGGACCACTGGCGGCAGCTCGGCGCCCGCCTGGCCGACGAGGTCGCCCGGCATGCCCGGGAGCATCCGTTGCAGCCGGGCGCGCCGGTCGAGCTGCTCCGCCGGCGGCTCGACCTGCCGGACCGGGCGCTGGTCGAGGCGCTGGTCGGCCCCCCGCTGCGGCTGCACGCCGGCCGGGTCACCGCCAGCTCCGCCGACGCGCTGCCCGAGCCGGTGGCCCGGGCGGTGGCCCGGTTCCGCGCCGCGTACGCCGACCGCCCGTTCCGCGCCCCCGAGGCCGATCACCTCGCCGGCCTGGGCCTGGGCCCCCGGGAGATCGGCGCGGCGGTGCGCGCCGGGGCGCTGCTGCGGCTGGCCGAGAATGTGGTGCTGCTGCCCGGCGCGCCCGACGACGCGGTGCGGGTGCTGGCCGGGTTGCCCCAGCCGTTCACGCTCAGCGCCGCCCGGCAGGCGCTGGACACCACCCGGCGGGTGGCGGTGCCGCTGCTGGAGCTGCTGGACCGGCGGGGCGCCACCCGCCGGCTGCCCGACGACGCGCGGGTCGTGGTCGTCACCCGGCCCTGAGGCCCTTAGGACCCGGCACGGAAGCCGGCCCGCTGGGGCGGGTGATCACCTAGCGTGGCGGCATGGACCCTTGCGCGGTCTGGCGGGACCGGCAGCACCGGTGGCGGATCGAGGCATACCGGGCGCCGGACCTGCGCTTCGCCGTCTTCGCTACCAACGGCACCACCGAGTCGGCGCCGCTGTGGCTGTTCGGTATGTCGGCGCTGGCCCGGTGGCTGATGTCGCACAAGATCTCCCTGGACGACCTGGAGGTCGACTGAGCCGACCGTCTGGCGCGGCTCCCCGCCGGCGTGGCGCGGGCGGCGGTCCCGGTCGGGTGAAAGATGGACGAACCGGCCAGCCGTGCGCGCGCCGCCCGTACCGTGCGGAACGTGAAGGACCGAGGATTGCGGACGTTCGTCACCGTCCTGGCCGGGCTCGCGGTCATCTACTTCGGTACCACCGGGCGCAGCCCCGAGGAGGGCGGCGGGGTCACCGGTGGCCTGGTGGTGCTCGCGCTGCTGGCGTCGCTGCTGGTGTGGCACCTGACCAAGCCGGGGGACAAGCCCGTCAAGTGAGCGGGTTCAGGCGGCGGCGCGGGTGACCTCGCCGGCGGACTCCTCGCCGAGGGCGACCCGGACCAGGGCCGAGGCCAGCCGGCCGAAGTCGGCGCCACCGACCAGCCCGGCGAGCCGGTCCGGCGAGCCGGGCAGGCCCAGCCGTTTCGCCCCGGCCAGGGTGCGTCGGTCGGCGTACGGGCGCAGGTCCGGCCAGACCGCCTGCGCCTCGCGGAGGAAGATGTCGGCGCCGGTCGGGCCGATGCCGGGGAACTCGGTCAGCAGCCGGCGCAGCGCGGCCGGCTCACCCCCGGCCTCCCGGTGCAGCCGGCGCAGGTCGCCGCGCCAGCGGTCCAGGCAGAGCCGGGCCCCGGTGCCGAGCATCGTCGAGGTCCGCTCGTCGTAGCGTCGGTAGTGCCCCCGGCCCAGCGCGTCGACCCGGTCCTGCCAGCTGGCCGCCTCCATCGCCTGCGGGGTGCGGTAGCCGGCGGCGAAGAGTTCCCGGGCGGCCGCGACGGCCACCTGGGCACGGATCCGGGTGCTGAGCAGCGTGGCGAGCACCAGCAGCTGGTACAGCGGCGCGGGCCGGTCGGCGAGCCGGATGCCGGCTTCCTCGGCGTAGGTCCGGCCCCGCCGTTGCAGCAGGACCCGCGCCACCCTGCGATCGTCGCCCATCGCGGCGGTGTACCCGCCGTGCCCGCGGCTAGCCCCACCGCCGGCCCCGAATCCCGTCCGCGCACCGGCCGCCACGGGGTTTACCCGATCGTCGCGGTCGGACCGGCGGCCGGATTGCCGCCGACGGCGACGGGTAACCCGGGACGGAGGCGGTCGAGACGCGTGCCGTCCACCCGGAAGGAGACAGGCCCGTGGTGAACCCGCAGCAACAGGAGCTCCGGCGCAACAACAAGGGCGCCACCAGCCAGGACAGCAAGGGACCGAACCCGACCGGTCACCCCCTCAACCGTGGTACCTCTCACGGGGACGAGGGGCGCCCGGTGCCCAAGGGTCAGGTCTCCCCGTACGGCCCGGCTGCGGAGCCGGTCGCCGACGACGAGAGCGGCCAGAGCTAGCGGGGCCAGCTCGACGGCGGCGGCCGCAGCCGGTTGGCTGCGGCCGCCGTGCCGCGTCCAGGTGACGACGTTCAGCGCGGTGGGGTTCGTCGTCCTCACTTCGGGTCGCCGGGTTCGCGTTCGCCCTTCGGCCCGTAGGTCCGCTCTCCGCGGACCACGCCCCGCTGCCCCCGATCCTCCTGGAGGATCCGGTTGGCAACCTGGTTCGCCTTGCGGTCCGGCACCCGCCGTCCGGAATCGTCGATGGTGTTGCGCAGCCGCGCCCGCTGCTTGTCGTAGGCGTTGCTCCCCGGCCGTGGTCCTGGCATCACTGCCTCCTCCGGTCGTCCTCGCCCGTCGGGCGTACCGGGGTCGCGTACCCGGTTGCGCCGCGGCCAACCCCGCTCAGCCGGGAGCGCGGACCACCGCGACCGGGCAGTCGGCGTGGTGCAGCACCGACTGGCTCACCGAGCCCAGCAGCAACCCGGTGAACTCGCTGCGCCCCTGCCGGCCCACCACCACCAGCTGGGCCCGGCGGGACGCCTCGGTGAGCGCCTTGCCGGGGCGTGCGCGCACCGTCTCCCGGTTCACCGGCACATTCGGCCACCGCTCGGCCAGCCCGGCGAGGGATTCGGCCACCGCCCGTTCCTCCCCGGCGCGCAGCTTGGCGTCGTCGTACACCAGCGGCAGCATGTCGCCCGGCTCCGTGGAGGTCGGATACCGGTAGGCGTGCAGCGCGACCAGTCCGGTGCCGCGGAGCGACGCCTCCTCGGCGGCGAACTCGACGGCCGGGCGGGACAGCTCGGAGCCGTCCACGCCGACCACCACCGGCCCTTCGGTGCGGTCGGAGCCCCGGGCGACCAGCACCGGGCAGTCGGCGTACGAGGCGACCTGCACCGCGACGGAGCCCACGACCAGGGCGGAGAAGCCGCCGAGCCCGCGGTCCCCGAGCACGATCAGCGCGGCGGTCGGCGATTCCCCGAGCAGCGCGGCGGCGGCCTCCCCGTCGATGATCTTGTCGGAGATCCGCAGCCCGGGAACGGTGGCCTCCGCCTCGGCCACCGCGGCGGCGACGAGCTGCTCCGCCTGGCGGCGCAGCCCGGCGCTGGGGGGCCCGCCCTCGGGCGGTTCCACCGGCACGCGCAGCAGCGGCCAGATGAACCCGTGCACGACCCGCAGTGGACGCTGCCGCCGGGCGGCCTCCACCGCGGCCAGCCGGACGGCGCGCAGCGCCGGCTCCGAGCCGTCCACACCGACGACCACCGCCGTGTCGCTCGCCGAGTTCACCACCGCACCTCCCGCCTGTTCCGGGTCAGTATCCCGGCCGGTGGCGTGTCGTCGGGCCGATACCGTGCAGGACCACCGGTCGGTACGCTGGCGGCGACCACCGGGGAGGGAGCGTCATCGATGGTTGAGCCGGACCAGCCGAGCACCGCACGGATGATCGACTTCTGGCTCGGCGGGGAGCACCACTTCCCGGTCGACGTGGCGGGGGCCCGCGCGTTCGAGCAGGCGTACGGGCCCTGTGCGCCGGTGTTCCGCGCGTTGCGCGCCTTCCTGGGCCGGGCGGTACGGGCGATGACCAGGGACGGTGTGGACAGTTTCCTGGTGTTCGGCGCGGGGGTGCCCACGATGGGCAACGTGCACGAGGTCGCCCCGGAGGCGACTGTGCTCTACACCGACGTCGACCCGGTCACCCTCCGGCTCGGCCAGCGCATCCTCGCGGGCAGCGACCGGGCCGGCTACGGCTACGGCGACGCGACCGACATCGGCACGATCGACCCGGCCCAGCTGCACCGGTTCGTGCCGGGGTGGGGTAGGAGGCCGGTGGGTGTGGTGTTCCTGGGCCTCGCCGCGTTCCTGGACGACGACACGCTCGCGCGTACGCTGGACGAGCTGTACCAGGCGACCGCGCCGGGCAGCTTGCTCGCGGTCGACTTCGACACCGAGGAGCTGGCCGGCCATCCGGCGGCGCTGGCCATGATGGGACCGGCGTTCCGGATGCGTACCCCGGCCGCGTTCGCCCCGCTGCTGGGCCGCTGGACGCCCACCGGGGACGGCATCGTGCCGGTGGACCGGTGGCGCCCGGACGGTCCGCCCGAGCAGGTGCCGGACGCCTTCCATGGCGCGGTCGCCGTCCGCTCGGCCGACTGACTGACCCCCCGCCGAGTCGCCGTCCGGCTCGCCGGCCCGCACCGCCTGACCACCGGTGTCCGGCCAGCAGGCAGCGTCCTAGGACGCCTTACCGCGCGTGACGCACGCCACACAAGGCACAAACGCGCGTCGACCCGGCCACGCTGCCCCCGGGAGGGACGCCGCGGGCCCGATATAGTGGCAGCGCAACTCAGCCGGCCCGCGATCATCGATCGCGGGCCGCATCAGGGGAGGCCCCGTCCCGGGGTCGCGGGGCGCCGGCGTCAGCCGGCCCGACAGCGCACGTCCCTCCGCAGCGCCCGACCTCGGCCGGGCGCCGGAGCGCGTCGCGGAGGAGGTTCGGTGTCGCGTCGGCCGGCTCGGGCAGAGCAACCGCGGGTCACCGGCGACGCCGCGGGCCGCGCCGGCGACCGGGTGCTCACCCTGCCGAACCTGATCAGCTTCGTCCGGCTGCTCGGGGTGCCGCTGTTCCTTTATCTCCTGCTGGTGGCGCGCGCCGACGTGGCGGCGATCGTGGTGCTGGCGATCGGCGGCACCACCGACTGGGTCGACGGCTGGATCGCTCGGCGGCTGCGGCAGGTCAGCCGGCTCGGGGAGCTGCTCGACCCGCTCGCCGACCGGCTCTACATCCTGGCCACCCTCGTCGGCTTCACGGTGCGCGACGTGGTGCCGTGGCAGTTCACCGCGGCGCTGCTGGCCCGGGAGCTGCTGCTGCTCGGGTCGCTGGCGGTGCTGCGCCGGTACGGGTACGGGCCGCCGCCGGTGCACTACGTCGGCAAGACGGCCACCTTCCTGCTGCTGGCGGCGTTCCCGATCCTGCTGCTCGCCGCGGCGGTGCCGGGCGCGACGGCGGTGGCCGGGGCGATCGGCTGGGGGCTGGCCTGGTGGGGCCTGGTGCTCTAC
>NZ_POUB01000242.1 GCF_003236335.1 Micromonospora deserti
GCGGGAGGGGGCGGCGTTCCGGGCACCCGATCGTCGTATCGTCTGCGCCGTGATGATCAATTTTGAGACGCCGCCGGACCGGCGCCTGCTGGCCGTCGCACTGCGCCACGCGTTCCGCCGGACCCTGCGCCTGCTCGTGGTCTGCGGCTTCCTGCTGCTGTTGCCGGCGACCGTCGACCTGCTGGCGGACCGACCCGTGCGGGTCGCGGGCTGGGTGGTGGCGGCGTTGGTCTTCTGGCTGTCGCCGCGGTTCGTCGTGCGGGGCGCGGTCGAGAACAACTGGAAGACCTACGGGGTACCGATCGCCTGGCAGCTCTCCGACGAGGGCCTGCGGATGTCCACCCGGCTGATGGAGAGCCTGCTCCGGTGGGAAGCGCTGGAGACGGTCGAGCTGATCCCCGGCCAGTTGCTGTTCAGGGTCAACCGCCAGCAGGTCGTCCCGGTGCCGATCGCCGGGCTCAGCCCGCACGACCGGGACGCGCTGCTGGGCTTCCTGGGCGGCCGGGGCCTTCTTGCCGGTGGTGAGCAGGCTGCTGGCGGTGCGACGGTCACCGGCTGACCGGGTCGTCGGTGCCCCCGCAGGTGCCGTCGTGGTCGGTGCGGCGTCGGCAGCGGCCGGCGCCGTCGACCTTGGCGTCGCACCAGATCCGGGTACGCAGGAACTGGTGGTCCTCTTCGCTGAGGGTGGTCTCGCCGAAGTACCGCGGCGGAAGGAGACGATCGTAGTGCCTGGCGACATGGCGGGTGCCCAGCTGGCGGCCGAGCGACTGTTCACCGGGCATCGCGGTCTGTTGCATGCTGTGGCCTACCGGGTGCTGGGCAGTGTCAGCGAGGCCGACGACGTGGTGCAGGACACCTGGCTACGTTGGAGCCGCGTCGATGTGGCCGCCGTCGCCGACGCTGAAGGCTATTTGGTTCGCATCGCCACCCGGCTGGCGATAGACCGATTGCGCAGTGCGCGGGTACGGCGGGAATCGTATGTCGGGCCGTGGCTGCCCGAGCCGATACTCACCGGCCCAGACGTGGCCGACAACGTGGCATTGGCGGAGTCGGTGTCGACCGCAATGCTGCTCCTTCTGGAGGCACTATCCCCAATAGAGCGCGCGGTGTTCGTGCTCAGCGAGGCATTCGGGTACAGCCACACCGAGATAGCACGGTTCGTCGGGCGCAACGACGCGGCGGTACGGCAGGTCGCGCGCCGCGCCAAGCAGGCAGTGCAGGAGCGCCGACGCCGCTACGACACCGACCAGGTGACCAGGCAGCAGGCAACCGAGCGATTCCTGGCCGCCTGCCTGGGCGGCGACCTGAAGGCTCTGATGCGGGTGCTGGCACCGGACGTGACGATGATCAGCGACGGTGGTGGGTTCAGCGGCGCGCCTCGCAAGCCAATCCACGGGCTGGAGTACGTGGCTCGCGCGATCCTCGTCCTCTCTCAGCGCCGACCGGAGGACTCGCGCGCTCAGATGGTTCGGATCAACGGCGGTCCCGGGATCGTCATCTCGTCAGCGGGTGCGCCGGTCCTAGCGGTGACGCTGCACCTGGTGAACGGCGCGATCCACACGGTGCATGTGGTCAGCAACCCCGAGAAGCTGACCGGCGTCATCGCATGACCCAGGTCACAACATGTCACGGCCTTGAGGTGCTGCTCCGTCCGTGAGGCGACCCAGCCGTCGCTCTCACGGAATCGGAGACCGCCATGTTCGCCGCATATGTCACGGTCACCCTCCTCGCATCAGCCGTCAACGGCATCGCCGCCATCGCCAACTTAATCGGCCACGACTACCCCAAGACCCAGGCGGACAAGATGCGCGTGCCACGGACCTGGATACCAGCGTTGGGCTCCCTGCTCGCGGCAGGCGCCGTAGGGCTGCTGGCCGGGTTCGCGTTCCCGCTGCTAGGCACGCTTGCCGCTGCCGGCCTCGTGCTGTACTTCCTGGGAGCGCTCGGTGCCCACTTACGCGTCCACGACCATCAGCTCGGCGCGTGGGCCGTCTTCTTCTGCCTGGCGGTGGCCGCACTCGCCGTGAACCTGGCCTATCACGGGGCGCCTTCATCCTGCCGGTGAGGATGGGCATCTGCATAAGTGGTCCGGGTCCCCGCCGTCGCGCTGTTCGAGCTGGCCGAGGGGAGTACCGCCCGGTTGCCGCAGCGGCGGCCGGGAGCACCTTCGTGATGACCGAGCCGTTCGCGTTCGCCGTCGACCCGGCGGCCCTGCTCGACGGCGAGGCGCCGGACGAAATCGAGGGCTGAGGCTCCCAGCGGGCGTACAGCGGGGCTGGGGAAGAATGGCCGGGTGACTTCCCCCCGCGACCTCGTCCTGCTCGGCTCCACCGGCTCGATCGGGACCCAGGCCATCGACATCGTGCGGCGCAACCCGGAGCGGTTCCGGGTGGTCGCCCTCGGCGCCGGCGGCGGCAACGTCGAGCTGCTCGCCGCCCAGGCGCTGGAGCTGGGCGTCGACGCGGTCGGGGTGGCCCGCGCCTCCGCCGCGCAGGACCTCCAGCTCGCCTTCTACGCCGAGGCGAGCCGCCGGGGCTGGGCCACCGGCGACTTCCGGCTACCGAAGATCGTCGCCGGGCCGGACGCGATGACCGAGCTGGCACAGTGGCCCTGCGACGTCGTGCTCAACGGGGTCGTCGGCTCGCTCGGGCTCGCGCCGACCCTGGCCGCGCTGCGCGCCGGGCGTACGCTCGCGCTGGCCAACAAGGAGTCCCTCGTCGCCGGCGGCCCTCTGGTGAAGGCCGCGGTGACGCGGCCGGGGCAGATCGTTCCGGTGGACTCGGAGCACTCGGCCCTCGCTCAGTGCCTGCGCGGCGGTGCCCGGGGCGAGGTGCGGAGGCTGATCGTCACCGCCAGCGGCGGCCCGTTCCGGGGGCGGCGGCGCGACGAGCTGACCCAGGTCACCCCGGAGCAGGCCCTGGCCCACCCGACCTGGAACATGGGGCCGGTCGTCACGATCAACTCCGCGACGATGGTCAACAAGGCGCTGGAGGTGATCGAGGCGCACGAGCTGTTCGACGTGCCGTACGCCGACATCACCGTGATGGTGCACCCGCAGTCGGTGATTCACTCGATGGTCGAGTTCGCCGACGGCTCCACGCTCGCCCAGGCCAGCCCGCCGGACATGCGGCTGCCGATCGCGCTCGGCATCGGCTGGCCGGACCGGGTCAGTGACGCCGCCGCCGCGGTCGACTGGACCACCAGTCACACCTGGGAGTTCGCGCCGCTGGACGACGAGGCGTTCCCGGCGGTCGGGCTGGCCAAGGCCGCCGGGGAGACCGGGCGTTGCCGGCCGGCGATCTACAACGCCGCCAACGAGGAGTGCGTGGCCGCCTTCGTCGCCGGCCGGTTGCCGTTCCTCGGCATCGTCGACACCCTCCAGCGCGTGTTGGAGGACACTCCCGACTTCGGTGAACCAGGTACCGTCGAGGACGTGCTCGCGGCGGAGTCGTGGGCGCGTACGCATGCGCGGGAGATCATCTCGGGATCGGGGAAGGGAGCCTGATGCTGTACCTGCTCGGGGTGGTGGTGATCGCCCTGGGGATCCTCATCTCGGTGAGCCTGCACGAGGCGGGGCACATGTTGACCGCCAAGGCGTTCGGGATGAAGGTCACCCGCTACTTCGTCGGCTTCGGCCCGACCATCTTCTCGTTCCGCCGGGGCGAGACCGAGTACGGCCTGAAGGCGATCCCGCTGGGCGGCTTCTGCAAGATCGTCGGGATGACCCCGCAGGACGACGACGTCGACCCGGCCGACGAGCACCGCGCGATGTGGCGCTACCCGGTCTGGAAGCGGACGATCGTGATGTCCGCCGGCTCGGTCACCCACTTCGCCCTGGCCGTGATCGCGATCTGGCTGGCCGCGATGTTCATGGGCCTGCCGAACCGGGACTTGCCCAACCCGCTGCCCGCGCACGTCGCCGTGCAGGAGTGCGTCATCCCCGCCGCCGAGGTGCGCGAGTGCGCCCCCGGCGACCCGGTCAGCCCCGCCAAGCAGGCCGGGCTGCGCGACGACGACGAGATCCTCGCGGTGAACGGGGCCCCCGTCGCCGACTACACCGCACTGGTCAAGGCGATCCGTGACCTGTCCCCGGGCCAGACGGCCACCATCCGCTACGAGCGGGACGGGGTGCAGGGCGAGGTTCAGGCCCAGCTGGCCGCGGTGCAGCGCCCGCCCCTGACCGACCCGGAGGCCGCCCCGGTCACCGTCGCCGCGCTCGGCGTCGCCGGGCCGAAGCTGCCCCCCGGCGTCCCGGCCAACGTCACCTACGGCCCGATCGAGGCGATCCCGGCGACGGCCGACTACACCGGAAGCCTGGCGGTCGGCACGTACGAGGCGATGAAGCGGATCCCCGAGAAGGTGCCCGCGCTGTGGGAGGCCGTCACCGGTGGTGAGCGGGACAAGGACACCCCGATCAGCGTGGTCGGCGCCAGCCGCCTCGGCGGTGAGGCGCTGGAGCACGGCGTCTGGCAGCTGCTGGTCATCCTCTTCATCTCGCTGAACTTCTTCGTCGGGGTGTTCAACCTGCTTCCGCTGCTGCCGCTGGACGGCGGCCACATCGCCATCGCCTGGTTCGAGCGGGCCCGCTCCTGGATCTACGCCCGGCTCGGCCGCGCCGATCCCGGCCGGGTGGACTACCTGAAGCTCATGCCGCTCACGTACGCGGTGATCCTGGTCGGTGGCGCGTTCACGTTGCTCACCGCCACCGCGGACATCGTCAATCCGATCACGCTCTTCTCAAGGTGAGTGCCTGAAGTGACCGCTGTCAGTCTCGGTATCCCCGCCGTGCCGCCCCCGCCGCTCGCCCCGCGCCGGGCGAGCCGCCAGATCATGGTCGGCTCGGTGCCGGTCGGTGGGGGTGCGCCGGTGTCGGTGCAGTCGATGACCACCACTCTCACCGCCGACATCAACGCCACCCTTCAGCAGATCGCCGAGCTGACCGCGTCCGGTTGCCAGATCGTCCGGGTGGCGGTGCCGTCCCAGGACGACGTGGAGGCGCTGCCGGCGATCGCGAAGAAGTCGCAGATCCCGGTGATCGCCGACATCCACTTCCAGCCGAAGTACGTGTTCGCGGCGATCGACGCCGGCTGCGCGGCGGTGCGGGTGAACCCGGGCAACATCCGGCAGTTCGACGACAAGGTCAAGGAGATCGCGAAGGCGGCCGGCGATGCCGGCGTGCCGATCCGGATCGGCGTCAACGCCGGCTCGCTCGACAAGCGGCTGCTCGCCAAGTACGGCAAGGCCACCGCCGAGGCGCTGGTCGAGTCCGCGCTGTGGGAGTGCTCACTCTTCGAGGAGCACGGCTTCCGTGACATCAAGATCTCCGTGAAGCACAACGACCCGGTGGTGATGATCCGGGCGTACCGGCTGCTGGCCGAGAAGTGCGACTACCCGCTGCACCTGGGCGTCACCGAGGCCGGGCCGGCGTTCCAGGGCACCATCAAGTCGGCGGTCGCTTTCGGCGCGCTGCTGGCCGAGGGGATCGGCGACACCATCCGGGTCTCGCTGTCGGCGCCGCCGGTCGAGGAGATCAAGGTCGGCGCCGCCATCCTGGAGTCGCTCGGCCTGCGCGAGCGCGGCCTGGAGATCGTTTCCTGCCCGTCCTGCGGCCGGGCCCAGGTCGACGTCTACAAGCTCGCCGAGGAGGTCACCGCCGGGCTGGAAGGGCTGCCGGTGCCGCTGCGGGTCGCGGTCATGGGTTGCGTGGTCAACGGCCCGGGCGAGGCCCGCGAGGCTGACCTCGGTGTCGCCTCCGGCAACGGCAAGGGCCAGATCTTCGTCAAGGGGCAGGTCATCAAGACCGTGCCCGAGGCGCAGATCGTGGAGACGCTGATCGAGGAGGCGCTCCGGCTGGCCGAGGAGATGGGCGCCGAGCTTCCCGAGGAGCTGCGCGGTCTGGCCGCCGGCGCCACCGTCACCGTCCACTGACACCCCCGCCGCCTCGCCCAGCGGGCACTTCCCCGCGCCTCCGGGCAATGCCGCGACGTAGGGCCGGACACGATCCCGCGACGCGGGGTGGCACTCCCGCGACGCGGGGCGGTACTTGCCGGAAAGAGTGGTCGTTCCCCGGGGAACGACCACTCTTTCCATGTCTGGGCGACGGGTCCGCCACCGCCGGGTTGGGCGACGGCAGCGCCGCCGCCGGTTGGGCGTGCCGCCTCTCCGGGCTGGGCGGGGAACCGCCTCCGGGCGGGTCACTCCGATTCGGCGAGGATGGCGTACAGCTTGCGGCGCGTCTCGTCGAGCACCTGCGCGGCCCGTTCCCGCTGGTCGTCGGTGCCGGTCATCATCACCTGGCGCAGGGCGTGCATCGCCTGGGTGCCGGCGTCCCGGATGTCGTGCCAGCTGTTGACGGTGCCCTGGGCGAGCGCCGCCCAGGGCGGCGTCTGCGCCGCCTCGCCGGCCTCCGCCCTGCCGGCCTCGGTGAGCGCGAAGCGCTTCCGCCCGCCGCCGGACTCATCGGTGGTCGCGGCGATGACGCCCTCGTCCTCCAGCAGCTGGAGGGTGGGGTAGACCGAGCCCGGGCTCGGCCGCCACGCCCCGCCGGTGCGGGAGTCGATCTCCTGGATCATCTCGTAGCCGTGCATCGGCCGCTCCACGAGCAGCGCCAGCACGGCGGCGCGCACGTTGGGCCGGCGTCCCCGGCCACGCCCACGGCCACCCCAGCCGCCGTGCCCGCCGTGGCCCGGGGGGAAGGGCGGAACGGGCGGAAAACCGAAGCCGCGCATCCGCGCCTCGTGCATCTGGTGCAGCTTGCGGTGAAATCCCATCTAACGTCCTCTCCTCATTACTATCGATGATGCATCGACGATATATCGGCAACGTGTCGGCGGCAAGCCGCGATCGGCTGCTGATCTGCGGGGCGCTGGCCCACGTCGTCGGCGAGCTGTGGGCTCCGCCGGTGGGGTATCTCCTTCCGGGCTGGCGCCCGAGCATGCGCACGGGCAGTACCAGGGCGCCTACTGCATGGGCTTCGAGCTGGGCCGGATGGCGGCGCCGGTGGTGGCAACCACGCTGGCGGTCGGCGGGGGCGAACCGGGCTGGCTGCTGCTCGGTGGGCTGTTCCTGGTGCTCGGTTCGCTGGTGCCGGCGCTGGTGCGGTGGGCCGCCCGCAACCGGGCTGCCGGCGTGGCCTCGCACCGGTCCCCGTGCCGTGGTCCGACTCGCCACTCAGCCCACGCGGCGGGGGGCCGATCTGGCAGGCTGGTACTCGTGCTGACGGTGCCGGTACGGCAACTGGGGGAATCGGAGCGCCGCGCGGTCGAGCGACTGCTCGACCTGGACCCGTTCGCGGGCGCGCAGGTGGCCGAGCGGGTCGCCGCGCGCGGGCTGGCCTGGTGGCGGGCCGAGGGTCGGGTCCTGGGCTACGGCACCCGCCGGAACCTGGAGTCGGTCTGCTGGCTCGGCGGCAACCTCACCCCGGTGCTCGCCTCGGAGCCGGCCGTCGCCGCCTTTGCCGACCTGCTCGTCGGCGAGGAGCGGCTCTGCTCGTCGATCGTCGGCCGGGCCGACGCGGTGCTCGGGCTCTGGGACCGGCTCTCCGCGGCCTGGGGGCCGGCCCGGGACGTACGCCCCAACCAGCCGTTGCTGGTCACCGACGCGCTGCCCACGGTCCCGGCCGACCCCGAGGTGCGGCGGGTACGCGGCGGCGAGGTCGACCGGCTCTTCCCGGCGGCGGTGGCGATGTACACCGAGGAGGTGGGCGTCTCGCCGCTGGCCGAGGACGGCGGGCGCGGCTACCGGCGGCGGGTCACCGACCTGGTCCGGGCCGGGCGGGCGTACGCCCGGTTCGTCGATGGGGAGGTCGTCTTCAAGGCCGAGCTGGCCGTGGTCACCCGTCGGACGGCCCAGGTGCAAGGGGTCTGGGTGGCTCCCGAGTGGCGGGGCCGGGGTATCGCGACGGCGGCGATGGCGGCGGTGGTACGTGACGCGCTGCTCCGCGCCGCCCCGACGGTCAGCCTCTACGTCAACGACTTCAACCTGCCCGCGCGCCGGGTCTACGAGCGCTGCGGCTTCCGCCCGGTCGGCACCCTGGCCACCGTGCTCTTCTGAGGCGCCCCCGGGATGCCGCCCCCGGGACGCCGCATCGGCCCCCGGCGTCGCCGCACCGGACCCCCGGGCACACCGGGCCCTCGGCGCGGCCCCGCCGCCTGCTGGTCCCGCTGGTGATGGGCGGGGTCACAGCGCCGGGGCACGACGACACGGACGACCGGCGTTATGCTGACCATGTTTTTATACTGACCGGTCAGTTCAAGGGATGGTGCGGGTCGATGGTGGTCGTCGAAGCGAGCGGGCTGGGCTTGCGGACCCGCCGGGGTTGGGTGTTCCGCGACGTCGACCTGACCGCCGCCGAGGGGGAACTGCACGCCGTCACCGGGTCGCCCGGCAGCGGCCGTACCTCGCTGCTGCTCGCCCTGGCCGGGCGCTTCCCCACCACCGAAGGGCGGCTGCTCCGGCACGGCCCGTCCGCGCTCGGCCAGGTGGCCGGCGTGCACGAACCGGATCCGGCGCTCACCGTCGCCGAGCACGTCCAGGAACGGCTGCTGCTGCTCGGGCCGGTGCCGCGCCGCGGTCGCCGGCTGGTGCCGGTGGCCGCGCTGCGGGCCCGGCGCGCGTACCGGCGGGACGCCGTCGCCGCCGCGATCGCCGGCGCCGGCCTCACCGAGGACGCGCCCTTCGACCCGGACGTCCGGGGCCGGGACCTCACCCCGGTGCAACGGCAGGTGCTCGGCCTGGTCCTGGCCACCCTGAGCGCGCCCCGGCTGATCGTCGCCGACGACGTGGACGCCGGCTCCGACGGGCCGGAGCGGGCCTGGCTCTGGGCCGTGCTGGCCCGGCTGGCCGACCAGGGCTACGCGGTGGTCGCCAGCGCCCGCGCAGTCGAGCCGGGCAGTCCGGCGACCGTGCACCGCCTCGACGAGCCGCCGCTGCGCGCACCGTGCGCCGCGCCACCCGCCCCGGCGCAGGGCACCGCCGCGCCGCCCCCCG
>NZ_POUB01000243.1 GCF_003236335.1 Micromonospora deserti
GGTCGGCGGCGGCGAGCGGCAGCGCGTACTGGGCGGCGAAGGTCATCTCGGTGGCGCCGTAGCCGTTGACCAGCACACAGCCGGGGGCGAACCGGTCCCGACCGCGGGCCGCGTCGGCGTGGGTGGCCTGCTCGCCGCCGAGCAGCACCAGCCGCACCTGGTCGAGCCGCCGCTTCCCGAGGGTGTCCAGCAGGAAGCGGTAGACGGTCGGGGTGGAGTGGTAGACGGTGACCCGATGCCGGGCGAGCTGCTCCACGGCGTGGGCGAGCCCGTGCCGGCGCAGGTCCACCGGGACGACGGCGGCGCCGGCGAGCAGCGCCGGGTACAGGTCGGGGATCGCCGCGTCGAAGCTGAACGAGGCGAGCAGGCTGAGCCGGTCGTCCGGGCCGATGTCGAGGGTGGCGATCTGGTTGTCGACGACGTGCAGCAGGTTGCGGTGGGTCTGCCCGACCGCCTTCGGTACGCCGGTGGAACCGGAGGTGAAGAGCACGTACGCCAGCGCGTCCGGCGCGACCGGTACCGGGCGCAGCGGTGCGGCCGGTACGGCGGGCACCGGGCACAGTCGGACGTCCGGCCGGTCGGCGGTGAGCCGGCGGGCCAGCTCGGCGTGCTCGGCTCCATGCAGGACGGTGGTGACGTCCGCGGCGCCGAGCATGTGCCGCAGCCGCTGCTCCGGGAACCCCGGGTCCAGCGGCACGTACGCGCACCCGGCGGCCAGCGTGCCGAGGGTGGCGGCGATGGTGTTGGCACCGTGCCCGGTGAGCAGGGCGACCCGGTCACCGGGTCGGCGACCGGCCGCGGTCAGCGCGGCGGCGTGCCCTCCGGCGGCGCCGGCCAGCTCGGCGTAGCTGAGCCGGACGGTTTCGCCCAGGATGGCCGGCTGGTCGGGCCGACGGGTGGCGACAGCGCCGAAACGATGGATTATCGTCGATTCAGTCATCGTCAGGAATCGACTGTGGACCCGCAAAAGGGCAGCACACAGCGCTCAACGAACATGATCACGATCCCCCCAGGACATGCCAATGCAAGCAGCATAAGGCTCGATACCTGGCTCGAAAGATCGTCGATTAGAGTCGGGCCGAAGAGTCGACCAGCCCCTCGGACGACGGACGGAGAAAACCGTCCGATCATCCCCCTGGCGCGTAGAGGAGTTTCCACATAGGCACCCACCACCGAATATTTCTGCTGCAAAACACGCCGCAGGCCGTGAAATTTCCCGAAATTCGGGCGTTGTCCACACTCTGACATGTGAACGGCATATGGCCGACAGAGCCCTCAACCGTCATACGGCGGCAGCGGCATCGCCTGCGTCGTCCCGCCGAAGTCCCGGGGCAGCCGGGCGACCATCTGGCGGAACTCCTCGACGGTGACCGCCTCCCGCAGGGTGGCGAAGACGGCTCCGGTGCCGGCCCGCGCGGTCGCCTCGTCGACCCCGGCCCGCTCCTCCACCCGGCGCAGGAACTCCGCCGGCCCGAACGCCGCCGGGCCGCCCGCGGACCCGCTGCCTGCCAGGTAGCCGTCGAGCTCGTCGGGGGGCTGCCCGGCCACGTCGCCGGTCATCCGCTCCACCATGGTCTGCAGCACGGCCCGGGCGATGGTGGCGGACTGCGTGGCCGGGAGCCCGGCGCGGCGGGACACCGCGTCGACGAAAAGGGGAAACCGCACGGCGCTCTCCTGTCGTCACCCGGCACCCCGCATACCCCGGCCCGATGCCGGCAAACGACGCTCCCGCGCCGCCGGCCGGCCCGCCACGGCAGCCGCAGCCTCCCCGGCGCCGGTGCGGGAAAGACCCACCGGCTGGACGCCGGGATCGAGCTCGCGGGCGCGCATCCCGGCGGAGATCCCGGCGTCACCGCCGCCGACGATCAGCAGCCGGTCACGACCGGCCTGCGTCCGGGACGAGTTCCCGGACCAGCTGCCGCACCCGGTCGCGAATCTCGTCACGGATCGGGCGGACGGCCTCGACGCCCTTGCCGGCCGGGTCTTCCAGCGTCCAGTCCTCGTAACGCTTGCCGGGAAAGACGGGGCAGGCGTCGCCGCAGCCCATGGTGATGATGACGTCGGACGACTCGGCCGTGGCGTACTCCAGCAGCTTCGGGGTCTGGTCGGTGATGTCGATCCCGACCTCGCGCATGGCCTCGATGGCGGCCGGGTTGACCGCCTCCGCCGGCGCGGAACCGGCGGAGCGGACCTCCACAGCATCGCCGGCGAAGTGTCGCAGCCAGCCGGCGGCCATCTGGGAACGGCCGGCGTTGTGCACGCACACGAACAGGACGCTGGGCTTACCGTTCATTCCTGGGCTCCTTGCTGGGTCAGCGGGTGGCGGCGAGGTGGCCGGCGTTGCAGACGGTGCAGATTCCGACGACGCCGGTGGCGCCGCGGTCCAGGCAGGTCATCGCAGCGCCGACGGCGAGGTGGCAGCGGGGAAGAGCCGGCGGCGCAGGCCGAGGCTGACGTAGACCAGGGCCACCAGGACCGGAACCTCGATCAGCGGACCGACCACGCCGGCGAGGGCCTGGCCGCTGGTCACCCCGAACGTGCCGATGGCCACGGCGATCGCGAGTTCGAAGTTGTTCCCCGCGGCGGTGAACGCCAACGTGGTGGTGCGCTCGTAGTTCAGGCCAGCGGCCCGGCCCAGGGCGTAGGAACCGGCCCACATGATGGCGAAGTAGGCGAGCAGCGGCACCGCGATCAACGCCACGTCCCAGGGGCGGGAGGTGATGGCGTCGCCCTGCAGAGCAAAGAGGATGACGATGGTGAACAGCAGCCCATACAGGGCAGCCGGGCCGATCTTGGGCAGGAACCGCGCCTCGTACCACTGCCGGCCCCTGGCGCGCTCGCCGAGCCGGCGGGTCAGAAATCCGGCGAGCAGCGGGATGCCGAGGAAGATCAGGACATTGCCGGCAATGTCCAAGCCGGAGACGGTCAACTCGGCGCCGGGCAGGTCGAGCCACTGCGGCAGCAGGGTCAGGTAGAACCAGCCGAGCAGGCCGAAGGCGAGAACCTGGAACACCGAGTTGAGGGCGACCAGGACGGCGGCGGCCTCCCGGTCGCCGCAGGCGAGGTCGTTCCAGATGATGACCATGGCGATGCAGCGGGCCAGCCCGACGATGATCAGGCCGGTGCGGTACTCCGGCTGGTCGGCCAGGAAGATCCAGGCGAGGGCGAACATCAGCGCCGGACCCACGATCCAGTTGAGCAGCAGGGAAAAGAAGAGCAGTCGCCGGTCGCCGGCGACGGTGTCCAGCCGGTCGTAGCGGACCTTGGCCAGCACCGGGTACATCATGATCAGCAGGCCGAGGGCGATCGGCAGCGAGATGCCGCCGATCGTGACAGCTTCCAGGGCGCTGTTCAGGCCGGGAATGAGCCGGCCGAGCAGCAGCCCGGCGGCCATCGCCAGACCGATCCAGATCGGGAGGAACTGATCGAGACGGGACAGCCGGGCGACCACCGCCCCGGTTCCTGTCTCCCGCTCGTCAACGCTGCTCATCAGCACTTCCGGGGAGCGTCGGAACGGGCGCGAGCACGCCGCGCGAGGTCGGTCAGGTGACCGGCAGCGGTTTCGAGGGCCTCGGGCACCAGCCGGTAGTAGGTGAACCGACCGTGGGGCTCGGCGACCACCAGGCCGGCGTCGCGCAGCAGCCGGAGATGGTTGGAGATGTTGGGCTGCTTGGCGCCGGTGTCCTCCACCAGGTGACAGGTGCAGGCGGGCCCGTCGGCAAGCAGCGCGATGATCTGCGCCCGGAGCGGGTCAGCCAACAACCTGATCACATCAGGTGCATTTGATATCAGCACGAGATGATGTAATCACGGGCTCGGCACATCCGTCCAATCGCCCAGCACCTCACATCCCAACCCGGACACCGTCCCACCGACGTGAATCGGCTGAACACCGGCCACTGCTCACACCTCCGACGATCGATCGTGCCGCGATCGCGCCCCCCTTAGTTGCGTGGCGGCCGCGCAGGAACGCGCGGCACCGGCCGGCCAGCCCTGTCCGGGGTGGCCGGCCGGCGCCGACGGGGTTGCCCGCTGTCCCGCCTATCCAGCGGTCAGGCTCGTGCGGGGGTACAGCTGAGGTAGCGGGTCCGCCATGCCGGTCTGGATTCTCCGGCGGCGGTCTGGTCAGAAGGTGGCGACGTTGAGCAGCTTCTCCTTGCTGCCGTCCGGGTCGTCGGAGTTGTTCCAGTCCGTGGTACCGGCGGACTGGAGGGCCGACTTGACGGTGCTGGGGGAGGCGGAGGGGTTGTTGGCCGTGTAGAGCGCGGCGCCACCGGCGACGTGCGGGCTCGCCATCGAGGTGCCGGAGATGGTGTTGTAGCCGGCCCCCTTCCAGGTCGACTCGATGCAGACACCCGGAGCGATCAGGTCCACGTCGGCGCCGTAGTTGGAGAAGTCGGCAAGGGTGTCGTCGACGTCGGCGCGGCAGGTGGCGGCGGCGCCGCCGCCGGGCAGGCCGTTGAAGTCGGCGAGCGCGCTGACCGTGATCACCTCGTCGTACGCCGCCGGCACAAAGGTGCTGGAGTCGGCGGAGCTGTTGCCGGCCGCGACCACGTACGTGACGCCGGCGGCGACCGACTTGCAGATCGCCTCGTGCATGGCGTCCCTGTTGCTACCGCAGGCGCTGTCGGAGCCGGAGCCACCGAGGCTCATGTTGGCGACCTCGATCATGTCCGCGTTCGCGGTGACGAAGTCGATACCGCAAATGATGTCGGAGAAGCTGCCGCTGCCCGAGTTGCTCAACACCCGCACCGGCCAGATCCGGGCACCGGGAGCCACGCCCACGACGCCTGTGCTGTTGTCGAGCGCCCCGATGGTGCCGGCAACGTGCGTGCCATGGCCGTTGCCGTCGTCGGCGCTGCGCCCGGTGCTGCAGTTCTTGGCACCGGCCGTGTAGACGTTCAGGTCAGGGTGGTCCAGGTCGACGCCGGTGTCGATGACGGCAACGTCCACGTCGACCCGCTCATCCGTACCATTGATCTTCGCGGTCGTGCTCAGCTCGGCGTCGGCCCGGTTGATGCCGGTCGGCATCGACTGCGCCGTGGTAGTGGCAACGCCGTCGGGCTGCACGAAAAGCACTCGCGAATCCCGCGAGACGCGCTCCGCTGCCGTCGCACTCATCCGGGCCGAGTAGCCGCGCAGGGCGTGCCCGTAGACGTGGCCGACGGCCGCGCCGTTGGCCCGGGCATGCTCGGCGGCGACGGACGAGGAGTCGGCGTCGGCGCGGAGGACGACAATGTAGCCGGTGGTCGCGTCGGCGGGGGCGGCGGTGGCGCCCGTCGCTGCGGCGGAGGCGACGACGATGCCGGTGAGCATCGCGACGCCCAACGTTCTGCGCATGGGTGTTCCTCTCCACGTGCGGTAATGGGCAGTTGGCCCACCCGCAGGCTGCCCGGAGAGGGAAGGGCTGGACCAGAGAGGGCCGGCATTCGTTACTGGAAATATATAAATATTGGTAAAAATGGGCATAGCGGTGGGCCCAACGTCGGACGTCGGGCCGCGGATCCTCCTGCCGGGATATCGACCGTTCCGGTCCGGGCGTTTCACACCGCCCTGTCGTGGCGCGAGCGGTACGGCGCCGGGCATGACGGGAGGCGCTACAACTGGCACCGCATCACGCGCTCACCCGGCTCCGCACGCTCGCCGGTGACACCCTCGCCCAGGTGATTCCGGGACCACCGGCGCGCCCAGGCCTCCACCGAAGCCGGTCGAGCGCAACGACCGGCTGCTCGATGCGATCCGCCACTGACCTGGTCGAGGTCGACGGCGGTCGGTGGACGGTCGAGGTGGCGGTGGGACGCGTCGGGCCCATGGCGATCACCGGGCGGGTTCCAGCCGCAGGTCGAGGATCACCGGCCGTCGCCCTCGCGGACACCGGTCAACTCGGGCACCGGATCGCTGCCGTCGCCGGTGCTGGTCGCGGGGACGGCGCGTCGTACGTCGGGGATCACCGCGGCGATGACCAGCACCGCCGTGACGCAGGCCAAGCCGCTGAGGAGCACGGCGATGCCGGGGCCGGTGACACCGGCCAGACCGCCCACCAACGCACCGCCGGCGGCCGGCGCCACGGTGGCCAACGCCAGCCAGAAGCTGCTCACCCGACCCATCAGTGCGCTCGGGGTGTGCTGCTGCAGCAACGCCCGCACCAGGATGTCCGTGAAGATCATCCCGGCTCCGGCGAGGCCGAGGAAGACGAGCGCGAAGCCGATGTTGCCGCTCGCCCCAAGCGCGGTGATGCCCAGCCCCCACAGGAGCCCCGCGCCGAGCAGCGCCCGGCCCGGGCGGGAGTAGCGCCCGACCCAGCCGCTGAACAGGGCGCCGAGGAACGCGCCGACGGCGGGAGCGGAATACATCAGCCCGACGGTACGTGGATCGCCGTGCAACACCTTCGCGCCGAACTCGGGGAAGACCGCGTACGGCAGAGCGAACAGCCCACCACACACGTCGACCAGCAGCAGGCCGGCGATCAGGCGGTTTCGCCGGACGAACCGCAGGCCTTCGGCGATGGCCCGCAGCGGATGCTGGTGCTCTGCCTCGGCCGGCGGGCGGCGCGTCACCAGCGACATCATCGCCACCTGGATCACCGTGGCCACGCAGGTGATGCCGTAGCAGACCGCAACCCCCGGTCCTGCGATGATCGCGCCACCGACCGACGGCCCGACCATCGTCGCGAGCTGGGTGGTGATGGCGGTCAACGCCCCGGCGGCGGCGAGCTGCGCCTTCGGCACCAGGTCGGGGACGATCGCCACCAGTGCCGTCTCGCTGACCCCATCGACCACACCGATGACAGCCGCGCACAGGTAGACGACCCACAGCCGCGGCTGGTCCAGCAGCGCGTTGACCGTCAGTGCGGCGAACACGACCGCGGCGCCGCCGCGGGACAGCAGCAGCAGCTGGCGACGCTCGTACCGGTCGGCCAGGACCCCGCCGGCCAGGGTGCCCGCCAGCAGCGTCCCACCTGCGGCGACATTGACCATGCCGACGGCCAGCGACGACCGGGTGAGTTGATAGACCTGGATCGACAGGGCCACCAACGTCAGGCTGATGCCGAGCAGGGCGACGACCCTGGCCCAGAACATGATCCGAAAATCCCGGCTGGACCGTAGCGGGGTGAGGTCCATGGTGATCTGGCCCAAACGCATGTGGACTCTTTCCTGTGCGGGGGTGACGCGGTCGGTGGTTCAGGTCCGGTCGGCGTTCATCGCCTCGACGAGGGACCTGGGTCGCAGGTCACTCCAGTGGGTCTCGACGTACTGCAGCGCCTCGTCGTGGGAAGCGTTGGCGAGCACGGTGGTCCAGCCGGCCGGCACGTCGACGAAGGACGGCCACAGCGAGTGCTGCCCCTCGTCGTTGACAAGGACGTGGAAGACGCCGTCAGGATTGTCGAAGGGGTTGGTCGGGGAGTCAGTCATCGTCGTGTCCTTCCGGGTCACACCCGACGCCCAGGCGCCGGGTTGTCGATCGAATACAGCCGTTCGCTGACGATCCGACCCCACTCGGCGAGGGGTCCGGGGTCGGTGACGGCCAGGTGGGTACAGGCGATGTCGTGGTTGTCGATCAGGCCGTGGACCAGTGGCTTCCACCGCCGGTGCGTCAGCGAGGTGCCCGCCTTGTCGGCGGTGGCGGTGAGGAACAGCACGTCACCGTCGTAGGGCCGCAGTGTGGCCGTCCGCATCAGGCGGGTCGCGTTGGCGGCCACGTCGACGACCGCGGTAACGGTGGTGTCGTCGACGGCGGCGAGCAGACCGCCCCTCTGCCGCAGCAGCGCGACCACCTCCTGGCGGTTCAGTCGCGCGGCGTCGGCGGGGTCCCGGCCGGCCAGCCTGAGCAGGAACTCCAGCGCGTCGCGCTCGTCCTCGCCATGCTCGGCCATCCGTTCGGCGTCGGTGAGCGGGTACGCGTCGAGTAGGGCCAGCAGCCCGACCTGTTCGCCGGCGGCCTGCAGCTGAGTCGCGGCGGAGTACGCGACGAGGCCGCCGAAGGACCAGCCGAGCAGGTGGTACGGCCCGTGGGGCTGTACGGCGCGGATCTGCTGAACGTAGTCGGCAGCCATGTCCTCCAGGGTGGCTGGCAGGGCCGCAGGCTCGGCCAGGCCGCGCGCCTGCAGCCCGTAGACGGGCCGGTCAGGGTCCAGGTGCTGGGCGAGCCCGGCGTACGGCCAGGCGAGGCCGAACAGCGCGTGCACGCAGAACAGCGGCGGCCGACTGCCGCCGGGGCGCAGGGGCAGCAGCACCCGCATCGCGGAGCGGTCCTCGCCGGCGCCAGCTGCGATGTGCTCCGCGAGGGTGGCCACGGTGGGGTGCGTGAACAGGTCCGCCACCCGCATGCGGGACCCGACCGCCTCCCGGATCCGGCTGACCAGGCGCATGGCGAGCAGGGAGTGGCCGCCGTGGTGGAAGAAGTTGTCGTCAACACCGACGGCCGGCAAGCCCAGGACCTCCGCGAACAGCTCGGCGAGGAGCTGCTCGCGGGGAGTACGCGGTGCCCGGCCAGCCAGGGCCAGGCCGCTCGTGTCGGGAGCGGGAAGAGCCGCCCGGTCAAGCTTGCCGTTAGGCAGCGCCGGCAACGCGTCCAGGATCACGAACCCCGACGGGACCATGTAATCCGGCAGTTCCCGTGCCGCGCGGGTGCGGACCTGTGTGACGTCGAGCCCGTTGCCGGGGCGAGCGACGAGGTAGGCGACAAGCCGCATGTCGCCGGGCTGGTCCTCTCGTGGTGTCACGGCGACATGCGCGACGTCGGGATGGCGGGCCAGGACGGCCTCGATCTCCCCGAGCTCGATGCGGAACCCGCGCAACTTCACCTGCTGGTCGACCCGGCCGAGGAAATCCAGAATGCCCTCCGCCCGCCAACGCACCAGGTCCCCAGTGCGATACATCCGCTCCCCGGGCGCCCCGAACGGATTCGCCACAAACCGGCCCGCGGTCAGGCCCGGCCGCCGCAGGTATCCCCGAGCCAACCCGTCCCCGGCCAGATACAACTCCCC
>NZ_POUB01000244.1 GCF_003236335.1 Micromonospora deserti
GGGTGGCCTCGGGGCCGGCGGTGGGCGGTGTCCCGGTGGTCCCGGTCTCCTCCGTGGCTCCGGTGGCCAGGTCGGGCACACCCGGCCGGGCGGACGCGGTCCGTCGGGTGGTCGGGGCGGTCGGCTCCGGCGCGCCGGCTTCCGCGGCGGCCCGGCCGCGGGCGGTGCCGGCCTGCAACGCCGACATCACCCGGCGCGCCTCCTCCGGGCTGCGCAGGGTGGGGTTCCCGACGGCCGGTTGCCGCAGCGTCGGCCCATCCACCACGGGCAGCCGGGTGGCGTCGTCCACGGTCGGCTGCCCCCCAATGGGCGCCTCCACCATGCCCGGCGGCTGGTGTGGGTGTGCGGCCGCCTGGCGGCGCCGGACCCGGCGCGGGAGCCCGTCGACCTCCCCGGCGGTCTCGGCCGGCGCCGGGCCGGGCCAGGCCGGGTGGGATGACACCGGCACCGGGCCGGCAGGGGGCGGCACCGCGCCGGGCGGCGCCGACGGCACCGGGTCGGTCCGCTCCCGGCCGGACTGGGCGGACCGCGGCCGGGGCAGGGTGCCCAGCCGGCCCGCACGGGCCATCCGCCGCCCCTGCGCCGCCGGCCCGGAGCCCGGCGGCGCCGATCCGGCGTCCGTCCCGAGGGGCAACGCGGACGGCTCGTCGGTGATCAGGTCCGCCGGGATGAGCACCACGGCGGTCAGCCCAGACCCGCCAGAAGGGCGCAGCCGCACCCGGACCCCGTGCCGCGCGGCGAGCCGGGCCACCACGAACAGGCCGAGCCGGGCCGTCTCGGCGGGATCGAACTCGGGTGACCGGGCCAGCCGCCGGTTGGCCTCCTCGACGGCCGCGGCGGACATCCCCAGCCCCCGGTCGATGATCTCCACCGCGTACCCGTTCGCGACGTGCTGCCCGGAGACCTCCACGCGGGTTCCCGGCGGGGAGAACGCGGTGGCGTTCTCGATCAGCTCGGCGAGCAGGTGGATCACGTCACCGACGGCCCGCCCGAGGGCGCCGGCGGGTTGCACGGTGGTGATGTCCACCCGGTCGTACGCCTCGACCTCGGAGATGGCGCCACGGATCAGGTCGACCATCGCGACCGGGTTGCGCCAGCCCCGCGCCGGTGCCGCGCCGGCCAGGATGACCAGGTCCTCGGCGTGCCGTCGCAGCCGGGTGGCGAGGTGGTCGACGCGGAACAGCTCGGCCAGCTCGTCCGGGCTCTCGGTGTGCCGCTCCATCCGGTCCAGCAGGGCGAGCTGCCGGTGCACCAGGCCCTGGCTGCGCCGGGCGATGTTGAGGAAGACATCATTGAGCCCCCGGCGCAGGTTGACCTCGTCGACCGCGGCCCCGATCGCCGTCCGCTGCACCGCGGTGAACGCCCGCCCCACCTGGCCGATCTCGTCCGCGCCGTACTCCAGCGACGGCGCCTCCCGGGCGATGTCGACCTGCTCGCCGCGGCGCAGCCGGGCGACCACGTCGGGCAGCGCGCGCTCGGCCTGCTCCAGCACCGTCCGGACGACCGTGAGCCGGTGTACCAGGGAACGCCCGAACCGCAGCGCCACCAGGAGCGATACCACGACGGCGACCAGACCGAGCACGCCGGCGGCGGCGAGCCGGGCCAGGATCCGGACGGCGGTCGGCACCGACCGGTCGGCCAGGCCGTCGGCCTGGGCCAGCTCGAACTCCCGCAGCGCCTGCTGCGCGGCCTCGTAGCTGGTCTGCCAGACGGTCGGGTCCACCGCTGGGCGCGCCGACGGCCCGGCGCCGATCAGGGTGTCCTGCATCGTCCGGAGCCGGGCGAAGACCGCCCCCTCGGTCAGGCGCTGGTACTCCGTCCGCTCGGCGTCGGGCAGGTCGGCGACCGCCGTGTCGGCGAGGAACCGCTGGTTGCCGATGGTCTGCACGAGCTGGCTGTGCTCCCCCTCGGCGAAGCGGCCGGCGGTGAACACCCCGGCCAGCAGCGCGTCGGCCTGCCCGAGCAGTTCCCGGGAGCGGCCCAACGCGGTGAGCGCGAGCGCCTGCCGGTTCAGGTCCTGGTCGGGCAGGGCCGCCATGGCCGCGAACGCCTGGAAGGCCGAATTGATCATGCCGCTGTAGAGGCCGATCGCCCCGGTCCGGTCAACCTCCCGCCGGTCGATGAACCCGCGTCCGGCGGGCAGCGCATCCAGCGCGGTGACCAGCTGGTCCAGCCGGGCGTCGAGGAGGTCGCCGGCGGCCTCCCGCAGTTCCTCTCCGGCGATCCGGCGGCGCAACTCGGCGACCGCGTGGTCGGTGCGCTGCCGCTGCTCGGCCAGCCCGGGCAGGACACCGTCGCCGGCCAGGTGGATCACCGAGAGCCGGCGTTCCCGTTGCAGCTCGGCGACCACGGTCTCGCCGGGGTGGCCCAGGTCGTACAGGAGGGTCCGGGCGGCCAGCAGGTCGAGGGCCGGCCCGAAGGTGAGTGCGGTGGCGAAGATCCAGAGCGCGAGCAGCGCGGTCACCGGCACGACGACCAGGGCGGTCAGCTTGGAGCGGATCGGCCAGTCGCGGGTTTTCAATCGGACCTCGCCCGGAAGGTGTGGCTGCGGGGGCGCCGGCGCCGGCCGGGCAACGTCCGGACCGACCGCGCCCCGGCGGGACGCGGGGCGCCACCGGCGGACGCCTTGGGCAGGATACGTAATAACGCGCCGGATGCACTACCGTCCGTCGCAACGCGTGTCCGGACGGGCGTCCACAACCGACGAACGCCCCGCCGGCGGTGGCGGGGCGTTCGTGGGTGGACCGGATCAGCTGTTGACGGAGGCGCCCAGGCCGTCGGCGACCCGCCGGCCGGAGTCGTCGTGCGCTGGCGGCAGTTGTTCTGCCGCTCGATCTGAACAGCCAGGTGAGCATGCGCGTCGGCTCCGGGGTGTTCGACATGAAATCGACGATGCGGTTCGGCTCCTGCCGGATGGTCACCGTGCCCACGGTCTGGAGCGGCTACGCCCGGGTGTACGTCGAGGCCGGTTCGTCGCCGATCGTCCCGTACCCGGCGAATCCCGCGCGGGAGGTTTCAGCGCCGGCGGGGAAAGTGCCCCGGATCGGGATTGGCGATCAGCAAGCTGAGGGAATACCGGGTGGCGAAGGAGGAGCCATGTCGCCCACGCAGGTAGTCGTCATAGTTCTCGTCGTACTGGTGATCGCGGCGCTGGCCGTGCTGACCCGGACCTACGCCCGGCGGCGGGCGCTGCGGTCCCGGTTCGGACCCGAGTACGACCACGTCGTCGCCGAGCAGCACAGCCGGGCCGCCGCCGAGCGTGAACTGCGGGACCGGGAACGCCGGCACGCCGAGCTCACCCTCACCCCGCTCGCTCCCGAGTCCCGGGCCCGGTACGCCGCCGCCTGGGAGGAACTACAGGTCCGCTTCGTCGACTCCCCGGGGGAGACCGTGGGCGCCGCGGACGACCTGGTCACCCGGCTCATCGCCGAGCGCGGCTACCCCACGGGTGACTTCGCCGACCAGATCGCCCATCTCTCCGTCGAGCACGCCCGCACGCTGACCCACTACCGCGACGCCCACGAGATCCACCTGCGCAACTCCCGGGGCGAGGCCAGCACCGAGGAGCTGCGCCGGGCCGTAGTCCACTACCGCGCCCTCTTCGCCGACCTGCTCGGCGAGGACCCGGTCGGGCACCGGCCCCCGGAGCAGCGCCAGCCTGAGCAGCGCCAGCCGGACAGCCCGCACGACGTCACGAGCCGTTGAGGAGATCGCCATGCGCCACGAAGAGCAGCAGGTGGACAGGGAACACCCCGAGGACGCCCGTTCCACGCCGGTGCCCGTGCCCCCGCCCGCGGACCAGGCCGGCCGGGCCGACGTACCCGAGGACGCGCTGGACGACCGGGGCACGTTCGACGACCCGAGGGTCGCCGGCGAGCGGTCCCCGGCCGACCGGGACGCCGAGGACGCCGGGCGGCCGGAGTTCCACCAGCCGGCCCCGGTGCCGACCGCCTTCGGCGCCACCTCGGTCGGTGGCGCGGTGGCGGCGTCCGCGCTGGCCAGCCCGCGTCCCGAGGACGAACCGGACCCCCGGACGGAGGAAACCGCCCGCCCCGGCGACGGCGTCGCCGACGGGCCACGCGAGGGGCGCCGGGCCGACCCGACGGCGGAGTTCCACCGCGGCGGCCACCGGGCCGCGGACCAGACCGACCGGCGCGCGGACGCGGTGCCGGACCGGGCGGAGCGGCCCGCGGGGACGAGCGTGCTGCCGCCCGACGCGAGCGAGGGGCGCCCGGAGCGGCGGGCGGACCTGACCGGGTGGGCCGGGGACCCGGACGCTGCCGCAGCCGGCGGCGCCGGGTACGGCAGGGCGACGCCCAGCATGGTGGATCCGGACAGGGTCTCGCCGGACGCCGACCCGGTGCTCGCGAGGGCCACCGCCGCCGGGTCGCTGGAGGCCGCCGGCACCGCCCGCCCGGCCGGATCGACCGTCGCGGCCGAGCCGGCGACGCTCTTCGACCCGGCAGCCGCGCAGGGGTTCCGGGACCGGTGGCGGGACGTGCAGCTGCGCTTCGTGGACGACCCCCGCGCGGCGGCCGGGGAGGCCCAGTCACTGGTCGACGAGGCCATCCAGGCCCTCGCCTCGGCCCTGTCGGCGCAGAAGGACAAGCTGGGCGCCTGGCAGGAGGCCGCCTCGGCGGACACGGAGCAGCTGCGGGTGGCGGTCCGCCAGTACCGGGACTTCCTGGACCGGGTGCTGGGCCGCTGACCGTACCGCGAGGCCGCGCATCCCGGCCGAGCCCCCGACTTCCGCACGTCTCGCCCGCTGACCGGGTGGCGGGGCATGGGGACCGCCGCACCGGGTACGCGATGGGGTCAGGGAACGCGCCTGGGGACAGGAGGCAGTGACATGACCGACCGTGACCGTAACCGACCGCTGGAGGAGAGCGCCGAGGTGGCCGCGGCGGTGGAGGACGACACCGGCGTCCCCCAGCTGATGACCGGCGGCGGCGCCGACCGGGACAACCCGGCATTCGCCGAGCCCGGCGAGCGGCCGGCCGGCGGCGCGCCGACGGACGACCTAATCGGCGACCCGTACGCGGCCGGAACCGGCGCGACCGGCACCGGCACCGGGGCCGGTGGGGACAACATCCGCACCGGCGGGGAGCAACCCTGGGACCCGGAGGACCTGGTGATGGCGCGGGGCCAGGACCTCACCCCGGAGAACGTCGAGCAGGCCCGTCGGGACCTCGCCGAGATGGGCCGGGCGGCGATCGAGCGGACGGTCCCCTGACCCTGGACGCGAGGGGCCCCTGGCCCGACCGTCGGGCGGTCGGACCAGGGGCGGGGAACCTGCCGCTGGAGTGCCTCACCTACTGCCAGCGGCGGGTGGGCGTCGGGCTCACAGCGGCGGGTAGGCGTTGCGCATGAGCTCCTGGAACTGGGCGGAGAACCAGGCACCGGAGATCGGCGCGTTGGGCAGGGCACCGCTGGGGCTGTTGCCGTTGCGGGCGTTGCCGGTGTAGGTCGGGTCGCACATCCGGTCGAAGCCCTTGCCCTCGTCGTTCGGGATCAGCCTGCTGGAGCCGTCCGACTCGCCCGGAGGCTTGACCCAGACGTACGCGTCGATGCCGGGCTCCGGAGCGGTCTTCGGACGCTCGCCCAGACCGGCCCCGGCCTGGTTGCACCAGTTGCCGGCGTGGATCCGGCGGTCGACCCGGCCACCGTCGACGTATGCGTCCACGCTGGTCGTCGCGCCCGGGCCGGTGGGCCGGGCACTGCCACCCCAGCCGTTGCGCGAGGTGTCGATCAGCATGCCGATGTTCTGGTCGAAGCCGATCTGCACCAGCTTGTCGCGGAACGCCTGGGCGAACGACAGCTCGTCGACGTACTGGTTCCAGTCGACCCACTTGGACTGCCGCACGGACTGGCCGTTCACCGAGTCGGTGATCCTGAAGTAGGGCTCCTTCAGTGCCGAGTAGTTGGCGGTGTTGACGATGAAGCCGTGCACGTGCGCCACGGTGCTGCCGGAGGCGGTGGCGGCGGCCTTCAGGACGTCGGCGGTGGGGCCGAAGTTGCTGTCCCACCCGATCCAGGCGTGGTGCCCGGCGTCGATGTAGTTGTAGACGTTCGGGATGGCGCCCAGCTTGGCCAGGGCATACCCGACGCCGTTGACGTACGCGCCGTTGGCCTTGACCGTGTCGCACATCGCGGTGGCGGTCGGCCTGCCGGAGGTGTTGGTCACCAGGTTCGGCAGCGAGTCGATCTCGATGACGTTGATGATCCGCAGGTTCCGGTACTTCGCGTCGGCCTGGATCGCCGTGATCGGGTCGATGTACTCGGCCTTGTAGCGGGGCAGCTCGTCCGGGCCCAACTCCCCATTGGAGGCGAGCGCCGCGCAGTCCCGGCCGGGCAGGTTGTAGATGACGAACTGGATGTAGCCGGCGCCCTGCCGGAGCGCCTCGTCGAGGTGGTCACGGACCCCCATCGCCCCGTTGGAGCTGCTGTCCGGGGTGCCGTTGATGGCGGCAATCCGGTCCAGCCACACGGCGGTCGGGGTGTTCGACACCCGGCTGCCACCCGGCTCGGCGTCGGCCTTGGCCTTCCATTCCGGGTTCACGTAGCCCCTGGCCCCCACGTACGGGTTGTCCACCTTGTTGCCGGGCGGCGGGGTGGTCGGCGACGGCGTCGTCGGCGGTGGAGTGGTCGGCGGGGTACCGCCGAAGACGGTGGCCTCCCGCGCGGTCTGCCGGATGCCGTTGGCGCCGTTGAAGAGCCGCTGACCCCAGCTGGTCAGGCTGGCCGGGTTGAAGTTGGTGGCCATGTCCAGGTACTCCACCCCGCCGCCGTTGCCGCTCCACGACCAGCCCAGCCAACCGATCCCGTTGGCCTGGCTGTAGGAGAGGATGGCGTCCTCGTCGGGGTCGCCGTCGGAGTGGTTGAAGCCGAACTCGCCAACCACGATGGGTAGTCGGGCGGCCTGGAAGCCGCCGAGGTAGTCGCTGATCTCGCCGGCGGTGTCGAAGACGCCATACATGTGGATGGAGAAGACGGTGTTGCGGTCGGGATCGGCGGCGAACACCGAGGCGGCGTTGTCGCGCATGGTGAACGACCAGTCCTGGCCCCAGTTGGGTGCGTCGACCATGATCGTGTGGTCCAGACCGCCGGCGCGCAGGCGCTTGATGGCGTTGCCGGTGTCGGTGGCCCAGGAGGCGTAGTTCTGGTTGCCGTACGGCTCGTTGCCGATGTTGACGATGACGTACTTCTCCTGGCCGCCGAGCGCGCCGGCGATGCTGAGCCAGTAGTCGACCGCCCGGTCGAGGGTGATCGCGCCGCTCTGCTCGCCGTACCCGGTGGTGTCGTGCACCTCCAGCACACAGATCAGCCGGTTGGCGGTGCAGAGCGAGATGACGTTGGCGACGTCGGCGGCGCTGTTGCGGGTCCAGCGGTCACCGCTGGAGAGCACCACCCGGACGGTGTTCGCGCCGAGCGCCTTGATGTCGGCGAAGGAACTGGTCCGCTGCGGGTACCAGGTGTGCGCGTGGTTCACCCCGCGCATAATGAACTCGTTGCCGTTGGCGTCGTAGAGCTTGCCGCCGGCGACGGAGAAACCGGTCGCGGCCCGGGCGGGCTGCCCGAACGCCAGCACGGCGACCAGCAGGGCGAGCAGCGCCGCACCGGCGACGGAGAGTCGTTTCTTCATGGCCTTCCTCAGGGAGGACCCCCGCTGCCCTGATGGGGGTGGGATGTCACAGGGGAAGGCGGCTGCAGCCCGACAGCCGCCGCCCGGCTTCCCGGCGGCGCACGGATCAGCCTAGGCCGATGGGTTCGGGAGCGCAATGAACCGGTTAAGGTCCGCCTGGCCGGGGCGGCCACGAAGCTGCCCGACGAAGCGGACGCGATGGTTGACCGACGCCGGCCGGGGTATCCGGGGATGATCTGTCCGGGTCCGAAGGAGAGACGCCATGGTCAACATCGGCTACACCCTGATGTGTGAGCAGACCGGTCCGAAACACCTCGTCGACCATGCGGTGCGCGCCGAGGGGGCCGGCTTCGACCACCTCGTCATCTCCGACCACTACTACCCCTGGCTGGACTCCCAGGGCCACTCCCCGTACGCCTGGTCGGTGTTGGGCGCGGTCGCGCACGCCACCTCGCGGGCGGCGCTGATGTCGTTCGTGACCTGCCCGATCCGCCGCTACCACCCGGCGGTGGTGGCCCAGAAGGCCAGCACTGTCGGGGTGCTCTCGGACGGCCGGTTCACCCTGGGCCTGGGTGCCGGTGAGAACCTCAACGAACACGTGGTCGGCGGCTGGCCGCACGTGCAACAGCGGCACGAGATGTTCGAGGAGGCGTTGCAGATCATCCGGCCGCTACTCAACGGGGAGACGCTCACCTTCTCCGGCAACCACTACGACGTGCCCGACGCGTACGTCTGGGACCGGCCCGACCACCCGGTGCCGATGGCGATCGCCGCCTCCGGCCGACAGTCGGCCACCCTCGCCGCCGAGTACGGCAACGGCCTCGTCGCCACTGAGCCGGACCCGCACATCATCCAGATGTACGACGACGCCGGCGGGGTCGGCCGGCCCCGCTACGGGCAGGTCGCCATCTGCTACGGCCCCGACGAGGCGGAGTGCAGAAAGATCGTGCACGACCAGCTCCGCTGGTTCGGGTTGGGCTGGAAGGTCAACGCCGAGCTGCCCGGACCCGAGTCGTTCGCCGCCGCCACCCAGTTCGTCCGCGAGGAGGACGTGGCGCAGAGCATCTCCTGCGGACCTGACGTGGACGCGCACGTCGCGGCGATCAAGAAGTTCGTCGAAGCGGGCTTCACCCACGTGGCGATCGTGCAGGTGGGGGCCGACTCGCAGCTGATGTTCCTGGACTGGGCGCAGGAGCGGCTGCTGCCCCGGCTACGCCAGCTGTGCTGTCTCTTATAGAGATCTTCGAGCCCACGAGACTAGCGCTCACCTCGTATGCCGTCTTGTGCTTGAAAAAAAAAAAAAAGATAAAGCCTGCGAAAACAGTG